>JBKPSC010000435.1:0-5170 GCA_046734915.1 Acidobacteriota bacterium | reverse complement strand
CTAACGGAATGCCAGCAGAAAGAAGACGGGACCACATCGTTCCCGACCCTCCAAAGCGTGGCCGATCATATATCGCTCGATCACGCCGTTGACGGACGGCTCGACGTGCGGTCAGCCACCTCGATTTCGACGCGGGTCGGGCAGTCGAACCAGCGCACCAACTCATCAACCAGATCGACCTCGAGGATGTAGCGTCCCGCCGTCGCGGGGGGCGCTATCTCGGCCGCCAGGATCAGCGTCTCGGATGGCCGCAGCGTCGACGTGAGCAAGGTGCGTCGGCCTTCGTAAGCGACGGCTTCACCATCCAGACCCCACCAGTGATAGCTCAAGCGTATTGCCGGATGCTGAACCCCCCACGACCAGACCGCGCTGCCCCGATTTTCGATGCGCATCAGCAGGTAGCGCGGAACGCCCGGTGCGAAACGCGTGTCTCGCTCGAGAATCTCGATGGCGGCGCGATAGTCCGAAGCTTCGAGTGCGCGCACCGGCGCAAAGGCGTCGATCTCCTCACCCGTCACCGCCATGATTGGACACGACTCCCGCGTGCGTCGAGGCGGCAATCCATCCAGGACGGCGTTGAGTGCGGCGACATCTTCGTCCGGCACACGAGCGGGACCAAGCGAGGCGTACTGCTCGGGGATCTGAAAGACCTCGTTGAACGCCCCGCCGCCGGGGGAAATCATCCCGGGACGCTCGCTGTCATAACACCGGACCTTCTCTCGGCGTTCAACAATAGAGCTGACCAGGCAGGTCAGGTGATAGAGCGGTGCTTCCACACAACGCCAGGGCAACATCGGAAGGATCGGCTCGTGAGTGCCGCCGTACCTCATGGTGGCTGAATCGTTTCGGATCAGACGGATCTGGAAGTCCGGCCACCAGGGTGTTTCCTCCAGCCAATGCTCCGCATCGGGAAACAGCCAGCGTCTGGGAATGTGATACTGAAGGACTTCCGTCGTCGCGATGAGTGTGGGGAGCGCTCGAATGAGTGAGCCGCTCGGCACTTCATCCCCGTCGATCCAGAGGATCCAGTCACCACGGCAGTGTGACGCCAGCCACGGCCGCGGCCGGTCGACGGTTGCCCGCCGCTCGAATCGCCAGATGCGGTCGGCGACGCCCGTCAGCGCCCCGATCTCGGAAACATTCACTCGCGAATCGACCGCGACGAGAATCTCATCGGCAACATCTCGCAACATCCCGAGCATCGCCGCGACACGCGCTGGCGGATCGGTCGTCATGCAGCAGACCGACAAGCTCATGCCGATTCACGTTGTGAGTCCGAGCCCCGCACGAATCGATGACCGGTGAGCGCGCGTGTACGCTGCCACGCGTGTTCACAGGACCACGCGAAGTGTCCGGCGCGGCGGCACAAATCATTCAGTGCTGCACCCGGTTCGTGTCGGCTCTCGATCATGGTGCGCCACGGTCCAACCGGCCCTCCAAACGCGTGACGGATTTCCTCGACGAAGCGCTTCCAGAATTCCGGGCCGGCCAGCACGCCTTCCCGACGGGCGTTCGTGCGCCCCTGTGCCCAGCCCCGCCGAAGCAACCACAGCCGCCGGAGCCGGTCTTCCGAAACCTGATGGAGGATTGGGGCGTCCGGCAGGTAGTGAACGACGCCACCAGTGTTCCACAGGCGGTCGAACAAGTCGGCTTCTTCGCTCGAAATCAGGCTGCCCCCCACGCGCCCAAGTCTGACGTTGAAGCCCCCCACGGCTAGTGCGCTGCAGCGACGGATCGACATGTTGGCTCCGTACGGGCTGTTCGGGCGGCCGAAGGGACGCAGCGCATCGCCGTGATTCAGCGCGCTCCACCAATGGTCGAGGCAAGGCCCAGCCCAGGCGGGTCTGCCTGCGGGAAACGTGAGCGTGATCGGGCCGCCGGCCGCGACGATGGTCTCGTCTTCGTACGCGGCGACATGCCGGTTCGCCCACGTGACCGGTGCCAGCGCGTCATCGTCGAGGAAAAGAACGATCTCCCCTCGAGCGGCCTCGAGTCCCCGGTTTCGGGCGCGGGACAATCCCGCGATCGGCTCCGTCAGGACATGTCGACGAGGTGAGACGTGCCGCCACCTCTCGAGATTCTGCGGTGTCTGATCGGTTGAGCCATTGTCGACCACGATGACTTCGAGGGCATCCAGCGTCTGCTCAGCCAGGCTCGCGAGGCACGCTTTGAGGAGCGGCCATCTGTTCCTGGTGCATACGACGGCGGTTGCTGAAGTCATTGGCGTGTGGATTGGTTGTTCGCGATGAGGTAGGTGAAGCCCGAGGGCAGCGTCGGGTTGTCACCCGCGTTGCTGCCCGGGTCGCTGTCCTTCCTACGCCACGGGGCAAGCGCGCTGGTTCGATTCGGTTACCACGTCAACTGTTTCACTACGCGGATGCCGCGACGGTGGACGACGATGGACGGTGACTGACTCGCGCCGCGCGTCCCGAAGTACATCAACAGCCCACCCGCGAACGCCATGCTGATTCCAGTGGCTCCGAGCGGCTTGTTGACAGCATTGGCCTCGCCTTTCTCGCCGAACTCCGTGAACTCCCCGTTCTGGTTGTTCATGAAGGCGAACAGCCCGATGGCCATGCCGCTGGCAAACAGCGCTCCGCCACCCCACGCCATGGCCTTGGAGCGGCCCGACGTCGAGGCCTGAGGGATCTGTTGCGCAGCGGCAGCCGCGGCCACACTCTGCCGCAAATCGCCGGCAAACGACGACGACGCAAGGCCCGCGATCAGGACGGCGACCAATCCCGTGCGCACGATTCTCATGGTCATCACTCCTCCTCGAGCACCGTTACCAGCGGAACTTCGCGCCAAACATCGCCCGACGCGGGGGAACGAACCGCACGCCCTGCCCGAAAGAAGACGCCGTGCCGAGCAGCGAGGCCACGCTCTCGGTCTGCGCGTTGTTGGTCATGTTCAGCAGGTCCAGGAACACGCCGATGGTCTGCGTTCCTGCCAGACGGAAGTCCTTCTGCGCACGGACGTCGATCATGTTCACGTCCTTGACGCGCCGGTCTCCCGTATTCGCTTCCATGTTGATCGTCGGCGCTGCCGGGAACCCCAGGCCGCTCACGCGCACCTGGCGAGGATAGAGACGCCCGGTCTGATGCTGGATGTTGGTGGCCACGAGGATGTCGAACGGGAACCGATAGCTCAACTGCGCCTTCGCTACGACCG
Organism: Acidobacteriota bacterium; assembly: GCA_046734915.1. Classification (GTDB taxonomy): domain Bacteria; phylum Acidobacteriota; class Vicinamibacteria; order Vicinamibacterales; family CAVVIG01; genus VFZL01. The sequence continues at coordinate 1,999 of JBKPSC010000435.1, read as the reverse complement.
GCCGGTCACCGATCAATCGACCGTCGGTGTTGACGAAGTCGTTGGGCCCGGCCACCTCGCGGCCGAAAGTGAGCGCCTGGCTGCTCTGGCTCGTCACCGGAGTGAAGCGCGCGCTCGACCCGAGCCGACCTTCGGCCTTCGAGAGAACGAGCGAGACCACGCCCTGCCAGTTCTGAGACATGCGTTTGGTCAAGCTCATGGTCACACCCTTGTAGCGCATGTACATCTCGTTGCCGGGAAAGCGTGAGGTATCGGTGGTCTGCAGGAAGATGCGATCGGCGGCATTGCTCGTCAGCCGGTAGACCATCACGGTGTTGCCCGTCGCGTCGGTGCCTAGACTGTCCACGTACGGCACCTGCGCGTAGATGCCGGCAATGTCCTGCCACAGCGTGTAGTCGTGGCCGCTCTTGTAGACGTAGTTCACCTGGAAGCCGAGGTCGGAGATGATCTGCTGTTCGAACTGCACGATGTACTGGTCGCTGTAGGCCGACTTCAGGTTCGGGTCGATCCGGAGGTTGGCGTTGCTCGAGACCTGCACCATGTTGACGCGATTCCCCGCGGCGTCGAGGGCAAACGCGTACCCCGGGCTGACCGAAGGCACCGCGCCTCGGTACTCGGTCGCCTCCAGGGCTTTGTAATAGCGTCCGTAGTGCCCTTTGATGATCGTGTTGTTCGACCCGAGCGGGAAGTTCACGCCGACGCGCGGCGAAAATACGTTCCAGTGATACACGTCGTCGTTGGGCTGGGACATCTCGCCCGTCGGACGCCCCTGGGCGTCGAGGAACGGGAGGGCCTGAAACATCGCACGGCTGTAGTCGTACCGCACGCCGACATTCACGACCGCCTGGCCGATCCGGTAGGTATCATCGACATAGAGGCCATGCGTCACCGCTTCGGACCCCTGGTGATAGGGCAGTTGGGTGGTTCCAGTCGTCTGCCGGCCCGTCACGCTGTAGGTGGTCAACACATCGTTCGGACCGTTCAGGTTGTCGCTCCCGTGATTGGTGATCTGGTACCCGGTCTTCAGGTCGTGGCTGCCGCCGAGGAACCTGTCGACCAGATGTGAGAGCTTGAACGCGTACCCTACACGCCAGCTCCGGTTCTGGTTCCAGTTCGTTATGCCGCCGGTGATTTGTCCGGTGTCCTGATCCTCGTACCGCGTCATCACGTGCGGCTGTCCCTCTATCTGCGGATCATTGGAGCTGTGCAGGAAAAACCCGGAGTAGCGGCCTTCGATGAACGTCTTGTCCGACAGCACACCCGTGTAGACCACGTTCGGCGTCGGGTTGTCGCCGTGATTCAACGCCACCGTGCTCGGAGCCGCCACGCTCGTGGCGATTTCCGGGATGAAATAGTAGTCGTTGTGGTAACCGTGCATCAGCCGGTGCTTGGCGTTGATGTTGTAGTTGAACTTGTAGAACATCCGCCGCGAGTCGTTCTGCGTCACGAAGATCGGATCGACGCCGGGCTGGCTGTCCCAGTCCCGCTGATACTGCAGCGACCCGAAGAACCAGAACTTGTCGTGCACGAATGGTCCGGACGCCTGCACCGTGCCGTCAACATATTTTTCGCGATGATACGGGAACCCCCCGTCCTGGGCCGCTGTCGTGTTGCGGGCGGTCAGCGCGTCGCTCTGCAGGTAGACGTTCCCATCGCCGTGGAACGTGTTGCCGCCCATCCGCGTGACGATGTTGAAGACGGCACCCTGGACGTTGCCGTACTCGGCCGAGGCGCCGAGCTGCATCACCTGCACTTCGTCGATCGCATCGGTGTTGGGCCACGGGGTGGAGCTGATGTCGGTGCCGTCGATCTGGTAGGAGTTGTCGTTGGTGCTGTTGCCGAGCGACTGTGCGGCAGTGGTCTGCCCGACGTTGGTGGTCGCACTCACGCCCGGCGCGGAGTTGATCAGATCGAAATAGGAGAACCGGCGCACCGGCGCGCTCTGCACCCACTCCCGGTTGTAGTTGGTGCTGACCTCCGACGTCGTCACGTTGACGAC
>JBKPSC010000434.1:0-4278 GCA_046734915.1 Acidobacteriota bacterium | reverse complement strand
TGATCAGGCGCTCAACAGAGCCCGGCGCCGACGCTGTTTGCCCGAGTAATGCACCAGGGCCGCGAAAGAGATAGCCGACCGAGGAGGCCGTCGCGCCCGCGGCGATGACGGTCTTGATGAAGTTGCGTCGTGTAACGGGATGCATAGGCGTATCGAGCGGACTGTAGACCCCGCCCGATGGCCTGTCAATGTGCTCGTGGGGAGAGATGTTCGAAGGGGAAAGCTAGGGTGTTGGTGCCGCTGCATCCGAGCCTCAATTCGGAGACGGCTTATTCACGCTATCGATGATCAGCACGGGGATGATCTCGTTCGTCGGCTCCAATCTCAGGCCGAGTTGCTCCTGAAGAGCCGTGAAGATCGTGGGGCCCGCATCGGGCGGCACTCCCGGCGCCGCGGGCCCAGATGGCGTCACCACCGGCGTCCATTCGAGGTCGAAATCGAAGCGACCACTGAGACCAGTTCGGTCGAGAACGCGACGACTCACGGCGGGGAGCCTTGCCAAGGTCATTCCGAGGTCAGACAACGTCGTGCCCTGCGCGGAGATTCGTCCTACCCTGGTGAAGGCCATGCACCATTGCGGACCCTTGCCGGGATCTAAGGTCGGCATGCCAAACGTCGCATCCGGTGGGCTCCCCATCTTGTCCGGTTCCCCGCACTCCCCTTCAAAGGCACGCAGTCGTGCGCCCAACTGGCGGTCGCGTCTCGCCATCGTCAATGAGTACACCGGCATCTCGCGGCGTTCCTCGTGCACGACAAGATTGAAGCGTTCGGCAAGGAGCGCACGTAACAGGTGGCGATTGCGCGCGGGCCCGTCACGCGTGTCGGACCCGGTTGGCGGCGGTTGCATCGTGGCTGTAATGTCGAAGCGGTGGTTCGTCGCCCAGTCCGGTCCTCCGAAGATCTCATACGTCTGCACCTCATACGCGTAAGTGAGGAGCTGCCGCAGTGTCATGTTCTCCGCTGAGAAGCGGCCGGGCCGGAAGCCAATCCCACCCCCAATCGGCCCACCTAAGGCAGGACCCATGTTTTGCCTGATCGTGGCGACTTCGAATGTCTCGGTCGCTGGTTCTTGCGCCGCCGGCTGTTCTTTAGCCGCCGCATGTTCTTTAGGCGCCGCATGCAGCAGGCCAATGCCGATTGGACCGCCGAGCACGATCAGGGCCGCACCGGCGAACAGCACTCGTCCGGTCATGTGCAATGGATGACCGAGACGATTGGCCAGGATCGTCTCGATGCGTGCCCGCAAATCGGAGCCGGTGACTCCGGAAACACACATCACGGGCGACTCGAGCGACCAGCGGCACACGGCCAGAATCCCCTCTGCGTAATCGGCCGGCCGTTTGCCGGCGCGGATCACGGCCTCGTCACACGCACGCTCGCGCTCGTCGATCATCCGCCGCTCGATCCACCACACGAGCGGGTGGAACCAGAAGATCGCCTCGACCGCCATGTGCACGACCGCGAGGAGGTTGTCATGCGCCCGGACATGCGCGCACTCGTGCGCGAGGATCGCGTCGAGCTGCGCGGGCGTCAGGCGACCGACGAGTCCCTCAGGGAACAACAGCACTGGCCGCAGGAGTCCGACGACGCCAGGTTCGAACGCCGTCGGCGATGACATCACCGTGAGCTCGCGGGCGTCGCAATCCGGCCCGCCCCCCGTCGCCTCGGCGAAGGCGGGACCGAGCGGCAGTGGCGTTGCACTGCGCCGCGCCGTTCGCAGGGCGCGCCAGTGTCGGCCCCACCAGACCAACACTGCCACAGTTCCTGCGAGCCAGACGATGAGGACGAGCCACCGAGCGATGCTCGTGTCCTGCGGGACTTGCGGAACGGCGCCATAGACGAGTGGCGCCGCCAGGATCTCCTGCATGACGAACGTCGCCGCCGGCTGAGCGATCGTGGGAGCCGTCCGCCACTCGACCAGAGTGCCGAGGCCGATCAGCCACGAGAACGGCAGGAAGAACTTCAGTGATGCCGCCGCCCACAACGAGTACCGCACGCGTGCGTCATGTCGCCGCAACGCAAGCGTCACGAGCCAGGCGAGCGCGACGAAGAGCGTCGACTGCCACAGGTGGTTCGCTACCGAGGCTAGTAGCCAGGAAGTCATCGTGGCCTGCCTTTCTACGGACGCGACGAGTAGTACAGCTCCTTACCGCTCGCCATCACGACCTTCTGGACCTGGGCCATGTTGGATCCGTCCTTGAAGCGATAGCCGATGACGGTGATGACGTCCCCCGGCTTGAACGTATTCCTGTCCCATCCGCCGGCCGCCGTATATTTCTTGCTCGAGGCGCCGACTCTCCACTTCTCGACGGTCCCGTTGGCCTGGACGTCGAGCGCGATCATCACGTGCGGGTCGGCCCAGATGTACGCGGTCACGGTTCCTGTTACCGTGACTTGCCTGGTTCGATCGACCGGCCACTCGTGGTGCGCGAGCACCGGACTCGCGGCCACCAGGGTCGCCATCACACTGAGCGCAAGCTTCCGCCGCGTTCTCATCGCGGTCGACCTTTCTTCGTGAGCTTCCGCAGCGCGTCTTCGGCTTCCTTGATGTCGTCGAGCGTCAGCTTTCCGGATTCGACCAGTCGAGCCATAAGAGGCTTGGGGCGACCGTCGAACAGGCTGAGCAACTCCGCAACCAGCGTGGTATGGGCATCGTCACGGGAAATAACGGCCTCGACGATGGTCGCATTGCTGATTCGTTTGACGCGGCGGAGGGCGCCCTTCTTTTCCAGGCGGTACACGACGGTCTGGACGGTGGTGAACGCAGGTCGACCCTTGGCGGGCAAGGCCTCATGGATCTCTCGAATGGAGCACGCGCCGCGCGTCCAGAGCGCCTCCATGATCTGAAGCTCGGGCTTTGTGAGGGATGTCTTGGGCATGGAGCAACTATCAGTAGGGTTGATATAACTACAATTATAGTTGCCAAACAAGAAGAATCTGCCGGTCGGGAAATTCGGCGCGAACGCAGTCGTTAGCCGGCTCTGCGACGCCTGGTCTCGAAGAGAAGCAGCCCCCGCTGCTACGAGCCGATGTTGCGAAGCTGCTTGGCCGAAAGATTCTGGGCTCGTATTGTCTTCAGTCCGTACGGTCCGCCGGCTGAAACGGACTCGAGCAATTCCTCAACTTCGGACGCGTACATCCAATAGGAAACATAGAGACCGGTCTTCGGATCCTTGCGTCCGTACGCCGCCTTGTGCCCGCGCGAAGAATCGGTGAAGCGAACGAGGCGGAGCGGGCCCTCCAGCACCGTGTGGCGAAGCACACTCAGGAAACTACGCTCTTCCTCTTGGGTTGGAGCGAAGAACGGCATGAGGCATCCTATCTTGGGTGGAGCCTCCACCAAAAGGAATGGACGCGGATCTCCGTCGACGCATGCTCGATTACTACAACGAGCGGGCTCCCGAGTACGAGGAGGTATACACCCTCGGAACCGGAAGCGCGTCGATACGCGATCCCGAGATCTTCAAATCCGAGGCGACGCGGCTGGCGGAAATCGTTCAGGCGTTCGGCTCCGATTGGTTGATCGACGTGGCATGCGGTACTGGTTACTGGCTGCCGTTCTATGCCGGCCGATGCTCGCACATCACGTTGTTCGATCAATCTGAACGGATGCTCGCCGAATGCCGGAAGAAGATAGTTCGTTTCGGCCTCGTCGAGCGCAGCGTTCTCATTCAGGGCGACTTGTTCGATTACGACTTCGCGTCCGCCACACATGACTGTGTGTTGGTCGGTTTCCTCCTCAGTCATCTCACCGAGGCGCAGGAGCCCAGGCTGTTCGCCGCGCTGCGCACCATGCTCGGCACAGCTGGGCGATTCCTCGTCCTCGATTCTGCCTGGAGCCGCGAACGAGCGAGGTTGAACAAGAAAGTCGGACGTCAGGAGCGAAGCTTGAACGATGGGCGCCGCTTTGAAATCTACAAACGGTACTGCGATCGGGCGGATGTGATCCGGTGGGCGAGCAGGTATGATGCAACGTTGCGCATCGAACACTTCGGCCGCGCGTTTTTTGCGGTCTCGGGACAGTTCAATGTGGTGGGATCTGGCGGCCTGACGTAAATGTCCTCCACGAGGAGATCGTCATGTTTCTGGAAAGGCTCAAGCAACTCGCGGCGCGGTTGGCTGGTCGGGTTCCACCACCACCGGCGACGCCGTCCGAGGATCCGTTCGCAGGAGTTCGCCAGCCGCGCGCGCGCAGACCCGGAGGCCGGAATTCAGCCGTGGCCGTCATGGAACCAGAGCCCGACCAGTGGGTCACTGCGATCGGGCGCTCCTCGCGGC
>JBKPSC010000433.1:0-4945 GCA_046734915.1 Acidobacteriota bacterium | reverse complement strand
TTCTATCCGGCCGCGCTCGGTGAGTTCGAACTGCGTCGTGGCGCTGTCGAGGCGGCGCGAGCGCACTTCGCGATGGCGGCCTCGCTCGCGCGGAATCCTTCCGAACGTCGGTTCCTCGGCCGGCGCCTGCGCGAGTGCGGCGATACCGCGGACGGATCAGACCTCGAATCCCGCGATCCGGCTGACCGTCTTGCACGAGCGCGGCACCGCGACAGCCGTCTTCAGCCATGACAGAACGCCGTGGCGACTACGGCTACGATGCGCCCTACGCCCTCCTGTTTCTCGCCGCGCTGGGCGGCGCCGGGGTGGTGGCGTCGATTGTCGCGTGGGGCATGCGCGACCGCGCTTCCACGCCGCTGGCCCTGGCCGGAGCGTTCTATCTCGCGAACGCCTTCAGCTTTTTTTACACGACGCGCCGCGGGAAGTTTCACGTCTGGGAAGAAATCCTCCGAGGCCTTCATCTTCACGGCGACGAGCGCGTCCTCGACCTGGGCTGCGGGCGCGGTGCCGTCCTGACCGCCGTCGCCGACATCCGCGTCACGCTCGCTATGCCGCCGCGCTGAAAAAGCTCGGCGCGACCGCCTTGGAGCGCCGCCGACTCGGATGGCGCTTCTGGTACGGCAATCCGTTTGCCGCAACGACTGGTGACCGCGACCAAGCCCGCTCATTGATCAGCTCGAGCGGACGCGCGCAATCTTCGCGACCTTTTACAGTTCGATACCGAGTCTTTGCGCTATGCTTCGCCTTCCCAACCGGAGGACAGCATGGCCGAAGGCTCTTGGCGGCGACGCGTGCGGCGCTGGCGGCTGAAGACGTGTGTCGCGTTCGCGATCGGACTGGCGATCGCCCACGCGCTCGGGACCGGACCTTCCTCAGCATCCGCCTCCTCGATCCAGGACGAGTGTGCAACCGCGGATGTCGTCAGATTCCTCGAGCAGGCGACCTTCGGTCCGACGCCGGCGGTCATCGATCACGTGTGCCTCGTGGGCATCGACGCCTTCCTCGACGAGCAGTTCAACGCACCGGCGTCGAGCTACTCGACGCTGCCGCTGTACCCCACGACGCGCGATACCGCCGCGTGCCCGAACAACTCGACCTGTCAACGCGACAACTACACGCTCTATCCGCTGCAGAACCGGTTCTTCATCAATGCCTTGTACGGCGAGGACCAGTTGCGCCAGCGCGTCGCGTTCGCTCTGCACCAGATCATCGTTGTCTCGGGCCTCGAGGTGACGCAACCGAGCTGGATGGCGCCGTATCTGCAGGTTCTCGATCGGCACGCCTTCGGCAACTACCGCGACCTCCTGTACGACATCACGCTCAATCCCGCCATGGGGAAGTACCTCGACGTCGCCGGCAACACGAAAACGCGGCCGAACGAGAACTACGCCCGCGAGATTCTGCAGCTCTTCTCGATCGGTACCGTCCGCCTGAATCCGGACGGGACGCAACTGCTCGACGAGGGCGGTCAGGCGATTCCGACCTACACGCAGGAAACCGTGAACAACTTCGCCCGTGTGTTCACCGGTTGGCGATTCGCGACGGCGCCTGCCGCGGGCGTCGCCAACTACATCGACCCGATGGTGCCGAACGAGGCGCAGCACGACAGAGACGCCAAGACGCTCCTGAACGGCGTCACGCTCGACGCGGGACACAGCGCGACGCAGGATCTGAACGACGCCATCGACAACATCTTCAACGACGCCAACGTCGGGCCGTTCATCTCCCGGCAACTGATCCAGCACCTCGTGACCAGCAACCCCAGTCCCGGCTACGTCGCCCGGGTCTCCGCGGCGTTCGACGGTGCAACATCCGGCGTTCGAGGCAATCTCGCGGCCGTCATTCGCGCCATCCTCCTGGATGACGAAGCGCGCGGCGACCGCAAGGCCGAAGCAAACTACGGCCGGCTCCGGCACCCGGCGCAAGTCGTGGCCAACGTGTTGCGCGCCTTCGGCGCCCGCTCGGCGGACGGCAGCGGGGAGAGCGACGGCTATCTGAACCCGCAGACGTCGGCGATGAGCATGGACCTCTTTCGCCCGCCATCGGTCTTCAGCTACTTCTCGCCTTCCACCGTCGTCTCCGGCACCGCCGGCCTTCGCGGACCCGAGTTCGGCATCTACACCACGTCAACCGCGCTCCGGCGGATGAACTTCGTGAACACGATGGTCTTTTCGCGAATCGCCGTCAGCGCGAATGCGCCGACCGGCACCTCCATCGACTTCACGGCGTGGCTGCCGCTCGCCGCTGACGTCCCGGCGCTCGTCGACGCGCTCGACCGGCTGCTTCTGCACGGCACGATGTCCGCCGACATGCGCGCGGCGATCGTCGACGCGGTTGGCCGCGTGTCGCGCACCAACGCGCTCAAACGTGTCCGCACGGCGGCGTACCTCGTCCTGACCTCGTCGCAGTACCAAGTGGAGAGATAGCGATGGAGATGACACGCCGGCAATTTCTGCTGCAAACGGGGTCGTGCGTCGGATACGCGCTGGGCGCCGCGGCCTTTGCCGCCGGAGTCGAACGGTTCAGCCTGATCAACGCCTTCGCGCAAGGGCTGGACTACCGCGCCCTCGTCTGTGTGTTCCTGGGAGGGGGCAACGACGGCAACAACATGATCGTGCCATTCGACACCACCGAGTACGACGCTTACGCTTCGGTACGGAGCGCGTCCGGCCTGGCTATTCCCCGCGATACGCTCCTGCCCATCACGCCGCTCACTACCGGCCAGTCGTTCGGGCTGCATCCAAGCTTCGTGGATCTGCACGCGCTGTGGAGCGACCAGAAGATGGCCATCGCCTGCAACGTCGGCCCTCTGGTGCAGCCGATTACCAGGGAGTCGTATCAGAGCGGTGCGCCGCGCCCGTATCAGTTGTTCTCGCACTCCGACCAGATCGCGCAGTGGCAGACGGCGATTGCCGACCGCGTCGGCCAGAGCGGGTGGGGCGGACGGACGGCAGACCGGTTCGCGGGCTCGGCATCGGGGTTCCCGGTCATGACCGCGCTCTCAGGCGGCATCTTCACCCGTGGCCAGAGCAGCACTCCGGTTTCGGTCGCCGCGGCGCCCACCGCGCTCAATCAAGTGCTCGTGCTGAACGGCTTCGGCACTGCCGACGACGAGCGCGCGCGCCGGGAGGCGATGGACCACTTGCGCACGATTGACCTTGAAAGCGCGCTCGTCGGCGCAAGCAGCCGGACGACACAGCAGGCCGTGGACATCGGGGCGATTCTCGATAGCGATGTGTCGCTCGGCACGACGTTCCCGAACACCACGCTGGGCAATCAGCTGCTGCAGGTGGCAAAGCTGATCAAGTTCAACTCGCTGTCGCCGTCACTCGGGCTGACGCGGCAGATTTTCTTCTGTCAGCTGGGCGGCTTCGACACGCACCAGAACCAGGTGGCGACCCAGTCCAGCCTGCTCACACAGGTCAGCCAGGCGCTCTCAGCCTTCTACCAGGCGACAGTGGAGCTCGGACTGGATCGGCAGGTCACGGCATTCACGCTGTCGGATTTCGGACGCACGCTGCAGCCGGCCGGCTCGGGTTCGACGGTTGTCGGCAGCGACCATGCGTGGGGCAAGCATCACTTCGGGGTCGGAGGGGCCGTTCAGGGTGGCGATTTCTTCGGGGTGGCCGGACCAAACGGCACCTTGTTCCCGGAACTGCGGCTGGGAGGCCCGTCGGACACTGACACCCGAGGACGCTGGATTCCGACTGTCTCGGTCGAACAGTACGCGGCCACGCTTGCCTCGTGGTTCGGCGTGAGCGCATCGGACCTGCCCCTCGTTTTTCCGAACATCGGCCGGTTCAGCACGTCGGACCTGGGCTTCATGGGCTCGGCCTGAGTTCAGTCGCACGCCGGCGTGGGGGGCGAGCCGGGACCGCCGGCTCGCGCGAGCGCTGCCAGCTGCGAAAACGCCTGCACCATCGCGGCGTACGAAAAGTGCGCGTTCCGTCCGCTCGGATTTGGCAGGACGAAGACTCGGGAACCCGACAGACGCTCCCGTTGCAGGCCGAGCGCGACGGAAGCGCCGGACGGGATGGCAAACACGACTCGGAACAGCGTCACGCCGACCAGCGCGACGATGTGTGGCTCGAGCCGCGCGACCTTGCGCCGCAGCGCTGGCAGACCTGCGACGAACTCCTCGCGCCGCAGCGTATCGATGCCGGCGGTGGCTCGTGGCACCAGGTTCGTCAGGCCGTATCCCCACGTCACGAGGCGATGATCGTCCTCGGGCCTCAGCCGTTCCGGCGTGAGGCCCGAATCGAACAGCAGCCTCCAGAAACGATTGGACGGACCGGCAAAATGGTGCCGGACTCTCGCCGATGTCAGGCCAGGATTGATTCCGACAAAGAGGATGCGAGTCGGAACGGCCATTCGGTCCGGCAGTCCGCCTGACGAGCGATCGCGTGTCGTCACGACTTGCCCCTGCTCCGAGCGTCCTTGCTGAAGTCCATTCGGCGGGAGTTGTTGGGCCCCTCGCGCCGTGGCCTGGTCTATAATTCTTGATTGTACCGGCTGAGCGTTAGCCGGCGAACCACGGTCAATCACGGGCTGGCACTGAGAGTGCCGCGCCAAGGAGTTGGTCCATGCAGCCTGCTGACAACGGGGTCCGAGGGCGGAGCATCGTGGGGATCGGTCTCGTTGTGGGTGTCGCGCTACTGCTGGCCGCGCCGGCGCGCGTCCAGGCAGCCGACGAGCCCACCTACACGAAGGACATCGCACCGATCCTCCAGCGCAGCTGTGAGAATTGCCATCGCGCTGATGGTGTCGCGCCGATGCCCCTCACGAATTATGAAGAAGTGCGGCCGTGGGCGCGCGCCATCAAGCAGCGCACGGGGATCGGGCCCCGCGCTGGGGTCATGCCGCCGTGGTACGTCGAGAAGAACATCGGCATCCAGGAGTTTCAGAGCGACCCGTCGTTGAGCGCGGAGGAAATCGCCCGGATCGC
>JBKPSC010000432.1:0-5464 GCA_046734915.1 Acidobacteriota bacterium | reverse complement strand
CGGCAACGTCACACCGGCGAGGATGGCCTTCAGGTGATCGACGTACGCGGCAACCAGATTCGCGCCCGACAGCTCGGCGGCCGCACCATTCCTCGCCTGCCACGAGTCGTCGGCTACGATCTGCTCGATACGGCGCTCGACGACCTCGGTGAATTTCTCGCCGCGGCCTGAAAACACCTTGATGCCGTTGTCTTCGAACGGATTGTGCGACGCGGAAATGACGACGCCGGCATCGTAGGCGCCTTCCCGGGTGAGATACGCGACAGCGGGCGTAGGGACCACGCCGACGCTCGTCACCCGCGCACCCTCTCCGGACGCACCGTGGGCGAGCTCGGCTTCGATCCAAGTGCCCGATTCGCGCGTATCGCGTCCAACGAGGAGCCTCACGGGACCTGGCGAGGCAGGCTGCGCCCGAACCAGAGCGGCGCCCAGACGGCCAACTGTTCGACGATCGAGCGGAAACTTTCCGGCAACTCCCCGGACTCCGTCAGTGCCGAAGAGGCGCGGCGCGGACTCAGTGTTTTTCATTGACGATTGAGACCTGTACGGTTGGGGGATCGATGCCCACGACGCCAGCCGCACCCGGCGCATCGACCCTGACGGGCAGCGTATAGTCACCGGGCCCGAGCCCGCCAAGATCCACGAAGGCCACGACGTCGCCCGGCGTGATGCGGCCGACGCCCTCCCGAGATCCGCGGATATGAACGGTGACTATCGGCGGCACCGCACGGCCGCTCACCGACGTGGCCATCGATCGCAGGTGAACCGGTTGCTCACGGAGCGTCCGCTCACGCGGTCCGGGCACGATCTGGACTTCGATCGTAGCGGTTCGTGAATTCTTGACGCGCAGCGATGGGTTCAGCACACCGACGCTCACGACTTCACGCACAGCACCGGAGGCCCCGGCGACTGAGACCGTTTCGGTGAGTGCTTCGGTCGCATCCGCGACGGCTGACTCTGGTCCGATGATTTCGACGTCAGGCGGATCGGACGTGATCTTGCCGACCGTGAAGCCCGGCGCCGGATCGCCCTCGACGGACGGCACCACCGGAACCCGGCGTACGGCGGCGTTCTCGAACTCGATGGCAACGCTGCTGGGCGTCACCTGAATCACGTCGACCCCGAACGGCGTTCGCACCTGCTCGGGGGTCAGCTGGAACAAACGACGGCCAGGCCGCGCACCATGCAGATCCAGTACGGCGATGATATCGCCCGGTGACAGTCGGGCAAGGGCACCCGATGTGCCGCGAACCCGGATGTCCACCAGCGTCGGCGGCTCTCCCTCCACTTCGAGCCCGGGCGGAAATTGCTGAAGCTCGAGTGGCACGCGCAGGCCGCGCTCGACGGTCTCTTCACCGGCCACGGCAATCCATAAGGCAATCGCCAATCCGACCGAAACGGCCTTGAGGCCGAAGTGGCCAAACGGCCAGGGGGCCTTCATTGCGCCTCCGCCGGAATCTCGCGCCGGGCTTCAGTGCGACGCTGGAGGACCATCGATCGCAGGCGCACGCGCAGGGCTTCGACCGTCAACCCTCGTTCGATGCCGCCGTCGGACACGACCGAGATGTTCCCCGTTTCTTCCGAGACCACGATCGCCACGGCATCGTTCTCTTCGGTGAGGCCGATCGCCGCTCGATGTCGCGAACCCAGCTCCTTCCCCAGCTTCGGGTTCACCGTCAATGGAAGAAAACACGCCGCCGCGGCAATCCGATCCTCCTGAACGATGACGGCGCCGTCGTGTAAGGGCGATGAGGTCTGAAAGATGCTGAGCAGCAGATCGTAAGTAAGGAGGGCGTCGAGCGGAATGCCGCTCTCCACGTAGTTGCGAAGGCCAATCTGACGCTCGACCGCGATGATGGCGCCGATCCGCTGCTTCGACAGCATCCCGACTGCCGCGATGAGCTCTTCGATCGACTCCTCGGCCGATTCCGCCTTGGCCAGGTATCTGAAAAAGGGCGCGCGGCCCAGATGCGCGAGGCCGCGGCGAATGTCGGCCTGAAACAGGACGATGACCGCGAAGACCAAATACCCCAGCAGATTGCGAATCAGCCAGTTGACCGTCTCGAGGTGGGCCCATCGCGAGCCGTAGAACAGGGCAACGAAGAACGCGCCGCCAATGGCCATCTGTACGGCTCGGGTGCCGCGAATCAGCTTGAGGACCTCGTACACGAGGACCGACACGACGATGACGTCGAGCAGATCCCACCAGTCCACAGCGGGACGCCGGAGTAGGGACGTGAGCCAGTCCATTGCCTCTAGCGCGCGGGCGGCTCGGCGGAACCGGTTACACCGGCCCGGCGAATCGCTTCCGCGACCCTCATCACCTGCACCATTTCGCCAACCGCGTGAACCCGGACGATGTGCGCGCCACCCAGCACGGCGGCCGCCACCGCACCTGCGGTCGCCCAATCGCGCGTCGCCGCGGGCCGCTCGCCGGCCGCAGCCTGGAGAAAGGACTTGCGCGATGGACCGATGAGCACTGGTCGACCGAGCCGGGCAGCCAGCTCGGGAAAACGCGCCAGCACACCATAGCTGTGCTCAGGGCGTTTGGCAAACCCGATTCCCGGATCGACGATGATTCGTGTGCGATCGACGCCAGCGGCGGCGGCAGTCGCCAGCGCCCGCTCGAGCTCGAAGGCGACCTCGCTAAGCAGATCGGAATAGGACGCTTCCGCGTACATCGACGCAGAGCGACCGCGGGTGTGCATCAGGATCAGCCCGGCCCCCGTCTTCGCCACAACGCCCACCAGTGCCGGCTCGTACGAGAGCCCGCTGATGTCGTTGACGAGCGAGGCGCCTGCAGCCACGGCCTGCGCCGCCACGGCCGGCTTATAGGTGTCGACGGACAGCGGCACGCGAACGTGCCGTGCAATCGCCTCGACGACCGGCACGACGCGTCTGAGCTCTTCTGTTTCGGACACCGAATCAGCGCCGGGCCGCGTCGATTCGCCGCCGATGTCGATGAGGTCCGCGCCTGCGCTCTCCATCGCCTGGGCGATTTCGACCGCCCGACCAACGTCCGGGCCCGAGCCGGAGGTCATCACGTGCTCCGGATCGGCAAACGAATCGGGCGTGACGTTGAGCACGCCCATCGCGAGCGGACGTTCACCGAGCGCGAGCGCGCGTCGGCCTGGAAGCGGGATGGAGAAGTGGGGACGGAGAGGAAAGGTGCACGCCACGGTTCCTGGTATCCAACGTGGCGTGCCCTTACCCGTTTATTCCTGGGTGATCGGCTTGTTCAAGGCCGGCACGATCGGCGCGCGTTCCTTCTGGCGCGGACGGGCCTCGTCCTCATCGGCGACTGGAACACGAGCCGCCGCGGGTCGCGGATCTTCAATCGCGAGTCCGGCCGCCAGGCGCCGCACCTGCTCGGCATCGAGCACCTCGCGCGCGAGAAGCTCGTCGGCCATCTTGAGCAGCACTTCTTTGTGGCTCGAGAGGAGCTTGTGGGCGCGGTCGTAGGCGTCGGTGACGAATCGCTTCACTTCATGGTCGATCTTGAGCGCCGTATCTTCACTGTAGTCCTGGTGCTGCGCGATCTCGCGGCCCAGGAAAATCTGCTCTTCCTTCTTGCCGAACGTGAGCGGCCCCATGGCATCGCTCATGCCCCACTCGCAGACCATGCGGCGCGCCAGTTCGGTCGCCCGCTCGAGATCGTTACCGGCCCCCGTCGTCAGGCTGTCCATCGTGATCTGCTCTGCGATACGGCCGCCAAGCAGGATGGCAATCTGATCGTTCAGATAGTTGCGCGAGTAGTTGTGCTTCTCGTCGGCCGGCAACTGCTGCGTCAAGCCGAGCGCCATCCCGCGAGGGATGATCGTCACCTTGTGGATCGGATCCGCGTATGGGAGCAGCACGGTCAGCAGCGCATGTCCCGCTTCGTGGATGGCCGTCACGCGCTTCTCGGCGTCGCTGATGATCATCGAGCGTCGCTCGGAGCCCATCAGCACCTTGTCTTTGGCGAACTCGAAATCGTGCATGCGCACGACCTTCTGGTTGTAGCGGGCGGCATTCAGGGCCGCCTCATTCACCAGGTTCGCCAGATCGGCTCCGGAGAAGCCGGCAGAGCCGCGCGCCAGCACCGCCACGTCGACATCGTCGGCCATCGGAATCTTGCGCGTGTGGACGTTGAGGATGCCTTCGCGGCCCTTCACATCCGGCCGGTTCACCACGATGCGCCGATCGAATCGGCCGGGCCGCAGCAGGGCCGGGTCAAGTACGTCCGGCCGGTTCGTGGCCGCGACGAGGATGACACCCTCGTTCGACTCGAAGCCGTCCATTTCGACCAGCAACTGGTTCAGTGTCTGCTCACGCTCGTCGTGGCCGCCGCCCAGCCCTGCGCCCCGGTGCCGGCCGACTGCGTCGATCTCGTCGATGAAGACGATGCAGGGTGCGTTTTTCTTGCCCTGCTCGAACAGGTCGCGGACGCGCGACGCACCGACACCGACGAACATCTCGACGAAATCAGAGCCGCTGATCGAGAAGAACGGGACGTTGGCCTCTCCGGCCACAGCACGAGCGAGCAGCGTCTTTCCGGTTCCGGGAGGGCCCATCAGGAGCACGCCTTTGGGGATCCGGCCGCCCAGCTTCTGGAACTTCTGCGGTTCCTTGAGGAACTCGATGATTTCCTGGAGCTCTTCCTTGGCCTCGTCGACCCCCGCCACGTCTTTGAACGTGACCTTTTTCTGGGAGCTTGACGAGAGTTTCGCCTTGCTCTTGCCGAACGACAGCGCCTTGTTGCCGCCGCTCTGCATCTGCCGCATGAAGAACACCCAGAACCCGATCATCAGGAGGACCGGGGCCCAGGAATACAACAGCGAAGCCCACGGGCTGGCCGTCGGCTCTTTGGCCTGAACGACAACGCCGCGGTCGATCAGCTTGTTGACCAGGCCCTCGTACTGATCGGGGGCGTAAGTGTGGAAGGTCTCATTCTCGGTATTGACGCCGGTAACGTCCTGTCCCGTAATGACAACGCTCTGGATCTTCCCGGCTTCGGCGGAAGCCATGAAGTCGCTAAACCGCACCTGCTGCTCGTTTTGCTGCAGTTTCGTCGAGACGTTCCAGATGAGGACGCCGACGACGACCAGCACCATCCAGAACAGCAAGCTCTTCAAGGTCGAGTTCAAGCCGGTTCTCCCCAAAGCTTAAGTCTCAAGATTATCACGGCTTGCGCGGAATCAGTTACGCGAAACTCGCCCCCGATTCCGTGCCCCGCCACCCACACAATCCGGTCACGCGCGTCGACGACAATCGGCACGCCGTCCCTCATTTCCCGTGCCACCTTCCGATCAACGAGCAGATCCTGGACTTTCTTGCGACCGCCTCCACCCGCGAGCGTCAGACGGTCTCCCGCCCGCCGGCTGCGGACGCCGAGCGGCGGTTCACATGCTTGCAAAGCGACGACCGCAGTATCGGTTCGACGCGTCCCGTCCATACGGGTCGCGTCGTCAGGCGTCCCGATTTC
>JBKPSC010000431.1:0-21217 GCA_046734915.1 Acidobacteriota bacterium | reverse complement strand
CGGCAATGTTTGGTCTGTTGAGAAGACCGGTCACCATCTCAGTGCGCCCGCTCCCGATGTCGCGGACCGGAATGCTGCACTCCTGAACCGACGTCCCCTAAAAGCCGCGCTCCGGACGATGTCTCCTCCCATGCCGACTCCCTCGCTGCGCTGTCCCAGGTGCAATCGGACCTTGATGTACGTCGGGTCTGTGGTGAGCGGTGCCGCTCCCGTTGAACAGAGGGACCAATTCGCATGCCGGCGATGTCAGGTCGAATTGGAGTACCGCCAACGAACGCGAAGGCTGAAAATACTTCCACAGCGCTAGCGACCAGGAATTGAACGTCGATTGACGTCGCGTCCGCATCCAACGCGAGCCATTTGAACGCTGAGGCCGCGGACTTCGCCAGCGGACGTATCGTATGGAGCAGAGTACAGGCCGCACGGGTTACTCACACAGGTCTCCGATCCGCGCGGACTCCGGTCACCGCCTTACCTAGAATGCGCGCATGGCCGACGACGACCGGGACAAGCCCCTCCGCCAGCTCATTAAGAAGGAACTTGAGGCCCGGGCGCACGCGAACACGTGGTGCCGCATGATCTTCGCCATCTTTGTCTCGGCCATGTGGCTTTCGTGGGTCTCATGCAAATAGTCGACGAGACCAAACGCATCGTCCTGTGTTTCGCGGCGATGGCGCTGGTCGTCGGTTGGGCAGAACTACAGAGCCGGGCGTTGGATACTCTCACCCTCCACGAAGAACGCCTCGAGGACTGGGAAAAAGAATTCGCCATCCGCGCGCGATTCCTGCCGGTAGGCGAGCGCCGATGGAGCATCCTAGGCCGGTGGCGGTCTCTGCGGTCTTGCGCACTCATGGCTTGGGCCCCCGCATTGTCCTTTGTGGGATGGCTCCTCGCGCTCTTTCAATTGTCACGCTGACTATGGCTAGAGATCCGTCGCTTGGGCCCGATGCGTGTCGCTTTGGCTGGCACGCGATCGTGAGAAGAGCCGCCATTGCCCGCCCCGCTGATCCATAGTTCGTTGTGCTTCGTCACCGCGGTCCACTGGTCGTGATCAATGGCGCGGTTGTTGACAATCTCAACGTACTGCGTCGTGTGCCGTTCGGCGGCCTAACGTGAGTCCGATTGACTTCGAAATGTCTCTCGAGCGGACGGTAACGATCTTGAAGGAAGAGGAAGGGGCCATAGATGGGAGACGGGCGTTTGCTGTCATGCGTGTTCACCTTCAGAGAAACGCAGACGTCACGCTTTCTTCGCGACCGGCTTTAGTGTCGCGGCACGAAAGGAATTCTCACGTGATAGTGACTGGACGCGGCAGTGTTTTTGTCAGACGCAGCGACGAAGTCGTAGGCGAATTCCGCTACACACTCGAAGAAGTCGAGTGGGCCGGTAGCGAGAAGCACTCAACGCTCGTCGCCATCGCCTTCGATCCGGAGAATGCTCAACGGTTGTGGCAAGAGCAAACATCGCTGACGCTTCGACTCGAGTCGGGCGAACTCGTCGATTTCTTCCTGTCCGACTACCGACCAGAAACCAATGCCGCACAATTGCAGGTATTCGGCGACCCGGCGCCCCTGAGGACAAGCCGGGACCAAAGGAGTGAGTACCTGACTACTGGCGCCTCGCGGCCGGCCTCAGCGTCGCCTTCCATCCAAGGTAGGTCACTCGTACCAAGGCCGTCCCGGTGTCGCGAGACGGCCTTGGTTCATGACACCCTATTAACTAGCTTGTCTCGCCACGCACCACGCGACTCGTCACGTCCGCCGCCATGTCGGCGGCTGCCTCCTTGACCACTGTGGCGGCATTGCCGGCCGCCTCCTCCGCCTGTTCCATAAGGCTGTCACGCGCTTCGCCCAGCCATTCATTCTCCTGCTCAGTCTCCGGAATCGAAGCACCGATGGCGGCGCCGAGTGCCAAGGCGGCTGCACCCACCAGAAGGGGGTTTTCGTTGAGCATCCGGGCTAGCCCGTTCTGCGCCTGACGACTCTTGCGGCGCACAGCCTCGCCAGCTTCATTGGCGTACTCCTGGGCTCGTGACGTGACATCTTCAGCGTACTCCTGCGCACGCGAGGCGACGTCGCTCGCAGACTCCGCCAAAGTGGAACCCATTCGTGTATCAGGCTGACGGCCATAACTCCGCCGTCTCGGATCGGCTTCGTACGGCCCCGGTTCGCCCCGACCGCCGGCAAATGCAAGCCACGTCAGGCCCATCGCCGTCAACGCCGTCGGGACGGGATGGCTCAGCAACTGCTCGACCACGCCGGTGTTCTCGGAACGACGGCGCCGCCTGTCACCCGCTTCGTCGTGCCACCTCGGGTCGCTGTATTGACCCGCTCTCGAATAGCGCTCGTCATAGGCATATGGCTGACGCGGCGCACGTGAAGACGATCGCGTCATCAGCAGCCACGCGGCACCTACCCCTATCATCGCGGCGGGTATTGGATTGTGCTTCATACCGGTCACCATCGAATCGGCGGCGTCACGCCCATAATCCATCAGGTCCTGTGCTGTCTCACCCGCGCTTGCCGTCATGTCGCGCACCCTTTCGGTCGCCGCGCTCTTGAGGCGCTCTTTCGCGTCGGCGACGATGTTGCTCGGGCTCACCTTTTCTTGGATGGCGTCGATTGTCTCGGTCATCTCCCCGCGCGTTTGCTCGATCTCTCCTCGAATCTGACGCGTCCGTCGTGCCACATCGTCAGAAGAACCATCGGCCGCCTGTCTGCTGGGGATTTTTACGCGCCCTGGCGTGTCGTCCATCGTGCGTTCTCCTTGAGAGTTTCTATGGCCTGGCGTGGGGCAAGGTCGATGCGTCGAAGATTCGTTAGACCGCGGTTGACCAGCACGTAACCGACGCCGGCGGTAAGCACGCCGACCACGAGCGCGGACAACCACGCGGACAGGCCGATCTGGGTCAACCAAATTACGAGCGCGGCGATGAGCACCAGCAGTCCCGCGTGAATAAGGGCTCCGCCGGCGGCAGCGGTCGCCGCGTGGGCAGTAGCTTGACGGGCTTTGACGCTCATCTCCGTTGTGGCCAGCTCCATTTCCTTGCGGACGAGCGTGGCCGTTTCGGCCGATAGCTCCGCCAGGAGCTCGCCCAGCGAACGGTCTTCTGATCGCGGAGTCATCAGGCCTTCTCGGATGGCTGGCGCGTGTGCCGACCACGATTCGTGATTGTCGATGCTGACTCATTCGCCGCCACGCTGCCGCTGGACGGCGGCATCTTCGGCGGCTCAGCATCCATACGACTCGCGTTGGCGGTTCCAGTCATTCCGCCGGTCGTCGCTACGTCGGCGTGAGCGCGCCGAGACGACTCATCGGCGTACGGGCGCTGTTGCGACCCGCCCGAGGAACTCTTGAAGAAACGGGCGCCGAGCAAACCGACGACGAACGCGGAGCCGACAAATATGGCGGGCTGGCGCCTCGCCAGCCGCTGGGCGTCGGTTAACACGTCGTTGATTTGCATGGTGCGCAGCTGGCGCGCGAGCAGATCGATCCGGTCAGCTGCTTCGTTGACGTAGTGAGCGAGTTGGTCATGATTTTCGTCGCGCAGCTGCTGCGTGCTCTGCCGGACAGCCTGTACAACCGTGCCGATGCCGGCCGATGCTCGATCTCTCTGCGTTTTCAGCTCTGCGGCTGCTCGCTCTTTCACGCGGTCGACGATGCCGCTCGTCGCTTCCCTGTGTCGTTCAGGCCTGGCCGAATCCGATTCCGCATTCGACGTCGTGGTGGAGCTGTTGGGGTTCGCCATTCCATCCTCCGCGCTGCTGACTAGCTGTTCCGCTGTTCTCCCGGTTCCGAGCCGGAACCGGGTTCAGCCATAGCTTTGTGCCGTTCGGCAAGGACCCCGCTGGCGTGATGTTGGCCAACGCCGCCTGCAACTTGTTTCGCCAGCCGCTGACGACGTCGCCGTCGCCTCGCATCACGGCGCCGAAGCCAGCGGCGGCAACGTCCGCCGGCTCGTCTTTTCAGCCTGGCCAATCTTCGTATCGAGCAGGCCGGCCCGTTCGAAAAATGCCGTCTCCGTCGCGCCCGGCATGAGGCAGGTCACCGTAACACCGGTGCCGTCGAGCTCTGAGCGGAGGGCAAACGAGAACGAATCGATGAACGCTTTCGAGCCGTTGTAGACCGCTTGATAGGTGCCGGGCATAAAGCCGGCAATCGACCCCGTAATCAGGATGCGGCCGTGGCCTCGCCGGCGCATGTCGCGTCCGATCTTCTGAATCAGGTAGATCGTGCCGGTGATGTTGGTGTCGATGACGTGCTGCACGTCGCCGAAGTCCTGATCGAGAAACCCGTGGCCGAGGCCGTGACCGGCGTTGGCGAGTAGCGCGTCGGGCACTCGGCCGGCGAGCCTCCGATAGAGGAGGTCGACGCCGTCGAGGCGCGCCAGGTCGGCACTCACGGTCTCTACCGTGGCCCCCAGACTTCTGAGATGCTTGGCGGCCCTTTCGAGATCGGTGTCGTCGGCGGCGATGACCAGGTCGAAGCCATGTTGCGCGCAACACTTCGCTAGCTCGTAGCCAATGCCCTTCGAACCGCCGGTGACCACCGCCAGCGACCGAGATCCCTCCGAGCGATTCCCAGTGTCCCCGTTGGCCATTGCTCCTTTCAACCCACGGGTCGGGGAGCAAGCGGAGTGCCGTCGAGTGCGTGTTTGTGAGGGTGCCGACTGGCTCGACGGTACGCATCGCGGTAATGCCCCGCGATCGTTGGAGCGCGATCTGACTCGGCAACCGCAGTCATTCCGGACGAAATGCTCCAGCGCTGCGAGCCTTGAGGCCTACAGCTCTACCGAACCTGTGAGTTGGCCGCCATCGTCGAAGCGTGATTTGGTCTTGAGCGGTATTGGTTAGGGGCGCAGCCATGCGGAGATGTCCGACGCCATCGACTTCGCCGGCGGCCTCCCGTGGCGCGTGAGTGCGGAGTTGAGAATCGCGCGCGGACAGCCACCGATGCCGGCGTGTGTTCCAAACTGGAGAACCTCTCCGTTCTGGCTGTGGACGGCGATGCAGCTTCGTTGAATCCCCCTCACGCCGGCATCGTACATTGAGTGCAACGCGGCGTCGGCACCTCGGGGTAGTCCTGTTCATTCCTAACGTGTGTTTGGCGAGACACAGGTTAAGTACCGCACTGATACGACCGGCCGAGCCGTGGTCGAGGGCCTGTCGTCAGCCACTGCACAGGCTCGAACCGTGTGGCACCATCGCGTAGTCGCCGAACTCTCCCGCCTATGCTCACGGCGACCGATCAACTCGCACTCACGATCGACTTGCGTGCAGATACGTCGATCCCCTTGTACGGGTCGTGCTCGTTCTACCGTGTCCGATGTTGCCGCTCACCAGGGATGTCTAAACACGACCGCAGGCCAACCTGAACAACCAAAACTCGCTCGGGTAGGCGACGGCAATCGGGCCTGGCGCCGCCGCCCTTGCCACTGCGCTTCCGCTATGCAAGTCACACCATCGTCTGGCGGCGCGTGTGATCGAGACGCGGCAGCTCTTGTGTACCCAGTAGACTGAATCATGGCTGAAGCACGCACGCTGCAGGACGCCCTCATCGATGAACTACGCGACACTTGCGAGGCCGAGCGACTCACCAAAGCACTGCCGAAGCTGGCGAAGGCCGCGACCAATCCCAAGCTGCGGTAGGCTTTCGAAACCCATCTCCAGGAGACGCAGCGACAAATCGAACGGCTCGACAACGTGTTCGCCAGCCTCGATGAAAAGGTTCGCGCCGAGCACTGCGAAGGCATTGCTGGCATCGTCGAGGAAAGCAAATCAATCATGGCAGACGATTTCGACGAAGTGACGCTGGACCCGTGCCTGATTGCCGCCGGTCAGCGTGCTGAGCGCTATGAGATGGCCGCGTATGGCACGCTCATGGCGTGGGCTGAGGCAATGGGCCACACGGATGCCGCGCAGTTGCTCCGCCAGACGATCGAGGAGAAAAAGCGGCCGACAAGAAGCTGTCGGCTCCCGCCGAAGGAGGCATCAACCAGACCGCGGCAGCCCTGGCGTCTTGCTTGCACGCGCGGATGCCGCGGCCTAGGGCCGGTAGGAGGTCACGGTGAGATTTCGTCATACACGTATAGGGATCCTCGGGGCAACGACTCTCTCGCTCTCGCTGCTGTTCTCGCCGGCGGCGCTGGCTCAACAGGCCACACCGGTGACGGGCGTGTCGGCGTGGAGTGTGACGCCGCTGATTGGATTCGGATTCAGTGGCGATCTCGACGGCGCGACCGGCGTTGTCGGCGTCGCGGGCGGCTACGGCTGGAGCGATCGCGTCGCACTCGAAGGCGAGTTCAGCATGCTGCCCTCGCCGGAACAGAGCGGCCTCGTCGAGGTGGACAGCACGGTGTGGTCGTTGACCGCCAATCTGCTCTACCGCTATCGGGGGCGGCGCACGTTCGTCCCGTACGCAGCGGTCGGCATCGGATTCGGTCACGGCGCGGTCGACGTGGATGATAACAGCCTGGCGCAGTTCGACGAGTCATCCACGGAGTTTGTCGCGAATTTCGGCGGCGGTCTCGAGCATCCGCTGAACGAGCGGGTCGCGATCCGCGGCGACTTCCGCTACTTCTTCGGCGCCGACCTGGTACCCGACTATTGGCGCCTCGCGGCCGGCCTAAGCATCGCGTTCCATCCTCGGTGAGGTTGCTGTTGCGATTCGGTGCTGAGTAGACGCGGCCTGCGGCGTCCAACGCATGTCGCGCCACCCCTCAGGGTGCAGCCGGCGCCGACCGGGGATGTATTGTGTGCCCTCGTGAGCGATTGAGGGCACGGTCCCTTGGCAACTGGACATATGCAATCGAATTCCGTCGTCCCAACCGAAGCGGCGATTCCGTCGAAACGCCGTTTCCCAATCGGCGCCGAAGTCATCGGCGATGGGTTCGTCCATTTCAGGGTCTGGGCTCCCGCGGTAGCACGCTCGGAGCGCGTTTTCTCGAACGACAGCGACAGTCACCCGCTGCAGCGGGCGGCAGACGGGTATTTCTCCGCGGTCGTTCGAGCTGAGGCGGGCGCCGAAGATCGTTTTCGACTAGATGTAGATGGATCGCCGCATCTCTACCCCGATCCTGTATCCCGGTTTCAGCCGCGCGCTCCGCATCAGCCCTCAGAGATCAATCCAACCAGACACATACCAGTGGCAGGACGTCGGCTGGCCGGGGATTGGGCTGAGAGGGCAAGTCGTCTACGAGCTCCAAGTGGACGCTCGCCGCGTTCACTATCGTCCATCCGGAGGCGGCAAGAGCGCACACGAGAGTGCGAGATTGCTGGTGCCGACGGTGTGGAGGAGGGCTGACCAGCGAGCGAAGTGATAGAACTCCAAGGTAGGATGCAATCGCATGGACGCGTCGCACGATCTCTCACATCGTCATCTCGCACGAGTTATCGAATCGTCCGACGACGCGATCGTCAGCAAGGATTTGAACGGCGTGATCCTCTCCTGGAATCAAGCCGCCGAGCGCATGTTCGGGTACACGGCTGACGAAGCCGTCGGTCAATCGATTCGCATGATCATTCCATCCGACCGCCAGCACGAGGAGGACGTCGTGCTGGCGAAGATCCGAGCGGGTGAGAAGATCGATCACTTCGAAACCTTACGACAGCGCAAGGACGGCACTCAGCTCTGGATCTCACTGACCGTCTCGCCCATCCGGAATGAGCAGGGGCAGGTCGTCGGGGCGTCGAAGATCGCTCGTGACATTACTGAGCAGAAACGGCTCAGGGAAATCGCCCGTGAGCACGCCGAGACGACGGACAAGTTGGGCGCTTTTGGTGCGGTCGTGGCATCTACGCTGGATCGTGAGGCCATCATTCAGAAGGTCACCGACTTCGCCACAGAGCTGACACATGCTGAATTCGGGGCGTTCTTCTACAACGTCACTGATCCGAAATCGGGTGACGCGTACATGCTGTACGCGCTCTCTGGCGCGTCACGAGAGGCGTTTAAGCATCTTCCTAATCCGCGGGCGACGGCGGTGTTTGCCCCGACTTTCCATGGTGCAAGTCCTGTCCGTCTGGATGATGTGACCACAGACCCACGGTACGGCAAGAGTGCGCCCTATTTCGGCATGCCACCTGGCCACCTGCCTGTCCGGAGCTACCTCGCCGTGCCGGTCAAAAGCCGAACAGGAGCGGTAATAGGTGGATTGTTTTTTGGTGACTCGCATGTCGGGGTTTTCGCCGATCAGCACGAGCAACTGGCGGTGGGTGTCGCGAACTGGGCGGGAGTAGCGCTCGAAAACTCTCGCTTGTACGCGGAGGCGCACTCCGCCAACCGGCTGAAAGACGAATTTCTCGCCGTGTTGTCACATGAGCTGCGGACGCCGCTAAACGCGATTGTGGGTTACGCGCGCCTCCTTCACGGCGGCATCTTGTCTGGCGACAAAGCGGCGCACGCGATCGAGACGCTCGAGCGAAACGCAACGTTGCTGACACAAATCGTCGAGGATGTCCTGGACGTGTCTCGTATTGTGTCGGGGAAGATTCGGCTCGACGTCCAAGCCGTTGACCTACCGCTGACGATCGAGAATGCGGTGGCCACGATGAAACCGGCTGCCGATGCGAAAGGAGTTCATCTACAGACAATTATCGATCCGCTGGTGGGACCGGTATCAGGTGACCCGAGCCGTCTGCAGCAAGTGGTCTGGAACTTGGTGGCCAACGCGGTGAAGTTCACGCCGAGAGGAGGCCGGGTCCACGTTCGGCTCGAACGCGTTAATTCGCATGTGGAAATTGTCGTCAGTGATACGGGAATGGGCATCAGAGCCGATTTCCTCCCGTATGTGTTTGAACGATTTAGACAGGCAGACGCCGGCACGACACGAAAAATGGGCGGCCTTGGGTTGGGGCTGGCGATTGTTCGTCACATCGTTGAAATGCATGGTGGCACCGTCGACGCGTCGAGTGCCGGCGAGGGACACGGTGCGACGTTCGCCGTCCGACTCCCGCTGATGATCGTCCATCCCCGAGAGCTCGAAATGAGTCGTGAACATCCTCGGACACAGCGGCCCGGCGCGTTGTTGAGTCTTGCAGACCTTGCCGGAATTCGCGTCTTCGCGATTGATGACGAGCATGATGCCCTGAAGCTACTCGAAGTGGTGCTCGAAGCGGCGGGCGCCACGGTAACGACGTTTAACTCGGCGGTAACCGCACTGAGTCGGATGGCGGACCTACAACCCGACGTTCTGATTGTCGATTTGGGAATGCCGGAAATGGACGGCTTCGAGTTGATCAGGCGCGTTCGTACGTCAACCGATCGGTCGATCCGACACATTCCGGCGGCCGCTTTGACGGCATTCGCTCGATCAGAAGACCGTACCAAGGCGCTCCGGAGTGGATTTGAGATGCACCTGGCCAAGCCGGTGGATCCTGCCGAGTTGGTTGTCTCCGTCGCGACGCTGGCTAGACGAGCTCAATCAGACACTCAACAGCGTCCGCAGTAATCGCTTGACCCGACAGGCTCGGCCAACTCTTCCATGCGATTTGTAAATTGGCGCACGCCGGTCTTTTCAGCAGGGTGTTGGCTTGAGCGTCGGCAGATAACACGCGCAGGATGGGGCTGATGACCGCGCGTCGCGGAGTCGATGCCGCACGTCATCGCTCCATTTTCGATCCCGATCGCAGATCAAGACGTGCGGGTCGCACCGGCAATTACCAGCGAACTGATTTTTGGTCGCGCCGTCAGCGGCGAGGTGCGAGACCTCGATCGCTAGGCCGTCTTTTGGTGCGTGTCACGAGACGGCCGGGATCTGTGTCAGTTAAGGCTTCAGTGAGTCGGTCGGACCCAAGCGAACGTGCAAATTTCTTGGAAGAGTGGTGAACGGCATTTTCGCGAGTTGGAACCAGATCGCCGGCTGGTTGCCGGCGGCTGGCACCGCAACCGCCAACCAGTTAAAGTTCATCAACCTGGTCGTGGACTACCTCATCGAGCACGGAATGATGGAGCCGTCGACGCTCTACGAGTCGCCCTTCACGGATGTCAGTCCACGAGGACCCGAAGGCGTGTTCTCGTCCGTGCAGGTGGACCACTGATTGATGAACCCCAGACCAGCAGGCACGAACGTCCGCCAATCCGGGGCGAAAGTAGCGGCTAGCGCGAGGGGATTGCTGGACCTCTTTGCGCACACAGACGCGCATCGCCCGGATTTCTTCGAGCTCAAGAGAACGGCGCTCGGGAGGAACCGGCGGGATTGGCGGCGCCGGTTCGGGTTCAGTTGGGAACGGATCCGTGGGCGGCGGTTCGGATGGAACCGGTTTAGGTATTGGGTGCGGTCCGGGCCAAGGCTCCGGCGGTTTTGGAAGGTCCGGATGAGCAGTCATGCGCGAGACACGCTGCAAGCGACACTCCGGATTGGAACTGCGGGCCTGTTACCTCGGCATTTTCGCTCGACGAGCGAGATGAAGTCGTCCCGAAGATCGCTGAACGGCACGTGCCTCAGCGCCGCAGTTCATCCGCCAATTCGGCCGACGCCTCGGCAACGGTATCCGGTGGGTGTGCCTTGCAGTAGGTTTCGATCGCACGAGTAATCGCATCGGCGTCAGTGTTGCTGAGCCTGCCCCCTGACATGCCTGGCACGGTCCCAGCGCCAGTCATGAACCCAGCGATCCACGCGGTTGTCAGTAATGCGGACCGGTTCTTCGCCGCTCGATCCGAGACGAACCTGCCATACGAATTCGTGCCGAGGCCATAAATCATGAACTGCTCCTGTGGGGGGTACGCTTGGGCGATGAGGGCCACGCCGACACTGGCTACGAACGCTCCCGCAAGAACGAAGTTGGCTCCCTTGGTCATTCGAACCTCACGATTACCGAGTCGCCATCCAGTGCTCGATGTCGGCCGGCCTCCAACCATCCAAGCGCGCGAAGGCCGAGGCGTTTGGGCTGGGGAAACTCGCCGCGATCCCGGAGGCGGCGAAGTGTCGACCGAGTCAGGCCCGTCCGATAGAGGACAGCGGGCAGAGGATCCGGCGGGGCAGCTGGCAGCGACGACTTACGACTCGACATAGGCGCCTATGCTACGCCACGGCATCGCGTGCGACGCAAGAAAACGTGTTGCAGGAGAGCAACATCTGCATTCTGCATCACAACCCGTGACAATTCAGAACTTGCCACCCTCCCGTCTGACGGCTTCTTCGAGTCTAGGTAACAGTCGATCAACGAAATGCGTTCCATTGGGATACAAGTCGGAATCTGGCTCCTCCTCATGGTATCGGTCTCAACGACGAGACCTTGGGCGCATTTGATTCTCCACGTCGCAACAACACGCCCTCTTCGACTCGGGATGCTCAAGCATCTTGTTTCGAACGTACGTGATGCCCTTAATGCTCCCTTGCTAATCTTGAGACGGTACAGGATCAGCGCTCCTCGAGCGCGCCACGCAAAGTAATAGAACGCCTCGCCGTATATCCGGGCGAGGTCGCCGCTCTGTCACGCAGTACAACTTCGAGACATACTCCTGCGCTTCTGCATTCTCGGCCAACCACTCGGCTAGTTTCGCTGAATATCGATGATGGCTCTTCCTTCTTTTAAGTCTCCAGTCGCCTCATGTCACCCCACGAATGTTGTCGTAGCCAAACACGCGGCCCCCAGCCACATGACCGGCCTTCGCCTTCAGCAGCTTCGCGTCGTACCTGCGCTGCCGCGCCTTCTCGCACTCGAGTTCGTCAGGGAAGGAAGTCAGACTGAGCATGATCTTGTCGGTCGGGCTGTCGAGCGTCCGCTCGCGATCCTCGAGGTAGAAAACACGCGCACGCCGGCGGTGACGAGCTGCTTCAGCGCGTACGCCGTCTCGATCGCCTCACGTCCAAGCCGGGATTCCTCCGACATCACGAGGACCTGGAACGGCGGCCCCGGCTTCAGCGCGTTCATCAGGCGCAGGAAACCCGGTCGGTTAGCGAACTCGGCGCCGCTGATGCCGTCGTCGATGTAGATGTAATCGTCGGGAACGGTCCAGCCCTTGCGCCTCGCATAAGCACGGGCGTGCTCGACCTGGCGCTGCACCGACTTCTGGTCGTCAGCCACACCCGTCTGGTCAGTGCTCTTGCGCGAATAGATCGCCGCGACCATCCTTCCCCTCCACCTGTGCGTAGTCCACCTGGTCTGACCCAGGTAAGGCTCGCGTTAAGACCACGATCGAGGTTGTAATCCGCCGGGCGAACGGCCAGACTTGAGCCAACTTTCCTGAGTCCTGCCGCCTACGCCGGTCCGCGAGTCCGGCCCCTGCGCCTCAGCTCTCCCTAAAGTGCGCGTCGAGCGTTCGGCCGACGATTCGGACTCTCCGACCATGGGAGGCCTGCGATGCCGTCCGGCGCCTCGGTCGTTTGTCCAGAATGTTCCACGCCTTCGGGCGACTTCCTGCAGGACATCTCTGCGGTCACGCACGCGAACTGGTACCGCTGCGCCACATGCTGCTATGTCTGGTCTGTTGAGAAGACCAGCAACCATCCAACTGCGCCTGCTCCCGACGTCGGGGACAGGAGTGCTGAACTCGTGAACCGACGTCCCCTAAAAGCTGCGCTACGGACGACGTCTCCTCCCATGCCGGCTCCCTCGCTGCGCTGCCCCAAGTGCGATCGGACGTTGACGTACGTCGGGTCTGTGGTGGGCGGTGCAGCGCCCGTTGAACAGTGGGACCAATTCGCCTGCCCGCGATGTCAGGTCGAGTTGGAGTACCGCCAGCGGACTCGTCGATTGAAAATTCTTCCACGTCGTTAAGGTCTGCGATCCAAGCCCATCAGGCCATCTGCCTTGCGTGCTTGCCCTGACATTTGATGCCGAGTTGACGCAATTTGCCCCCAGGGTTTTCCCCGAATCGTTCGGGATCTTCCTGATTGAGGTTGCAGCCGTACGCCGTTCGATTGCATGGGCTATCCCCAGAACGATGGATCAACTGGTGCGCCGCCCTGCGCTCATGCGCTGCCCGGTTTGCGAGAACGTGGACGGACAGCCGTTCAGGGTCTCGTACAAGCAGGGTGCCAAGACGCTGTGGGTCCGCTGCCACCAGTGTCAACGCGAATGGGACGTGCAAGAGCCGGCGGAAGATCCTTTGTTCACGACGCCGTATCGACGAAGTCAAAGGGACTCCTTAACGCCCCGACCCGTTCGCTGCCCGCATTGCCTCGAGCCTCGCGGGCGCCACTTATCAGCGATCTCCAACATGTCCGACGTCGCGTGGTTTCGGTGCGAGAACTGCCGTCATGTCTGGTCGGTTCGGAAAACGCTCCTCGATCGCGCAACATTGAAGGCCGCGCCCACGCCCGCCACTCCGCTCGCCAGCGACCCAAGCGGACTGCCCGACTAGGTAGCTAGGCATCGCAAATCACTCCTTTGGTCCTGGTTTGTCCGCAGGCGCGCCGGGGCGCCGACCCAATACCGCCAATTGCACGGCATTGGTTTCTGGTTGGTAGCGGGACAGGAAGAAATCCACGAGGTCGCCCGATTCGAGCCGAAGCGTCAGCGGTGTATGTTCTTGCCACAACCGTTGAGCAGTCTCCGGATCGAAAGCGATGGTGACGAGCGTCGAGTGCTTCTCGCCGCCAGGCAACTCGACTTCTTCAAGTGTGTAGCGGAATTCACCCACGACTTCGTTCCGGCGTCTGACAAAAACGCTACCGCGCCCAGTCACCCTCACCTGAGAACTCCTTTAAGAGTTCCTGATTCGGCCTGGCTGACATGGGTGGCCTCCTGGAGCACCGTCGCTCCGGATGGCCGGCGGGCAGGCAGATCGATACGCGGGATAGAATCTGCTTGTGAGCCGGCAGTGTACGCTGCTTGCTCGAAGTCGTGGCGCCGTGGGGACGCCATCGCCGTTGCAAGCGGAATCCCACTGAACAACTTGCCATAGTCCGCACGGCCTGAGAGCTCGCAGGTGTCATCGAGGCTCGGGGTGGTCGCGCGCCCATCGAGTAGCTTGCGCAAGATCTGACGGCCCTGGGCCACGTTTCTGGAGGCCATGGCGCGCCATTCGTTGACTCTGCGGCGCAGCTCGCCGCGGATATCCTGCAGGCTTCGAGCGCCTACCTCTTGCCACGTTTCTAGTTGCCGTTGTTCGCCCCGCAGGCGCGTCCGCTCCGACTCACGATCCTTTACCGCCTTCGACAAGGACGCCAGCTCCCCTCCACTGGCGATCGCCGCGGTCAACCGCTCGAGTTCTCGTTCAAGTTCACTCAGCCGCGCCATTACCGCGGGGAGACGATCCGCCACCTCCGGTGTCGTGAGCCTCGTCACCGCCTGTTCGAGCGCCAACTCGATGACGGCCGGATCGAGCAACTCCTCTTGCAGCGCCTGCATCACCTCCGCGTCGGTTTCGGTCATCCACACCGATCGATTGTTTGAGCAGACCGTTGACCCGCGTTTGTGGAAGGCCGCGCAAGCGTACAGGTAGGCCCGGCGCTTGCCGTGGCTTCGGCTGGTCGTGTACATCCCCCCACCGCAGACTCCGCACCGCGCCAATCCGGTCAAGAGGTACTTCGACTCGACGCCGTTGGTGGGTTTTCCGAAGAGTTGCCCGTTATTGGTTCTGAGGTAGGTCTCCCGTGACGTGCGCAGACGCTCATGTGCCGAGGCCCAGAGTTCATCCGAGACGATGCGCAGGTGCGTCGCAGGGATCGTCAGCCAATCCGCCCGGGGCGGCTGTGTTGCCGATGCTGTCCCCACTTGTCGCGCTTGCGGGTGCGATTCCAGACGATCTCCCCGCGGTACAAGGGCCGAGATAGTATTGCGCCTGCCGAGGTGCTTTTCATTCCACTCGATCACGCGCAAGGAGGTTCAGCATGCGATTCCTAGTCGGCCTGAGCATCGCGGTCTGTTTGAAAGTGTTAGTCCCTGCTGCCGCGGCGGCGCAGACGTATACCTTCTCGTCGCTGGAAGTGCCGAATGCACGAAACACCAATGTCGCTGACATCAATGACCGAAGCCAGATCGTCGGCTACGTGGACGAGGATGACTCTGCGACGCATGGATTCCTGCGTTCAAACGGGGAGGTCACATTTTTTGATGTCCCGGGCGCGTTTCAGACCTGGGCGTCCGGAATCAACAACAAAGGCCAAATCGTCGGCTCGTACACTGTCCGGACGGGCACGCTGATCAGCCAGCCGCGTGGCTTCCTGCTGGATCGCGGCCAATTCACGACGATCCTGCCACCAGGCGCCTCGGTGAGCAATCTGTTCGGCATCAATGACGTCGGCCAGATCGTCGGCAACGCCGCTTCACCCGGGGGCGGCGGGATCCGCGGCTTCCTCTATACACACGGAAAGTTCGTCGAACTGCCCGGCAATCCAGTGTTTCCGTTTGTCCCAGATCCGTTTGGAATCAATCGGTCGGGTCAAATCGTGGCGTTTAACGCCGGAATTTCCGCGCGTATTGACCCCGATGGGAGAGTGACCGTAATAAGGCAGCCATTTGGAGCAGACCCAGTCGCTTCTGACATCAATGACCGCGGAGAAATTGTCGGCGTCGTGGGTGTTTGGGGTTTTGTCTTGGCTGCCGGAGTGTTTTCGCACTTTAACGGTCCAGATGACCAGAATGCCGCTCCAACGGCTATCAACAATCGAGGTCAAATTGTTGGCGCGGGCGCGCGTATTGGGGCGTTTCTGGCCACTCCGATCGGAATCAAGGAAGACGTGTCGGCCGATCCGTCACCGAGCGAATCGAGAATTCCGGTCGTAACGTTTGTTGTGGACCGCGATCTTGCCACCTGGACGCTTGGGCCCGGGCAAGAGATATTGCGCGACGGCGTTCAGATGGCGGGCGGCTACGGTTCGGAAATTCTCTGGTATCAGGATTCAATCTACGTCCTTGGTGACGACCACCAGTGGTGGCGATGGACCGGCCTGACGTGGGAATTGTTCGGACCGAATGATCCGAGCCATTGAGAAGGCGGTAACGCGATCAAGACCGCTTCACCTCTCAACGAACTCCGTTGACAGCGAAGATCACCGACGCTATAAAGACGGGGAGCGGCGGAGTGCTGATAACACACCGTCGTCCCCTAACCGACCCAGCGCGTAGACGCCGGGACCGGCTGCCTGTAGATTATCGCGACTTCCATCTACATCCAGCGATGTCGGCTTTCGTGGCGCTGTCATGCGCCAGGAGGGCCAGATGTCAAAGTCTCAAGCCATGAAATCCCGGAAGGATGCTGCGTTCGATGAAATCACTGCGCTGATCTCCACGATTTCTACGGTTGCTCTGCGCGAGCCGAATTACGCACGGGCGATTGCGATGACGGCGCGGATCAGCCTCGACAATCCGCAGTTACTCGGCCGATGACTCCTCTTGCGGGTTTTTTGGGGGCGCCTTCGGCTGGGGCTCGCGGAGCTCCCACTCGCGCCCACACTTCGGACAACACATGATCACGGTTAAGAGGCCGCAGCTCAGGTACACGCTACACGGATGGCCGTTCGCGTCTAGACACAAGGGGCAGCAGAGGAGCGGCTCGGAATCCATTGGGAACCTGAAGGGCCGGCGCGAATGCGAAGCAAACGCGCGCGAGGCATTAGGAAGGGTTCGTAGCTTTAAGGGACAACCCGTTATGAACGATTGGACGCCACCCGGATCGACAACCACTTGGCCACGCTTCGATGAGAGCGGCGCATCGGATCGAAGACGGCAGAATAGCGCGCACGTCTAGGCAATGAAAACTGAACCATGGCTTACAGCTCTACCTCGAGCGAAATCCTTAATTAAGACGCCGATGAGCGAGGAATAGATCCCTGGTCCGAAGCACAAGCCGCGGGAATCGAAGCCAGGCAAGGTGATCTTTAGAGTGGTCAAAGGTACGGACAGGCCGGCATACGAGAGATAGACCATCCGCGGATGCAACCGTGTCGGAGCCGGTGCCAGGGCTTCGACTACCTGGGTACGCGTCTGGCATCGTGCCGAGCTCGTCGATCGCCGCGCTCGGCAAGCGCCTCTCCAGCACCCCCAAGAAGCATTCCTGCGCCGTGAGCGCTCGAGTCCCGGGGGTTTCGAGCCGACGACCGTCGCGGCCGTCTCGACGCCGTGGCATGCCGTGGACTGTCATTCGGCGCTTGGCTGCCTCCTCAGGCTCCTCGGAAAACGAATCGACGGCAGACCGGTGAGGAAACCGGCTTTTCAGGGATCAGCCTAGCCGCCGAATCATATGCTTACCCGAGTCACGAGTCTCTTAAAGCGGAATATCCGTCGGCGCTTGACGATCCCGCCGTGTTGTACGAGACTCGCCATCCGTTGCCGTGCGCTCCAAAAGCGACGCCGCTTTTGTACATCAGCAGCCACCAACATCGACTCCGATGTCTAGCGCTGACTGTTCTTGGCAAGCCACTGTCGCTGTCGTTCTTCGATCTCGGCGTCTCGCTTCGCGTTGGCGGCAGCTAGGGCTGACGCCTCTGGCTGCTTTGTGATCGCGGTATATCGTGGGATTTGACGTTCGTCGAGACCGTCCAGAATGCGCATGGCCAGCGCGACGACGTCGGCGATCTGCGCCTCCAAGAGTCGGCGACCCAGCTCCGCCGAAGCGTAACGCGGTGCGCCGAAGTACCCGGTCCAGGTGTCACCAGCCGCAATTCGCCTCAGATCAGCGAGGTCTTTACCGGTCACCGACGGGGCTCTCGCGATCGTGGCAGGTACCAGATCAGGCCGCAATGCCATCGTCCAACTGTGCTCTCCTAAACCAGCGTGTACTGTGAAGCCATTCTCCGCGAGGGCCGCTTTGCTGACTTCGGTCGCCATGACGGAATCGACGGAACTGGGACCCGGCTGCAATCCGGTCAGATTTACCATGTGACCGCCGTAGGTGTCGCGAAAGTAATCGCCCGCTTCGTCCAGACCTTGGTTGTGGTTCGGGCTTCCATGACCGTGAATCACGAAGAGCCATCGGAATCCTTGTTCGCCAAACTCGGTCGCCAGATCCATGAAGACCGCCCGCAGCGTGGCGGCGCGGATCTGGTACGAACCCGGAAAGACATACTTTCCACCAATCCTGTTCGCCGCATCCGATCCCAGGGGGATCGTCGGAAATACGACAGCCGCCCACCCGGGCCGCTTGACGATTGCGGCGGCGAGATCCTCGGTCATGCGTTCGTTCCGGTACCCGTCGGTGAACGACGGCAAGTAGGGGCCGTGTTCCTCCATCACGCCGCCAGGCAGGAGTATTACAGTCCGCTGCCGGTCGAGCGCGCGAATTTGATCGATGTTCAGTTCGGCGAGTCGGTAGACCTGAGCGTCAGCCGAGCGTGAGAGCGCGCACCCGAACGCGAGAGCGAGTGCAAGACGGCCGAGAAGCCACAATCTGGCGTGGGACATCATTCGATCCTCCTTCACGAAGGTGGAGCGGCTTAAGCTTCAGGAGCCGCTCAATTCAAAGCGTCTATCAGCACCTCCGCCGGCATCACACGTGCTCGATTCGTCGAAGCAGCTCCGTACCAGACGTCGTATTTCCGCCGGCGCCAGCCCATCCGGCTGTATGCCGTTGTCTAGAGCCGATCGCATGCACC
Organism: Acidobacteriota bacterium; assembly: GCA_046734915.1. Taxonomy (GTDB): domain Bacteria; phylum Acidobacteriota; class Vicinamibacteria; order Vicinamibacterales; family CAVVIG01; genus VFZL01. Next base: position 2,739 of record JBKPSC010000431.1, on the reverse strand, counting down.
GGGATCCGAGATGCGAGGACTGGACTAGCCATTGCCGTCCCTTGCCGTCCTGCCTCGTCGCCATCGAACAGCAGCATAGCCCGATCGAAGTGGCTCACGAGAAGCTCAGCCTAGCGGAGAGACAGACTAAAGCCCATGAGCGGGACGACGGCCGGATAACCAGTGTGGTCAGCAAAGTGTCGAAGAAGCCTTGGACGGCGAGCACCTCACGCGCTCCGTGTCCTTTAGCTGCTGTAAATCGCGCGACCTAAGAGAGCGGCGCTGCAGCATCGGCATCAGACGGAGTTCCGTTGAATTTCGATCGTTGACACTTTTCGCTCAAGCGACCCTTAGATCCGCATAGCCCTCGACGGCCAGCAAGCAACACTCCCTGTCGCCGAATCCCGTTGGGGACGTACCACCTCGGGGAGATTTTCTCCGCCACTTCGCCGCCGCGCGACACCAATCGCTCAAACAGTCCGCTCAGCGTGCCCTCACCGTTGAGGCGCCACCGATGCCGCTCCTCGAGCGGCGTGAACGTCACCCGTCCTCTGAGCAGCGACGAGATGATCGGTCGGGCGTGCGTCGGATCGTCGGCAAGCACGCGACGCCAGTCAGCCGCGATCGCGAGCAACTCATCGCGCACAGCTACTGCCTCTGACGCCTTCAGCCGGCGCTGTGAGCGCATCGAGACAAGAGACGACTCTATAGCTTGATCAACGAATGGACCACTATGTTCGTGGCAAGATATTCGCCCAACCCGAGTTCCTAATCGATTAGAGAGCCAATGAAGGAGCGAAGATGTCACGTATCATACCCACGTGGCACGTTGGACCCTCCACGCCATCCTCGTGCTCGGCGCGCTCGGCCTCACGGGCGCGTCCGCCCTCGTGTTCGTGGCGCACCGCGCGCAGACCACGCGTGACACGCTCTTTGCCCTCGTCCAGCCCGTCACGCTAGAGAACTGCGCCTTGGAACGCTTCGGCGAAGCGCATGACGGCGGCTACCTCGTCTGTGCGAACCTGCTCGACGCGCAGGCCGGCTATTCCTATGGCATTTCCGGGTATGACGGCTTTGGCTGTGAAGTCTCGCGCCGCGCGCAGATTCCGGTCCATCAGTACGACTGCTTCGATCTCCGACAACCCGCGTGCGCGAATGGCACATTTGTGTTTCACGGCGAATGCGTCGGCGCCCGCACCGGACCCATCGACGGCCGCCCGTGGGCCACGGTCGAGCACCAGATTGCGGCTAATGGCGATAGCGGTAAACGCCTCATCGTGAAGATGGACGTCGAGGGCTCCGAATGGGATGCGCTCCCCGTGACGAGCGACGCGACGCTGGCAACCGTCGATCAATGGGTGATGGAGTTCCACGGCGCCGCCGACGCCCGCTTTGTGCCGGTGCTGGAACGACTCGCCGAACACTTCTATGTGGCGCATCTCCAATTCAACAATTGGGCGTGCAGCCCCGACCTCCAACCGTTTCCGTCGTGGGCTTACGAAGTCCTGTACGTCAACAAGCGCCTCGGGCGCGTGCGGCCGGCGTCGACGCCGGTCGGCGCCCATCCTCTCGACGCACCCAACAACCCGACGTTGCCGGACTGCCAAACCGCCACCCCGCCCACATGGCGAGAAACCCTACTCAAGCCAATGCGCGGATACGGCCTCCGTCGTCTGCTCCTGTTCTAGCGGCGGGCGAGGGGGCGTCATCGCTTTTTCACCGTCAGCGGCGGCAACTCTTCGGATTCGGATTGTCTGCCGCGTCACAGATGCCATCCTCTCGGGTACTGGCTAGTAGGGTACCGAGATCAACGTGAAAAACTATGTTCCAAACCAGAATGGGATGTTCGTAAAGTAGGTTGCGAGTGCGTATTTCGGGCCTATTCAGGCGGCCCAATTCGCGGACTCCCGCAGTTTCTGCATGGTCCCGAGCCATTCGGCAATCTGGTTCCAACTCGGGATGCTTGGGGACGCCACCGTGTTGTAAAGTCCATCGAGTAGCGCCGCACCCGCCGTCAGTGGCGCATCAAACGCGACATCGTGATCGAAAACTTGGCTGCGAGTTTTATGCGCTGCGTGCCCTGTTTCCGTGTGTTTCCGTGCTCCGCATCTCGGACAGCAGTCGTCACGCAGCCGTTCTCATGTAAAACCCCTCGGCGTTGCGCCGTAGACTGTTCGACATGGTCGAACGCAGCCCTTCAGGAATGAGGTACCGAAACGACGTCGACTGACGAGAAACCGCTTCCGACGCGCTCATTCCGCGTGGAACGGCCAGCCTCGTCCGCGTGTTAGCGCACGCGGGCGGGGCGCTTTTTACCGCATCATTTTATCGAATTAGCCCAATAAAGACGGGCCTGTTTTGATGTTTTTTCGTTCGTCTTCAGGCGGTGTCGCGCCCGGCCGATAACCCTCGTGTATGGTGAGCGACCCTCACGTCCCTAGCACCCGCTCCTCGCACCGCGAAGCGCTACTGGAACTGAGGACTGCGCGGTCGTTGGTCCTGATTGCGCTGGCTGTCACCTGCGCTGTGGGCTGCGTTGGCGGCGGCGTTTTCTACAAGGAACGGCTCATCGGCCACTTTGCGTTCTGGGCAGTCGACGGGCTGTCGGACAATTCCGTGGTCAGGGAATCGGAGGACCGGCTTGCGGCGAGAGTCCTCATCGGACCAACGGTGTTCGCGGCTGGCTTCAACGATCAGTTCATCATCGCAAAGCGTCATCCAAAGCGGGGCTATGAATTCGACCGGTCCATCACTGAGTTC
>JBKPSC010000430.1:0-5633 GCA_046734915.1 Acidobacteriota bacterium | reverse complement strand
CCCGGATATCGTCCTGATCGGCGAGTTGCGCGACTTGGAGACGACCGAGGCGGCGCTGCGCATTGCCGAAACGGGCCATTTGACGTTCGGCACGCTGCACACGAACTCGGCGGCGCAAACGATCAACCGCATCATCGATATCTTCCCCGCCGGCCAGCAGTCGCAGATCCGCACGCAGTTGTCGCTGGTGCTCGAGGGCATCGTCTGCCAGGCGCTGCTGCCGCGCGCCGACGGTCAGGGCCGCGTGCCGTCGCTCGAGATCATGATTCCGACGACGGCGATTCGGGCGCTCATCCGCGACGACAAGGTCCATCAGATTTACGGGGCGATGCAGGCCGGACAGGAGAAGGTCGGCATGCAGACGGCGAACCAGTCGCTGGCGACGCTGTACATGAAGCGGCTCATCACGCTGGAGACGGCGTTGATGGCGTCCTCGTTGCGCGATGAGCTGCAGGACATGATCAACCGCGGCGTCGGTGTGGTGGCGGGAGCCGGCATGACGCGCGCAACCGGACCGAGACCGGCGAGGTAACGAGCAGTCCGAGGTCTTAAGTCTCAAGTCTTAGGCCTGGAACTCGGGGCGACCGGCTCGCGCCGACATGAGACCTAAGACGTAAGACCTAAGACGCTTTCTGAGGAAAACGATGCCGACTTTTGCATATTCCGGGCGGACTCGCGCTGGCCAGACGGTGAGCGGTGAGCGCCAGGCCGACACGATGGATGCGGCAGTCGCAGCGCTCCGGCGCGAGCAGGTCCTCGTCACACGCATCACACCGACCAAGGCCAAAGCCGAGGCGGCCGAGAAGAAGGGCAAGCCGGGAAAAATCGGCAAGAAGGTGGCCGCCAAGAACCTCGCCGTCTTCACCCGGCAGTTCTCGGTCATGATCGACGCCGGCCTGCCCCTCGTGCAGTGTCTCGATATTCTCGGCGGGCAGGAGGAAGACAAGAATTTCGCCGCGGTCATCCTGCAGACCCGCACTGACGTCGAAGGCGGCGCGTCGCTCGCCGACGCGATGCGCAAGCACCCCAAAACGTTCGACCCGCTGTTCACCAACATGATTGCTGCGGGCGAGGCGGGTGGCATCCTCGACACGATTCTGAAGCGGCTCGCGACCTACATCGAGAAAGCCGTCAAGCTGGCCAGCCAGGTCAAGTCGGCGATGATCTATCCGGTCGCGGTCATCGTGATCGCGAGCCTCGTGGTCGGCGTCATCCTGTGGAAGGTCATTCCGACGTTCGCCCAGTTGTTCGCCGGCCTGGGGGCCGAGCTGCCGGCCCCGACCCGGTTCGTCATCTTCCTCAGCAACCAGATCGTGGCCTATGGCTGGACGCTGCTGTTCATCCTGCCCGGCTTGGGCTATGCCTTCCGGACCTACTACGCGACCGATGGCGGCCGTCACAATATCGACAGCCTGCTCCTGCGGGCGCCGGTGCTCGGCGACATTCTGCGCAAGATCGCGGTCGCGCGCTTCTGCCGGACGCTGGCGACGCTCATCAGCTCCGGCGTGCCGATTCTCGACGGCCTCGACATCACCGCCCGGACCTCCGGCAACGTCATCGTCGAGGACGCCATTCTCCTGACGCGAAAGAGCATCGAGCGCGGCGAGACGATCTCGGCGCCGCTCAAAGAGACGTCGGTGTTCCCGTCGATGGTGACGCAGATGATTGGCGTCGGCGAGGCGACCGGCGCTCTCGACACCATGCTGGCGAAGATCGCCGACTTCTACGAGGACGAGGTCGACACCGCGGTCGCCGGCCTGCTCACACTGCTCGAGCCGATCATGATCGCCTTTCTCGGCGTCATCGTCGGCGGCATTGTCATCGCGATGTATCTGCCGATCTTCGACTTGATTAGTAAGTTGACCTAGAGGTTCACAAGTTCACGGGTTCACAGGTTCACAGGTGCGGCTCAGAAGGTCACCGGTTCATAGTTGCGAAAGTTCGCGGTTCAGGGTTCTGCGCCCGTGAACCTGTGCACCTGTGAACCCGTGAACCGATTTAACTCATGACCTACACGAGCATCAGGCGGAAAGTTGCCACCCTGATCATGGCGCGCGCCGTGCTGAGTACCGTGCTGCTCGGTTGGGGCACCATCGCCGAGATCACCGCGCCGGGCTCGTTCTCCGTCGATCCGTTCTTCATCCTGATCGCGGTGACCTACGGCTTGACGATTGTGTGGGCGAGCACGCTGCGGCTGGTCGATCGCTACATGTGGCTCATCGACCTGCAGCTCGCCGTCGACGCTCTGCTCGTGAGCGCGTTCATCTACGTCACCGGCGGCATTACCAGCTACTTCGCATCGGTCTACGTCCTCCCGATCATTGCCGCCAGTGGATTGCGCCACCGCAGCGGGGCGCTGCTCGTGGCGACGATGAGCGGCGTGCTCTACCTGGCGATCGTCGTGGCCCAGTACTTCACCGCCGCCGGCATTCTCCGCGATCCGTGGGTCGCGACGAATCTGCTCACCCTGCCGACCCACCGGGTGGCGCAGTTCACGGTGGCGCTGAACATCTTCGGGTTCTTCGCCGCCGCGCTGCTGGCGGGCTCGCTCGCCGAGAACGTGCGCTCCACGGGTGCTCGTCTCGAGCTGGCCTCGAGCCGCATCGCGGATCTGAAGGCCCTCAACCAGCACGTCATCGACAGCCTGCCGAGCGGCCTGGCGACGACGGACACGTCGCAGCGGATTCTGACCTTCAATCGCGCCGCCGAAGTCATCACCGGACACTCGTTCCTGTCGGTCGCCGGCCAGCGGATCGCCGAGGTGCTGCAGCTGCCGGCTCCCATCGCCGAGGTCTTCGACAACAACCTGGGCGGCGCCCCGTCGCAGCGCGTCGAGTTTCGCTATCAGACGGCCGACAACCGCGGCGAAATCGACATCGGATTGACCGCGACGCATCTGCAGACGCCGGCCGGCCGGGCCGGTTTTCTGATGACGTTCCAGGATCTGACCAACATCAAGAAGCTGGAGCGCGACGCGCATATGCAGCAGCGCCTCGCCGCGGTCGGGCAGATGGCCGCAGGCATCGCGCACGAGATTCGGAACCCGTTGGCTTCGATGTCCGGTTCGATTCAAATCCTGCGGCAGGAGCTGCCCTTGACCGCCGAGCAGGCCCAACTCATGGACATCGTCCTTCGCGAGTCGGAGCGCCTGAACACGACCATCCGGTCGTTTCTCGCCTATGCACGACCGCATCGGTTCGTCGTGGCCAAGCTCGACGTCCGCCGGGCGCTGAACGACACCGCGCTTCTCCTGCGGAACAGCAACGACCTTCACGAGAAGCACGTCATCGAGCTCGATCTACCTCAGAGTGAAGTGGCGTACGAGGCCGACGAAAACCAGATCAAGCAGATTGTGTGGAACCTCGCGACCAATGGTCTGAAGGCCATGCCCGACGGCGGCACGCTTCGCCTGACCGCGGCCTCCGGTCCGGTTGGCGGTGTCGCCATCGTCGTGGAAGACCAGGGGATTGGCATTTCGCCCGAGCAGATCGACGGCCTGTTCCAGCCGTTCAACGGCACCTTTGCCAGGGGGAGCGGGCTCGGCCTGGCCATCGTGCATCGCATCGTGACCGACTACAGCGGAGAGATACAGGTGAGTTCACGTCCCGGCGCCGGAACGACCGTCGCAGTCAAGCTGCCCGTGCGGGCGGGAGTTGCGGCATGACGCAGGCCGATACTGCGGCGCTGGCGCCAGCGACCGAGCGCCGGCAGCCCCGGATTCTCGTCGTCGACGATGAGCCGTCGATGCGTGAGCTGCTGGCGATTGTGCTCAGGCGCGAGGGTTACGAGGTGGTGCTGGCCGAGAACGGCCGGACCGCCCTCGAGCTCCTCGAGCGCGATCCGATCGATCTGCTCATCTCCGACATCAAGATGCCCGACATCAGCGGCGTCGACGTCCTGCGTGCGGCGAAGAAGGCCGACCAGGACGTGCTGGCCATCATGATCACGGCCTTCGCGTCCACGGAAACCGCGGTGGAAGCAATGCGGTTGGGGGCCTGCGATTACCTGAGCAAGCCGTTCGACGTGGACCTGCTGAAAATGAAGGTTCGCGAGAAGATCGAGAACCGGCAGCTGCGGCAGGAGAACGTCCTCCTGAAGCGAACGCTGGGGTTGTCGCATCAGTTCGCGAACATCATCGGGCGCAGCGAAGCCATGCTCGAAGTCTTCAAGATGATCGAGACCGTGGCGCGCACGAACAGCACGATCCTCTTGACCGGCGAGTCAGGGACTGGCAAGGGGCTGGTCGCACAAGCTGTGCACTTCCATTCGCTGCGCCGCGAGCGGCCGATGGTGGCGCTCAACTGCGGCGCGATGCCCGAGACGCTGCTGGAGTCGGAGCTCTTCGGCCACATGCGCGGGGCGTTCACGGGCGCGGAGGCGAACAAGAAAGGCCTGCTCGAAGTCGCAGAGAAGGGCACGATCTTTCTCGACGAAATCGGGGAAATGAGTCCGGTGATGCAGGTGAAGCTGCTGAGGGTGCTCCAGGAGCGCCGCTTCAGGCGCGTCGGCGGCCTGGAAGAGCTTCAGGCGGACATCCGGGTGATCGCCGCCACCAACCAGGATTTGACCAAGGCGGTGGCCGACGGGCGATTCCGCGAGGATCTGTACTACCGCATCAACGTCATCCCCATCGTGCTGCCGCCGCTCAGGGAACGCCGTGAAGATATCCCGCTGCTCGCGGAGCACTTCCTCGTGAAGTACGCCGAGCAGATGGCCAAAAGTGTCGGCGGCATCTCACGGAGTGCGATGGAGCTGCTGAAGCAGCACGACTGGCCCGGCAACATCCGCGAGCTCGAGAACGTCATCGAGCGCGCGGTCGCCCTCGAGTCCTCGCCGGCCATCCTGGCCGAGAGCCTCCCGCCGTCCATCCGGATGGCGCCGGCGCGGACCGAGACACCCGTGGGGGAGACGCTGCCGGATGCCGGCTTTGATCTCGAGGCCCACGTCAAAGAGATAGAAAGGGGCTACATCGCCCAGGCGTTGCAGCAGTCCGGGGGCGTGCAGGTGAAAGCCGCGGAACTTCTGGGCATGAGCTTCCGGTCGTTCCGCTACTACGTGAAGAAGTACAACTTGCGGGGGAACGGCGGGTCGCATTCGGCCGACTGACATTCCTCGTCGGTCGGCTCTGACACGGGTTGTCAGTTTCGAGCAACAGGGGTCCACTAACGGTTCTGTCCGTGGGGGCCTAAGTGCTAACATGGCAAGGACTTCAGGCGTCAGGTTGCTACAGATGAGGCTTGGCATTCTGGTTGCTCTTTAAGCGGGCATACCGGGTCCGACGGCTCAACTTTTTGACCAGGTCCACTTAAGGAGTACGCGCAAATGAAGATTCGTGACACCAAGGGCTTCACGCTCATCGAGCTGCTGATCGTCGTGGCGATCATCGGCATCATCGCAGCGATTGCGGTGCCTGGTCTCCTCCGCGCCCGCATGTCGGGTAACGAGGCGTCGGCCATCGGGTCGCTGCGCGCCAGCAACTCGGCTCAGTCGACTTACTCGTCGAGCTGCGGCGGCAACGGCTACGCGCCGACGCTGACCGTGCTGAACACGCCGCCGGCGACCGGCCAGCAGGCGTTCATCAGCCCCGACCTGAGCTCGAACGGCGTGGTCAAGAGCGGCTACTACGTCAACGT
>JBKPSC010000429.1:0-7911 GCA_046734915.1 Acidobacteriota bacterium | reverse complement strand
TAGAGCAGTTGCATGACGTCGGCGCCGTACTCGCGTTCGCCCTGCAGCGCACGCGCGATCTCTTCGCCGATAGAGGTCGCATAGTCGGGAAACGAGACGAGCCGCGATTTGTGGCCGTCGGCCTTGAGACGATCACGCAGGAGCTCGGCCTGCGTCTGCTTGCCGCTCTGGTCGAGACCTTCGAACGCGATCAGCATGCCGGACATCAGGTCTCCGCATAGGGGCTGGCGGCCAGCGGCTGGGGTCTGGGCCGGGACTGGGCCTCAGACAGCGACCAGGCCTAAAGAGACTCCAGCGCAATCAGGTCATCCACGGTTTGCCGCCGCTTGATGACCTTCCATGTACCGGCATCGACCATGACCTCCGCCGGCAACGGTCGCCGATTGTAGTTCGAAGCCATGGCCGAGCCGTAGGCTCCCGCATCGCCAATCGCGACCAGATCGCCGACGGCCAGCGACGGCAGCCGTCGGTCGCGCCCGATGACATCGGTGCTCTCGCAGACCGGTCCGACGATTTCATACTCCTGAAGCGGACCGTCGCCGGCCGACACGGGCTCGATGCGATGGTACGCGCCGTAGAGGGCCGGCCGCATCAGCTCGGTCATACCGGCATCGAGCACGGCGAACGCGCTGTCGGCTGAACGAGGTTTCAGATCGATCACGGTCGAGACGAGGACACCGGCCGGCCCGACAATCGAGCGGCCCGGCTCGATGACCACCGGCAATTCTGTGTGCCGCACCTCGTCGACGAGCGCCGACACGTACTCCGCTGGCGAAACGACTTCGCCGCCGTCGTAGGAAATCCCGAGTCCGCCGCCGAGATCGAGGTATTCGAGCTCGACGCCGTGGCCCTGCAGCTCGCAGGCCAGCCGCCCCAGGAACCGCGCGGCGCTTCGCAGTGGATCGACGCTGACGATCTGCGATCCGACGTGCACGTGAATCGCCACCAGCCGCAGACGGGGCCGTGCGGCCATCGACGTCATCAGGGCCCGCGCTACGTCCGAGGGAACGCCGAACTTGTTGATCTTCAAACCGGTCGAGATATGCGGATGGCTCTGCGCATCGATGTCTGGGTTGACACGAATGGCGACACGCGCCACCAGGCCACGGGCCGAAGCGATGGCTTCGATGCGCTCGAGCTCTCCTGCCGATTCGACGTTGATGGCGCGCAGGCCGAGCGGCACCGCCTGCTCCAACTCGCTCAGCGACTTGCCAACGCCGGTGAAGACGATGTCATCGGGAAGGAAGCCGGCGCGGCGGGCCACCTCGATCTCCCAGACGGAATTGGCGTCGACGGCGCTTCCGAGCCGGCGGAGCAGCGTCACGATGCCGAGGGTGGAATTGGCCTTCAGCGCGTAGTGGAGGCGATGCGGATAACCAGCGAAGCCCTCATCCAGGGCGGCGTAGCGCGCGCGGAGCGCCGCCGCGCTGTAGACATACAGAGGCGTCCCTTCCGCCGCGGCAATCGCCGAGAGCGGCACGCCGTCGCACACGAGCGCCGAGCCGGAACGGAAGAATCCAGAGGCTGGTGTCATTGAGACGCTGGGCCGGTGGCCGTCGACTGTCGACTATATCACCTGCTATCATCCGGGAGTTCCGCTCGCCTGCCGACCGATGCCTGTTGATTCGCCGGAGTCCATCGAGACGCTGATTCAACGTTGCCTGAGCGGCGATCAGGCGGCATGGAATCAGATCGTCCAGCAGCACTGGCGCAAGGTCTTCAACGTGGCCTACAAGTTCGTCGGCCGGCACGAGGAAGCTGAAGACCTCACACAGGACATCTTCCTCAAGGTCTTCAAGTCGCTGTCGACCTTCGATCGCCGCGCGAATTTTCAGACGTGGCTCATCAGCGTCAGCCGCAACCTCTGCATCGATCACTACCGCAGCGTTCGCAAGGAACGCGAATCGATCGATCGCGGGGTTGACACCGATACGCTCGCGCCGGCGGCGCCAGAGGCGGGTCCGATTGCCGCACTCGAGCAACGCGATCGCGTGGCGCTGCTGCGGACGGCGCTGTCCGCGCTGCCCCCGACGCTCCGGACGGCCGTCGTCATGCGCGATCTGCAGGAGCTGTCGTACCAGGAAATCGCCGATCGCCTCGCCTTGCCCGAGGGGACGGTGAAGTCGCGTATCAACCGTGGACGGACTGAGCTGGCGCGGCAGATCACGCTGCTGCGCGAAGACCACGAACTGTCGGACGGCCCGCCGGGCCGTCAGCAAACCGGAGAGCACTGATATGCAGGTCACCACAGCCGCACAGGGATCGGTCGGCATCGTCAGGGTCGGTGAGGCGCGGCTGATGTACCCGCTGCTGGCGGACTTTTCGTCGATCGTAACCGGTGTCCTGACGGAAGGCCGGCAGGACGTGCTCATCGACCTCACGCCGGTGACCTACGTCGACAGCGCGACGATCGGCTGCCTGATGGATCTCTATCGTCAGGTCAACGCCGCCGGCGGCCGATTGAAGCTCTCCGGCGTGCAGAAGCGGGTGCAGACCATGTTGACCATGACCGGGGCGCAGAATTTCATCGAGCTCCACGCGGACGAGGCATCCGCCATTCGGAGCTTCGGGGCGTAGCATGCGTACTATCAAGACGACCACCGGAGCCGACATCGTCCTCGACGGCGATTTGCTCACGGTCATGGAGGCGCTCTACCACGAGGTGACCGCCCGGCGTGAGTTCGATCGCACGTTCGAGGACATGGTCCGCGAAATCCAGCATCTCATCGAACAGATGGACGACAGCGAGCGGCGGACCTACCTGGCCGAGAGCCTGTTCCTGAACACCGTGAAGTACGAGAACGACAAGCTCGAGGCCTACTTCCGAAAGCTGGAAAAGAGCTGAGTGTCGCTCAATTTCCTCTCCACCAGGTTTCAGTGCACATGGCCGTGGGACATGCTCGTCATGCTGTGCGACGGCCGGCTGGTCTGCGGCTGCGCCGATCCCTATGGGCAGCGGGTCCTCGGTGACGCACGGCAATCGTCCATCCGCGAGGCGTGGGCAGGCCACGTCATCACCTCGCTGCGAGAGGATCTCAATCAGGGCGGATCGAAGTTCTGCGGCGACTGCCCGCTGAAGCGGCCGCTGAAGAAGGACGAGGCGCCGACGGTCAGACCGCTCGACGCCAGTCCCCTGCCGAACCGCATGTTCATCGAGTGCACGGCGGCCTGCAATATTTCCTGCTACCAAGCCTGTTGTGCGCCCGAAACCGGCATTACACGGACGCGTCAAGCCGGCATGCTGGACTTCGAGCTGTTCCGGAAGGTGATCGACGAAGTCGGCCCGACCCTGGGACGCATCGACTTCTTCAACTACGGCGAAGCATTCCTGCACAAGCGGGCGATCGAGATGTGCGAGTACGTGAAATCGCACTTTCCGCACATCTACCTGTACACCAGCACCAACGGCCTCGCGTTGTCCGAGGCCGGCGCGCGCCGCCTGGTGCACTCGGGCATCGACGAGGTGACGTTTTCGATCGACGGCGCGACGCAAGCGAGCTACGAGCGGTACCGGCAGCGCGGCCAATTGGAGGTCGCCTTTCGCAACCTGCGGGCGATGGCCGATGAGAAGCGGACCTCGGGCCACGATGTTCCGTTTCTCAACTGGCGATACATCCTGTTCAAGTGGAACGACAGCGACGAAGAGATGGCGCTCGCACGGCGGGTCGCCGTAGACCTCGGCGTCGATCGGCTGTGCTGGGAGCTGACTGATCATCCTGAAGACGCCTTCTCACGGCGGTTCGTGCCCGGCGCACCCGAGCTCGACGCCATCCGGCCAGAGACCTGGGATCACAACAATCTGGGCAACGCCATCCCGGGCGCGACGCCAAAGGCGCAGATCGACGTGCGGACGCTCGTGCCCGGCCTGCCGATCCTCGCGCGGGCCGGGCGGCCGTTCAAAGTGAAGACCCGGGTGCGAAACCTTTCAACGCGGGCGTTCCCGGCGCAGGCCAGCTACGGACGCCGCCTGGTCCGGCTCGGGGCCCAGCTGTGTGCACCGGATGGCGCGCTGATCAATCGTGATTTCGCGCGCGGCGAGTTGAGCGATGCGCTGCCCGGGGGCGGATCCGTGGACATCACCGTCAAGCTGCCGGCGGTCGCGGCCGCCGGCAAGTACGCGCTGAAATTCGACATGGTTTACGAGGGCGTCGACTGGTTCGAACGCTGCGGGTCGCCGGTCACGATGCGCCCGCTCTGGGTCAGGTAGAGGCTGGGGCTGGGGCTGAATCCAACTCGGCAAGCTTCCTGGCCAACGCCTGAGTCAGGAACGGTTCAGCGCGTCGGACAACGCGTCGCGATCACTCATCTCACGCTGAGGATCAGCGTCGGCCGTCACGCCTGGGTATGCCAGGCGTGGATAACGTCTGCTGGCCGCCGGCTTATCTACGGTCGGCGAGGGCTGGCGTCGACGCGTCCACCGCTCGTGCCCCGACGTCGCGAGACGATTGCGACCGAGGCGCTTGGCGCGATAAAGCGCCACATCGACCCGACGAATCCAGTCGGCGGCGGTCTGGCCGTCGGCCAGCTCGCCCACGCCAATGCTGATCGACAGCGGGCCCGTGCTGTCGAGCGTCGTGCTCATGACCAGTGCCCGGACATCTTCGGCCACCAGGATCGCCGAGGCGATCTGGGCGTTCGGCAGGAGGACGGCGAACTGGTCCCCACCGATTCGAAACAGCGCGTCGATCCGCCGCAGGCGACGCGCCGCCAGCGTGACGATCGCCCGCAGTGCCCGATCGCCCGCGGCATGGCCCATCCGATCGTTGAGGTTCTTGAATCGGTCGACGTCGAACAACAGCAGCGACGCCGGCTCGCCGCTGCGCCGCCGACGCTCGATCGCCGCGGCCAGACAGCTGTCGAGATGGCGTCGGTTAAACGCGCCGGTCAGCGGGTCGACAATCGTCAGCCGGGCAAGCCGGCGGAGCCGCCGGTGAAGAACCGCCATCCGGCCAGCGGCGGCGATCACGGCCACGGCAGCGAGAGCCAGCGCCATCGGTCAGAGGGTGCCGCCGGGGCGGACCGACTCACGCCGCCCCGAGGCTTCGGTCGTCGGCGCGGCAAGCAACGGCGTCCACTGCCCCGATTGAATGAACCCGGCCCAGAAGTAAGGGTGACGCCGCCCGGCCTGTTGCAGGACGGCGAGTTTCGCTTGTCGCAGCGCGTCGCCGCGGCCCAACCCGTCGCGCAAGCCACTGTAGTACGCGACCATCGTGTCGCGCGCCACGTAGTCGCTGACCGGCCACAGAGTCATCACCAGGCTCTGTGCGCCGGCCAGGACGAACGCTCGGCGCAGACCGTAGACCCCCTCGCCGTTGTGGACTTCACCTACGCCTGTATCGCAGGCGGACAGCGTGACGAGCTCGGTGCCCCACAGATCCATCCCCGAGGCCTCGAGGGCGGTGAGAACGCCATCGGCGCGATCAGGCTTCGCGTTGGCACCAGCCAACGCCAGCCCCGAGCGAATCAACGGATTTACTGAAGGGCCTGCCGCAGCGGCTGGCGCATCGTCGAGAAAGAACGCGTGCGAGGCGATATGCAATATACGCGGCGCGCTGAGACGCCGGATGTTTTCCTTGGTCGCCTCGGGGCCCGTCAGCAGCCGCGCGTGGGGAAACAGCGCCTTGATGGCACGCGCTTCGTGACCGCTCGCGGCCAATGGCGAGAAGTACGCGATCGATCCCAGCGTGCTGGTCGCTGGGCTGTGATGCGAGAGAGATCGCGGCCGCACTGCGGAGGCGGCTGCGGCGGCGGGCGGATCACCGAAACTTGGATCGGCAACGATCACCGGATCGGTGGGCGCTCGCTGTGGCAGGCGCATTCGTAGCAGATCACGGCCGCTCGTGACATAACTCGTCGCGTAACGCTCGACGACATAGCGTCCGTCCTCGCCGACGAGCGCCTCGAATGGAACCAGGCTCAAATGCCCGTCCGGTGAAATCACCAGCCGCGACGCCCCGTCCACCGCAGTCGTCAGCGGCCGGACGACCAAATCGAACAGCGCCGCCGCCCGCGCTTTCACCTCAGCCTCGGCAGTCGTCGGATCGCGCAACGCGTCGCGCAATACGTCGACCGCCCGCTCGATCGTCCGCGCATCGCCGAGATCGACGCCGGTGGGACCCGAGTTGCGCCGGATGACGTAGGCGGCGTAACGGGCCGGATCGTACTCGTCGGCGCGCTTCGCGGCGTCCGGGTGAAACGGCCGGTAAACGGCGTACTCGATCAGCGCGGCTTCGTCCGGCAGCGCCTCCTGCACCGCCGCGAGCGAGGTACTCTGCATTTGCGCGCGGTACTCGGCGCTATGCGCACTGAGCGACGCTTCGAGCCGTTCCGCCTCGGCTTCCATCGCGGCAAACGTCTGTCGTGCTTCACGGGAGGCCATGGTTGCGGCCCCGAGCGCCGCCTGGGCGAGCCGGCGCCGCGTCTCATTCAGATGATCCATGTCCGCGCGGTCGCCGGCATCGGTGACCCGGCTGCGCACCACGCCGAACACGTCTGCCATCGAATCCTGCACGCGGCCCTTGCGCTGGAGGAGCACCAGCGCGGCGAGCGCAGCGGCGCCCGGATCCGTCGGCGCCCGGTCGAGATGGAGCGAGATCGCGCGATCCGTGCGCTCGGCGACGCTGCGGACGAAAGCCAGCTTCTGCCGCTCGGACCCGACCGAGAGGTTCAACGCCAGCTGCTCCTCCACGATCGCGTCGGCGCGGCGCTCGAATTCGATCGCCTGCGGCATGTCGCCGATCGTCGCGTACGACCTGGCGATGTTGCCCACCGTGGTCAGCGTGCCTCGATGGTACGGACCGACGGTTCGCTCGCGGATCGCGAGCGCCCGGAACAGCATCGGCAGCGCGTGGCGTTCGTCGCCGGTACTGCGGTACAGCACCGCCAGATTGTTCAAGAGCGGCGCGATATCGGCGTGCTCGGGTCCGAGCAGTGCCTGGCGCACGAAAAGCGCCCGCGTATCGTATTCGAGGGCTTTGCCGTAGTCGCCGCGCTGCCGCGCGACGATGCCGAGATTCTGCAGCGTCGTCGTGACGCGATAGCTACGGGCGCCTTCGAGGCGTTCGGCGTTCGCCAGCGAGCGGAGGAACAGCGTCTCGGCCTGTGCCATCTCGCCTTTCTGCTGAAGAACCTGGCCGAGGTTGTTCAGGAGCGCCGTATATGGGATGCCGTTCGTATCGCCGGCCGCCTCCAGCATGGCCAGCGCACGGCGATTGAGTGATTCTGCCGACTCCACGTCGCCGGCGTCATAGCGGATGCTGGCTTGCGAGATCAGGCCGTCGATTGACCAGGCATGATCCGGACCGAGCGTGCGTGCGAACAGGGCGAGGGCCGGCTGCAGCAGCGCTTCGGCCTGCGCGACTTCACCGGCATGCTGGTGCGCTGTGGCGATGAGGGTCTGGGCTCTGGCGGCAAACACATCGTCGCCGCCGCCCGACTGGTCGAAGATCGCAGCCGCACGCATCGCCAGCTCTCGCGCCCGCGCGTCGTCACGCATGGCGAGGGCGTTGGAGGCGAGCTGGAGCGAGAGCCGACCAACGTCCCGGTCGGCACGGCCGCGGATCTCGACCGTCATCGTCATCGCCTGTTCGAACAGGCGCCGGGCCTCGTCGAACCGGCCGGCAGCGGCGAGGCGTGCCGCATTCGTGCGAAGCGTTTGCGACTGCTGCCCTGTGCGGTCGCCAGCGGTCGCCGCCCGGCGGACCACGAGGCGAATGAAGTAGGAACCGGCGCGCGTCGTCGCCGACGCTGGCCGGACCGTGAGGATGTAGGTGCCGGTGCGTTCGGCGACGAGAGTCACCTCCTCGAACGCGCGAGCGCCGGGCTCGTCATCGAACTCGGCCATCAGGCGGCCGCCGGGGTCGGTGACTTCTACCGCGACATCGGTGCTCCGCTGTTCAACGCTGATCTGCG
>JBKPSC010000428.1:0-5585 GCA_046734915.1 Acidobacteriota bacterium | reverse complement strand
TATCGCTATCTAAAGACCGGCGCAGAGGCGAAATTCGACGAGAGAAATCTGGGCCAGTGTTCATTTTGCAGATGCCTGCATGGAGGTGACCGGATCTAGGCTGGGGACCACGAGAAAAGGGGGACGTCAGCATGACCGCGCTCCACACAATTGATGACCGAAGTCTGTTGATCGACACACTCGGTGGCGAAGGCGTCTTTCTGGGGCCTATCCGCGTGCTCGACGGGCTCACCGCCGACCAGGCGCACGCGAAGCCGCATGGCCTGCCGCACTCGATTGCCGAGATCGTCGCCCACATGTGCTACTGGCAGGAGTGGTTCAATGGTTGCGCCGTCACCGGATTCACTGGAATCGCCCAGCATGCGGCCGACGGGTGGCCGGCCGTTCCGGCCGATGGCTGGGACGCGGTGCGTACGCGCTGCCTCCAGTCCATCGAAGAGGCCAAGCGAATCGCACACGAATCCGACTCACTCGGCGCACCGCTCCTGCCGCCGGGCGTTCAGATCCCCGTCCTGGCCAAGGAGTCGCACGGGTCCGGTATCATGCATGCGGCGCTGCACAACGCCCATCATCTGGGCCAGGTCATCACGCTGCGCCAGTTGATGGGGCTTTGGCCTCCACCCGGAGGGACGATCACGTGGTAGATCTGCAACTTCAGAGCCGGCGGCGGAGCAGTTCGTACAGCACCACGCCGGCCGCTGTCGCGACGTTCAGCGAGCGCTTCTGGCCCAGCATCGGGATGCGGACGTGCGTCTCGATGCGATCAGAGAGCGCGACGGCCACGCCCTCACGTTCGTGGCCGAAGACCAGGCACAGCGGCCAGGCAGGTGTCCACTTGTACAGATCCACTGCGTGGGGCGAGGTCTCAACCGCGACGATGTAATAACCGGCGGCGGCGAGCGCCGAAAGGGCTGCGCCGGTATCGGGTTCGTGCTGCCAGGGCACGGTGAGCTCTGCGCCGAGCGCCGTCTTCGCAATGCCGCGCTGCGCCCGGTCGCCGTTGCCGGGTCTCGGCGTGATGCCGCACAGCACCAGCCGCTCCACGCCGCAGCCATCGGCCGTTCGGAAGAATGCTCCGGTGTTGTAGATGCTGCGCACGTTGTCGAGCACGACTACGACCGGCAGGCGAGCGATCGTCACGCCTCATCGTATCGCCACCAGGCACGAGTGACGGGCGATCTCGCCGGCCCTCAGCGTGAGCGGCAACGCTCCGGCTTGCCACTCGAGTGTTTCCACGTGCATTCGACGTCTGCCGGTCGGGAAGAAGGCTCAGTAGCGAGGCTGAACAGGGTGGTGCAGAGCGTACAGAAGAACCAGAACCCCTCCTCCTTCGATCTCGCCGTTTGGACGCGGTCTGACTCGCAGTTCGGGCAGCGAAGTGGGCGCAGGTCCGAGCGGTGTTGATGCAAATGAGCTCCTTTTATGGCGCACGCTGTCGCTGCCAGTCCGTCAGGCCGGCCTCGCGGTTCGCGCGATCCCTAGCCTGGCCATCCGGCTCTCCAATGTCGTCGGTTTGACGCCCAGTCGTTGCGCCGCGCCGTCGAGTCCGCGCACGCGCCATCCGCACACCTCGAGCACCGACTTGATGTGCTCGATCTGCACGTCGATGAGACGCGTGCTCCCGATCGCTGGCATCGATGGCTTGACCGGTGCGACCGTCGGCTTCAGGCATGACCCTTTGGCGATCACCATCTCGCGCTCGATGAGATTGCGCAGTTCGCGGACGTTGCCCGGCCACGGATAGCGCTGCAGTTCGACGAGGCTGCGATTCGAGATCGCGTCAATCTGCTTGCCGAACGAGCGTGACAATTCGTCGACGAACGTCCAGACGAGCGCGGGGATGTCGTCGATCCGCTCGCGGAGCGGCGGAATCGTGATCGGGAATACGTTGAGGCGATAGAAGAGATCCTCGCGGAACCGATGGTCGCGAACGGCCTGTTCAAGGTCTCGATTCGAAGCGGCGACGATGCGGATGTCGACTTTGATGGATTGATGGCTGCCCAGCCGCTCGATCGTCCGCTCTTGCAGAACGCGCAGGAGCTTGACCTGCATTTCGAGCGGCAATTCCCCGATCTCGTCCAGAAAGAGCGTCGAGCCGTTTGCCGCTTCGAAGCGGCCAATCTGGCGGGACCAGGCGTCGGTGAAGGCGCCGCGCTCGTGGCCGAAGAGCTCGCGTTCGATCAGTGGCTGGGGAATCGCCGCACAGTTGACGCGGACCATTGATAGCCGCCGGCGCGGGCTGGCTTGGTGAATCGCCTGGGCGAACACCTCTTTGCCGACGCCGGTCTCGCCGAGCAGCAGCACCGTGGCGCACGTGGGCGCGACGAGCTGCAGTTGTTCGAGGACGGTCCGAATCGTGTCGCTGTTGTAGACGATCGGGCCGTAGTGCTGCGCCGCGGTCGTGCCGCGACGCACCAGGGCTTCTCCAGTGACCGACTGATGACGCGCGTCTTGCAGATCCCCGCGGCTGCTCATGACTCGCTCCCTCGGCAATCGACGCTGACGTGCCGGGGAGAGTAGACGGGCTACAGGCGGCCAATCTACTGGACGATGGTCCAGTGATCCTTGGATCAGGTGTGGGCTTGCTCGGCGATCGATCCGAGGAGTGACAGAATGATGTTGCCGGAGAACGGCTTCAAGAGGAACGCCGCGCAGCCCGCCAGGTGGGCGCGCTCGCGGATCGTCTCAGCTCTGTTTCCGCTGATGACGATGACCGGCACCCCGGAGCCTTCGGCACGGAGCCGCTCCTGGAGGTCGATGCCGGACATGCCGGTCAGCTGCACGTCGACAATCAGACAGAGCCACGGATCTGCGGGCTGCGCACCGATGAAGGACTCGGCGCTGTCGAACAGCTCGGGTTCGAACCCGCCAGCCTGGAGCAGTCGGCCAAGGGCACTACGTGCGATGTCATCGTCCTCGATGACGGCGACGTGACCCGAGCGTGGTTCGGCCAACATGGTCGATCTGGAATCGTATTGGTCGGAAGTAGCGGCCGCTACTGACCTTTGGTGCAGGTGTCAATCGGCGGGGGCGATGCCGAGGTCGACGGCCATCCGCGCCAGTTCCGCCATCGAGCTGACCTCCAGTTTCTGCAGAACGCTCGCCCGGTGCAGCTTGATGGTTCGTTCCGTAATCTGGAGATCGGCCGCGACCTGCTTATTGAGTTGCCCGCTGATCAAATGCAGGAACACCTCGCGTTCGCGCGGCGTCAACCGCTCGTATCGCTGGCGCAGTTCCTGTTGTCGCGCGCGCGCCGCTCGTGCGGCACTGTCCTGAGCCAGGGCGCGTTGCACGGCGGCGAGCAGGACGTGGCCGTCGACCGGCTTGGTGAGAAAGTCGACCGCGCCGCGCTGAATCGCGCGCACGGTGTCAGGTATCTCCCCGTGGCCGGTCACGAAGATGATCGGCAGCGGCACTCCGCGTTCCGCCAGAACGGCCTGCAGGTCGAGCCCGTTGCGATCCGGCAGACGGACGTCCAGGATGATGCAGCCGGGCGATTCCGCCTCGATGGCATCGAGAAACTCGACCGCGCCGGCATACGTCCGCGCTTCGAGTCCGGCGGCGGCCAGCAGCCGGGCCATGCCCTTCCGGGCGTCTTCATCGTCATCGACGACGTGAACGATGGTGCCCGACATCTCTGTGCCTCATGCTGACGCGACCGCCGGCGACCCCTTGAGGGGCAACGTCACGGTGAACGTCGCGCCGCCCTCCGGGTTGTTGCGCGCGTCCATCCTGCCGCGATGGGCTTCGACGATGCTGCGGGCGATGGTCAGGCCGATGCCGATGCCGTCGGTCTTGGTCGTGACGAACGGTTCGAACAAGGCACCGTCGACCGTGCCCGGCAGCCCGCTTCCGGCGTCCCGCACCGAGACTTCAATGCGGTCCTGACCGACGGTATTGCGGATCCGGACGCGGCGCCGGTCGGGCGAGGTCTGGCCCATGGCATCCATCGCGTTCACCATGAGATTCACGAGCACCTGCTGCAGGAGCACCTGATCGCCGACGACGACACACGGCTCCGGCGGCAGATCGATGTCCACCTGCACCTGCCTCGCCCGGGTGTCGTGCGCGACGAGCGCCACGCTCTCACGCACGATGGCATGAATGTCGACCGGTTTCGCATCGAGCTGACGGTTGCGCAGCATCGTCCGATGCCGTTCGATGATCTGGGTGGCACGGACGTCCGCGGTGCGAATGTCCGCCAGAATCTCCTGCAGCGCCTGGGGCGTCGCGCGGTTGCCGGCGAGGAGCAGCTCGCCGGCCTGCGTGTTGTGCAGAATCGCGTTGAGCGGCTGGCTGAGCTCGTGCGCAATCGATCCGGTCAGCGCCGACATGGTGGCGCGGCGATTGGCGTCGGCGGCGAGCGCCAAATGGCGGCGGCTGTCGGTCTCCGCTCGCTGCCGGGCGCGGCGCTGGTACAGCAATCCGGCGATGAAGATCGACTGAACGACGAGGGCGCTGAGCCCGCCGAGAACCTCGCGCCGATAATCGCGCCACAGGCTCTGAGGCCGAAATCGAACGTCGCTGCCCGCGGGCAATTGCGACTCGGAGATGTTCCATCGCCGCAGTTGCCGGGCATCGAACGCCGCCTGCCCCTGCACGAGCGGCGGAGTCTTGATGCTCGCGGGCGACTCGCCGTTCATGATTCGAAGCGCAACGTTCGCGGCTACCGCGCCGAGGTCCTCGACGTACAGCAACCGGCCACCGGCAATGCCGGCGCCCAGCCACACGCTCTGGGCGCCGAACATCGGGCCGTTGGCGCGGGCGGAAAGGTCGGCGAGCGCTCGTTCCTCGCTTTGCCAGCTCCCGGTTGCGAAGGTGCCGGACGAGATGAAGAAAATTGCCGAGTCCGGCGGCAGGGTCGCCGCGCCCTGGAGCAATTGTTCGTACGAGAGATCGTCAGTCCAGATGAACGTCAACCGGCCTCGATAGCGCTCAAAGTTGCGTTCGAGCTCTTCGTGCCAGAATCTCCCCAGCGGTCCGGAGCCGTTGACCATGAACAGGGTTCGGGTCTCAGGGAGAAGCCGCAGGATATCGTCGACCAGCGCCGTGTAGTCGATCGAGACTGGCACCGACGTTTCATCGTCGGCCAGCGGCGTATCCCGCAGGAACCTGACCTCGGTCGCGGCGAAGAGGACAGGTGTCTCCGGAAAGAGCTCGTGCCGATGCCGTCCGGCGAATGCGGCCGCCGGACCGCCGATGGTGACGATGAGGTCGGGCCTTGGCCGATCGGCGAAGGCCGCCTGCAGGAAGTCGACGATGGCCGTCTCGGGTGATTCGGTAAATCCTGCGGGTGCGACGACGAACTCAGTGACGGTGACCGGTTCGACGGCGCGCTCCTGCAGTGCGGTGCGGAAGTTGGCCGTGATGCGGTCGAACACCAGGCTGCCGCGGTCGAGCGACTGCAGGAGCAACACCTGGCGGACCGTCGGAGCCGCGTCACTGGAGGCGGCGAGAAGCCACACCAGTACGGCTGCAATGACCCCACGATGGAAACTTCCACGCGTCGACATCTCAGAAACGCAACACGGACCGCATGATGACACAACCACGCGGCGGCCGGCGGCTCTTCGGAACCGCAAAGC
>JBKPSC010000427.1:0-11439 GCA_046734915.1 Acidobacteriota bacterium | reverse complement strand
GGTGATCAGGCTGTCGCGCCCGAAGATGGCCATGAACCATGGCAGCCCGGCTGCCGGCAGGGCACCGGGGATGACTCCTGCGTGGAAGCGCAACGCCGCGAGGTCCACCAGGCTGCGCTGGTACGTGCGCTCGAGTGACATCCGCGCGGACACCAGCTTGGGCGCGGCGGAGATCCACTCCTTGAGGTTCGCTTCCAGCTCGGGCCGTGGCTTGGTGACGCCGTGATCGTGCTTTGCCTCTCTCTCGACTCCGTTCCGACGCTGCGCGATGTTGGAGATCGCCGTGACGTCAAGGCACGTACACCACCGGCCGTGCGGCGGGATCGCGATCTGGTAGACGAGGTCATCCTCACTCACTTGGGCGGGGCTGCTGCTGGTGATGACGGTCTTACGCTGAAACGTGCCGCGCCGGTAGCCCAGGATCAGGCTGCCGCCCTCCACACGCCGATAGAGCTGACCCTTCTTGTTCAGGTCGTCGTCCTTTACCTCGAACAGGTCGGCGAAGTCCGCCGCCGCCTCGAGGCGTACGGTCAACTCCACCGGCTGTTTGTCATGGTTGACCAGGGTCAGCTCTTCGTGAAAGCCGTCGCCGACCGAGCGCTGCCGCTGCACCGATAGACGAGAGTCCAAGTAGATGGTCCCTGTCGCCAACGCCAGGAAGAAGTTGACGCGGTAGTACGCCAGGTCGTCGGTGGACAGCAGCTTGGGGCGCAGGTTGTTGATGGTCAGGACCCAGCGTGACAGAAACCGGGTGTCATCGCGGAACAGACCCAGCGTGTCGGTGGGCGAGTCCTCGATGTCACCCCGAGCATCGCTGACCACGAACTCGTTGCCATCCATGATGCTCACGGTGTCCACGCGCATGGCTTAGCGTTCCTTTCGGGCACCGTCCTCGACCTGCAGAGCGCGCGCGGAGGCCGGTGGAGGATGGAACACCGCCTGCAGTCCCTGAATCACCCTGATGGCCAGGGCGGCGTCGCCCTCGGGGTGCATGCGCCCCTGGAGCATCGCCACGATCGGGTTGAGCTCCCCGCGTTTGAACGCCGCCACCGTTTCCTCGCTGTCACACTGGAGGACCGCATCCGCGTCCTCGGCACCGGCCGCCGGCCTGCTTAAGAAGGTTCCGTCGTGGATCTCCAGCATCCACGCCGGCTGGCCGCCGACGTCGACCCGTAGTCGCGCCGACAGCCCCGCCAGCGAGGACACGGAAAGTGGCTGCGGGCCGGCCGGTTGCTGTGCGTGTCTCCCTGTTTCCATCGGGCGTTCCTCCTTGCTGCCGAAGAGACCGTCCGTGGTCCTGCCGTGGGGCTCGCTCCTTCCCCAGTGTGCCATGGCCCACCGCGAATGTGGACCGCCGATGGTTGTCGATTCCGACGCCGACGTGTCGCCGGTCTACCTGCGTGACGAATTTGATCCCGTCATTATGTTGGTCACACTCGGAATCTACGATCTCGTTACGATTCGTAGGCCGCACCGTGTCACATTCTTCGCGGGGCTGGGCACACCCGCCGTTTTCCTCCTAGTGATCAGTCTCCCGTTCGTGAACCACGGTGCCGATGTCCTCATCGACGCCGTCCTCGCCGCGCAGCCGTAGGCGCCCGGCGGCAATTCTGCGACCCGCCGACGAGTGCTCTAAATCGCATCGCACGATTGCCTGCGCTATTTTGCGGCGAAGCCATCGACGCCATATAACGACACATGGTGGAGAAGGAGGATGTGACGAACGTGGAGCGCACACCCATGTCAACTGCTCGAACCCTGAGGCACCTCCCGCCAAGCAGACGGTGAAGCAGTTCCCCGAACATGGGTCGAAAGCGCTGGCAAGCCACGACTGCGTCCTCGAACTTACACCGGCTACAAGCAGCACGTGGATGTGCATATCGTCCCGGCACTCGGGCATCTGCGACTGCATGCGCTCAATCCCCAGCAAGTGCAATCGATGTTGGCGGGGCTTCAGTTGAAGAAGCTGGCACCCCGAACGATCAGGGGCGTGAGGGCAGTCTTGCGAGCCGCGCTGTCAGACGCGATTCGATGGAGACTGGTCGCGCGAAATGCTGCCGCCTTATCTCATGCGCCACGGGTCTCCAGACCGAGCTGAAAGTTCTTTCTCCAGAACAAGCGAAAGCTTTGAAAGCGCTGCAGGCGGGAGCACCTCCAGCGCGAATAGAAGTCACCCTGGACCTGCGAAGGTCAGCTGTTGCGAATTTGCGATTTCCCGTAGGCGCGATTAAAGGAACTCAGCCGCGAATTTAACGTCTTCGTATCTTCCCTTAGGGCGCTCGCTGACTTACGATCGACAACCCATTCGCACATTGACGCGCCCGGACCCGAGGAGTCGCTCATGGCGGACCCTAAATTCGACGAACTCGCCACCGACATCGACGACGCTTCTACGGCTGTGGAAGAGCTCCAGGTTGATCACGACGCCGACGCCGACGAAAAGCTGGACGACCTCCACAAAACACTCGAGCACGCCTCTGACATGATCGATGAGATCAGTGACAAGGACGAGAAGGAGTAGGATCCAGGATCCGTCGTAGCGGTTTGATCGAGGTGCTCTTGGTCCTCGATGGGCCGGTTGGCGTGCGCGATTTGCGCTGTCCCTGATGTTCCGCCTTCTCGCGATCCAAGAGCACTTTGACAAAGTCCGCTCCTCCGAATGCGGTCATTTGCTCACTCTCCAGCATGTCCATGGTTCTTGCGCAAACCGCCCCTGGCCGCGGCCCATGGATGTTCACGCAAGTCTGGATGTGTTCGGCGACTCTATAGGGCGCATGTCGATCCTGGGCTTCTTGACGTGTCGCCTCTACGATGACCGCAACCCAAGCGTTAACCCGCGAAGCCGGTTTTGAGTGTCCACCGAGGAGTCGGACAGACTGAATGCCGAACTTGCACACCGTGGCGTAGAGCTGATCGCTCCGCAACCGGAGGACCCGGAAACACCAGAGAAGTCGGAGCGAGAGAAATGCCAACGATAGAGGTCCAGCTGAAGATTCAGCGTTGTCTCGTCGAGGCCGTTCGAGGAGATCGTCCGCAGGCTCACGGCGACGATAGGCCATCCAGATATGAACGCGTTCCACAAGGCGGCTGTCGCAGCAGCTACCGTCGCCGACCTGAAAACGTGGTTCACGGGGCGATCGGTTCGTCAGATCTGATGGAGTTCATCCGCTTCGACGCCGGCGAAGTTTTGCGGAAGGAACGAGGCGGACAAACTCCAAAGATCCTTCGCCTCGTCGGTGGGAATCCGGTCATCATGAAGGAGATGGCGAAGACAGTCCCCGACGCAGCATCCTACGCGCCGATCACGATCCTGGTGGACGAACGCGCAGACGGTGTGCATCTGTCGTACGACTAGATGGCGAGCCTCATCGCCCACTACGGCAGTGAGCCGGATAGGTGAACGCCTGGGTGGACAGCGCCAGCAACTCGCGCAAACCCAGCTCACGCTCGCGGTTTCCACGAACTGAATCAGCTTGGGCCCGATTCGCTAATTCTCGTCGTGGGATGGGCTCACGTACCAGCAGGCCAGCGCTCGCCCTGGTTCTCTTCGCGATAGACATGAAGCGCCACGCAGGCCACGGGGATTCTTGTCGATCTCGAAGATGAAGTAGTCGTCGAGATGACGCTCGATCGAGCTCTTCGGCGCTTGAGTAGTTCTTCCGCCTCCACCTGTGGCTATCGAGAAGTCGAACGGCCTCAGATCAAGGGCTATCCAGAGAACTGTGACTCCTCCCCGCGCGCAGGTGGTGCGTTCGCGAATGCGAACGTCCGCTGCACCTCACCGCAACGCAGAAGTGTTCAACGCACCAGTGACTGCGAGTTGGCGATAGTGGGACAGACGTCGTGCGACAGCTACGCGGCCGCGCGATCGTAGCGGTGCTGGAGCCCGCCGACGTGCGGCGTCACGACAATCCGCCCCGCCGACGCCGTCCTGACCGGACGCGAGATCGGCGCGTCCTTCTCCAGGGCAAGGTGCGTACGTGCCGGGCTCGGTGGACGTACCCCAGACTCGAGCAGCGGCTCGGGCCGCGCGTCTCGGCAACCATCTTCAGGCATGCCGTCATACGCGCGGCATCGAAGTCCGAACGTCTGTTCGTATGGCTGGCAGAAGCACTGTCGCGGGCTGTATCACACGCCGATAGCGGCGTGACCGACGGCCGGCATGGCCTCTCGAATCCCCGCACCTTGTTCAATGTGGGCGGTGTCCCGGAACGGGGTGAATGAGCCTGTGCGGCGACGTGCCGTCGATCGAATCCAGAAACGCGACTACGTTTTTCGCCTGCGTCTGCAACACGACTTGAGAATTCGCCACCGACACCCAAGTGAGCGACTGCTCGCAGAGAACGTCGTCTTCAACAGCCCTGTGCTTCGCCAATATTCCGACCGTCCGCCCACGCGATTCATCCAGCAGACGCTCCCACGCATACGAAGCGCAGATGGCTACCGTTCCGATGATGCTCGTACCGATCGCGGTCGGTGACACGCAAGGTCTCACCCGCGTCACGGTTGCTGTTCGCGCCGTCGGGCGGAACTGTTCGACCGTCACCGCGGGTAGTCCCTCGCGCCGCCGTGCGTCCACTGCAAAGAATCCGATTCTAGGCGGAGCCCGGCCGGCATTCCTTCGCATGCCCGTCGGGTCGCAAAGGTGATCCTGAGTGCAGGGCAAACCAAGCCCTGCGCGGCGGACCGAGACGCGTCCATCTAGCGGCGCGCATTGCTTCGACGCAGGCAACCGGTCGGCCGAAAGTGAGCGACACGTACTGGGAAACGCGTCGATGAGGTCATCATCCGACACCTCTGGTGACAGCAGTTGCGTATTGCACTCGAACTGGCCAAGGTGATTCGCAATAAATGTGCGCCAGGTCTGTGACGGTCTGTTCGGCCGTTCTCGCAGGTACCTCGACACCGTGCGCTCGGAGACGCCGACGCCGAGCTTAAGCAGTTCGCCGTGAATGCGCGGCGCGCCCCAAAGCCGATTTTCGTCAGCTGCTAGGCGCGCAATCAGATCGCGGCACGTCGAATCGATGCGCGGTCGCCCCGGACGTCGCGAACGGCGCCACCAGCGGCGAACGAACCGAGCGCGCTGCCACCGATCGACGGTGGCCGGTTGAACCAGCACCAGCGCGTCGCGCCACCGTGGCCACACCCGTCGCAAGGTCAGCCACAGCAGACGGTCAGACGCGTGTAAGCGCCGATTCGGACGTGCGCGGACGGCCAATTGGTGACGCAGGGCAAGGATTTCCAGGAGGTCTCGACGCGTCGACCACGCGAATCGGATCGCGGCGAGAGCCCGAATGAGGCGCTGCATCGCGCCTGGCACGGCCACCGACTATACCAACGTCAATAGTTTGCCCGGACGCAATATTGGCGACGGACAGGTGTCGGAGCGCGATGATTTCCAGGTCCAGCAAGGCGCGCGATTGGATCAGGAAGCGAAGGGAGTGAAGGAGCGAGACGACGACGGACGCCACGACTGCAGGCTATCGGAGAACGCCTGCAACCTCAACTGACGCAATATCTACAGAGTTCTCAGTAGACACAGGATCCGGCTCGATCAGTCCGCCAGCTTGGGCACTGGGACTATTGGAGGTGTCTGCCCGTCCCTGACGGGCGGATGTGGCCGGTGCTCCGATGCGACAATCATGTCGCCTACGGCGGTTATGGCATCGCGGAGTCGTTTGGTGACGGACAATCGTAGCGTCAACAACGGTGCGTGTGGCTCCTGCGAAGCGTCCCCTCGACGACGCCGCTCCGACGTACGACGTATGGCCCGGCGAGCCGTTTCCGCTCGGCGCGACCTGCGATGGCCACGGCGTCAACTTCTCGATCTTTTCGGAAGTCGCCGAGAGCGTCGATCTCTGCCTGTTTGACGGGGAGAACCGCGAGACGCGGCTGCGCCTGCCAGAGACGACCGCGTTCTGCTGGCACGGGTACGTTCCCGGGCTCGGGCCGGGGCAGCGCTATGGATTTCGCGTGTCGGGCCCATGGGAGCCGGAGCACGGGCTGCGCTGCAATCACTCGAAGCTGCTGCTCGATCCGTACGCACGCGCGATCGAGGGCGACGTGGTCTATGAGCCCGCAGTGTTCGGCCACGTGATTGGACCTGACGGCTCGGCGACCGATACCGCCAACATCGAAGACAGTGCGCCGTTCGTGCCGCGCAGCGTCGTGACCGATTCCTCGTTCGACTGGGAAGGCGATACTCTCCTCAAACGCCCGCTGCACGAGACGATCATCTACGAAATGCACCTCAAGGGATTCACGAAGCGACTCACGTCGCTGCCGCCGGACATTCGTGGCACCTACGCGGGTCTTGCGCATCCGAAGGCGATCGAACACCTGCAGCAGCTCGGCATCACCGCGGTCGAATTGATGCCGATTCACCAGTTCGTGCACGACGGATTTCTGCTGGCGCGCGGACTGAGGAACTACTGGGGATACAACTCGATCGGTTACTTCGCACCGCACGCGGAGTACGCGAGTCAACCAACCGCCGGCGGCCAGATTCGCGAGTTCCGCGAGATGGTGAAAGCGCTGCACAGGGCCGGCCTCGAAGTGATCCTCGACGTGGTGTACAACCACACCGCGGAAGGCAACGAACGCGGACCGACGCTGGCGTTCCGGGGCATCGACAACCGCGCGTATTACCGTCTGATTCACGAGCGGCCGGCGTACTACATGGACTACACGGGCACCGGCAACAGCCTAAACATGCGGAACCCGCACGTGTTGCAGCTGATCATGGACTCGCTGCGCTACTGGGTGCTCGAGATGCATATCGACGGCTTCCGCTTCGACCTGGCGGCCACACTCGCGCGCGAGCTCCACGACGTCGATCGTCTATCGGCGTTCTTCGATCTCATTCAGCAGGATTCGGTGCTGAGCCGCGTCAAGCTGATCGCCGAGCCATGGGATGTCGGCGAGGGTGGGTATCAGGTCGGCAACTTCCCGCCGTTGTGGAGCGAATGGAACGGCAAGTATCGCGATTCGATCCGCGACTTCTGGCGCGGCGCCGATGGCACACTCGCCGAGTTCGCGTCGCGCCTCTCCGGCAGCTCCGACCTCTACGCACACAACGGTCGTCGTCCGTACGCGAGCATCAATTTCGTCACCGCGCACGACGGTGTCACCCTGCACGATCTCGTCTCCTACAACGACAAACACAACGAGGCCAACGGCGATCAGAACCGCGACGGCGAATGGCACAACCGATCGTGGAACTGCGGCGTCGAAGGAACGACCGATGACACCGTCATCCTGGCTCGACGGGGTCGTCAGATGCGCAACTTCATGACGACACTGCTGCTGTCACAGGGTGTACCGATGCTGCTTGCCGGCGACGAGCGTGGGCGGACGCAGCAGGGGAACAACAACGCGTACTGCCACGACTCCGAGCTGACATGGTTCGACTGGGAGCATCAGAACGAGGCGCTGCTCGCGTTCACCCGCCAGCTGATTGCGCTCAGGAAGGCCCACCCGACGTTCATGCGACGGGGGTGGCTCCAGGGACGTCCACTGCACGACGCGGACGTGCAGGACATTGCCTGGCTCACGCCGAAAGGTGTGTTGATGACGGATCAGGACTGGGCGGTTGGATTTGCCAAGAGTCTGATGGTGTTCCTCAACGGCAAAGCGATCGCCGGCCGCGGACCGCGCGGCGCGCGAATCGAGGACGACAGCTTTCTACTGATGTTCAACGCCCACGCCGAAGCGCTCGAGTTCAGGATCGGCGCCGTCGGCGGCGACCATCAATGGTTCGTCAAGGTGGATACCAAGTCGCCGTCGCGCAAGCGGCGGCGTCCGCCGCTGACTGGCGGCAGTCGCGTGCCGATCGGCGGGCGATCGATTCTGGTGCTGTCAGATCGAGAGTGAGTCGCACATCGATTCGGCATCTATATCGATGTACGGTATAGACGATGAGAACGATTAGAGGCTTACCGCCCCAAAACTAGATCGAGCGCCGCTGACGTAGACCTCGGACGTGTTTCCGTTGGAATTGTTAGTCACGGCGTTGTGCGGTTGGCTTCGGCACGAGCAGAACCCGTAATGTCCGAAAACTCGAGCGACACCTTGGCGTAGACTCACCGCGTGCTTCCGCTCCAGTTGCTCCTCACCGCGCTGCTGGGATGGCTCGAGCGCGAGGAACGCGATGTGATCGTTTTTCTTCGGGAGGAGAATCGGGTGCTGAAAGCCCAATTGGCGGACGCCGTCTGCACTTGAACGATGGGCAACGGCGGCGTCTCGCGGTGCTCGGGCAGCGGCTCGGACGCGCCGCACTGCGAGAGGTGGCCACGCTCGTGACGCCCGATACGGTTCTTCGATGGCATCGTGAACTGATTGCGCGGAAATGGACCTATATCCGGCGGAGACCGGGGCGACCAGGCGTGCTCGCAGAGATTCGGCGCCTGATGGTGCGGATGGCCACAGAGAATCCGAGTTAGGGTTACACAAGGATTCAAGGGGCGCTGAAGAACGTGGGCCATCGCGTGGCTCGATCCACGATTGCGGGCATCCTGAAGGCAGAAGGCATCCCACCCAGTGGCGCGCGGGCGACCACCTGGCGCACGTTTCTCCGCGCGCATTGGCCCGCCCTCGTGGCGGCCGACTTTTTCACCACTGAGGTCTGGACCCCTCGCGGATTGGTGACGTTCTACACCCTGTTCGTGCTCGAGTTGCAGTCGCGGCGCGTCCATGTGACCGGCTCCACCCCGTACCCGGATGAAGCCTTCGTCGTTCAGGTCCTGCGCGACCGGGCGAATGCGATTGATGGCGTCCTGGCGGACGGATGCATATTGATCTGCGATCGCGATCGGAAGTGGAGCCGTGGCGTACTGGAATCCTTGAACACGAGGGAGTGCGAATCATTCGGACACCGTTTCGCGCACCCAACTGCAACGGCATACGCGGAGCGATTCGTGCGGTCGATCAAAGAGGAGTGCCTCGAGCGTGTGATCCTGTTCGGGGAGCGACATCTTCGACGCACGATTGCCGAGTTCGTCGCTCACTACCATACGGAGCGGAATCATCAAGGCATCGGTAATGAGTTGATTCAGCCGCTCGAGCAAGCCGGCCAAGGACGTGTTCGCAGCCGGCAACGAATTGGTGGCTTGCTGAACTATTACTACCGCGCCGCGTAGGCATCCAAATGACTACGACAGAGTTATCGGACAGTACGGGCTGGCCAGCTACTACGACATCGGTGATCACAAACGGGCGGCCAAGTACTACCCGCAGGCGTGGCCCGATGTCGCACGCATCTCTAACCTCGTCTCCTTCGAGCCGGACGAGGTCCAGGTCTTCCTCGACGACAAGAAACTCGCCCTCGAGCCAGGTCAGAGCGTCACGCAGCACGGAATCGACCGAGGCCTGGACCCCGACGAGATACTCAAGGGAGGCGCCGGCCCCGCCGCCCCTAGCGCTCACGGTTTCGCAACGGCTGCGGCGCGACGACCCTCAAATGTCGATGACCACGTCACTCTGCGGCCGGGAGCAGCAGATCAGGACATTTCCTTCTGCCGGTAGGTCGAGCGGATCAGGCTGATAGGCAACGGACCCGGAGATCAGTCCGCTCTCGCAGTTGTGGCAGACGCCCGTGCGGCACGACCACCGGACGGGCACGTCACACGCTTCCGCCAACTCGAGAAGGCTCTGGTCCTCCTGCCGCCAGCGAACGGTGATGCCGCTGCGTGCGAAGGACACCACTGGCCCTGCGGCGGGAGTGCCTGCCGGCTGATGCGGTGCGCGCACGGGGCTGGAGACGACGCCAGGCATCAGCGAAGGGCCGCCAGAAAAGACCTCGGAATGAATCCGGTCCGCAGGCACGCCCCAGGCGGGCAGGCCCATCATCAGATCGCCGAGGAAGCTCGATGGCCCGCAGAGATAGAAGTCGCCATCTCGCGGGACGCGCAGGTCTTCGAGGACCTGCATCCCCAGACGACCCGTCGCGTCGTAGTCCTGCCCCACCCGATCGTCCGCATCCGGTCGGCTGTACCAGGTGTGGCTTTGCGCGCGCGCAAGCGTTCCGAGAAGTTGCCGCACCTCTGTTGCGAAGGAATGTGATTTGCGATTGCGTGCGCCGTGCAGCCACCAGACCTCACGAGGCGACGCGATTGCAGCCAGAGCGTGCAGCATGGCCAGCAGCGGCGTTGCGCCGATTCCCGCGCTGAGAAGCACCACCGGCCGGTCGCCCGACTGCAAGGTGAAGTTGCCTCTCGGTTGGCTGACATCGAGGACGTCGCCGGCTCGAACGCGGCTATGCAAGTAATTTCCCGCGGCGCCATTTGGCTCGACCTTGACGCTGACGCGATAGTGCTCGTCAGAGAGAGGTCCGGAGAGTGAATAGCTTCGGAAGAGCAGGGGACCATCGGGCTTCGGGCGCAAACGCAGCACGACGAATTGACCGGCGAGTGGCGTCGTGAGCCGCCTTCCATCCATCGGCTCGAGCGACAACGAGATCACATCGACGCACTCACGATCGATCCGCGACACTCGCAGCGGCTGAAACCCGGGTGTTGCCGTCCGCGCAGCCGCTGCCGGCACAAGACCCGCGTTGCCCGTCGCGCTTGGGTGGGCATCCTGGCTTCGTACCAGCGCCTCGAAGGACCACCGCCAGCCCGGGGACAGCGCAGGGATTCGCAGCGCCCGCTCGAGCTGATCGCGGGGATGATGACGCGAGTACAGCAATGCATTGACCTCGGCAACGGTCATGCGCTCCGGTCCGCGAGCGATCAAGAGCATGGGGTCGCCGGAGCCGACCTCGCCTTCCTCAAGGACGCGCAGATAGAAGCCCGGCCGTCCGCTGGAGGTCAGGAGCGCAGCCATTTGCGGCTCGTTCATGCGAATCCCGACGCGGTAGCAGGTGGTGCGAGGCTGGGTCACCTCGAACAGAGCAGTCCCGATCCGATAGTGGTCGCCGATGCAGACCGCGTCATCCGGCAATCCCTCGATGGTGAAGTTCTCGCCGAACTGCCCGTGAGTGGAATCGCGGCGGTCCAGCCGTTCCTCCCAGTAACGATACGACTCGATCTGGTAGACGAAAACCGCTCGTTGCTCGCCCCCGTGGCCGTCGAGATCGCCCTGGCCGTCGCCTTCGACGTTCAGCCGCGTGACGCGCCGACGGCCTTCTATGGGCTCCTTCCAAATGCCAGTGTGCACGGTCCTTCCACGCCACTCGATGTCGCGTGGAAGACCAACGCTGACGGAGAGTAGTCGGGCCATCGAGATGCCTCCGGGTTCCCGCGTGCGAGTTGGCAACCATTGAAAAACTACCTCGTTTTAGGGTGTGGCTATCGAGAAGTCGATACAACCTCAGATCAAGGCCCATCCAGAGACCTGTGATTCCTCGCTGCGCACGCGCACGATGCGTTCGCGAATGCGAATGTCCGTAGCACCTCATCGCCACGCAGAAGTGTTCAACGCTGCAGTGATTGGAACTTGACG
>JBKPSC010000426.1:0-4983 GCA_046734915.1 Acidobacteriota bacterium | reverse complement strand
GGATCGAGAACGGGCGTAATTGCCAACCGCGAGACGGCCCTAATGCTTCGTATCGTCTTTCCGGGACCCTGGAGCTCTCAGGCGTCGTTAGGGACCTAACGCGCCCACGCCTGGATTGCGGGGCCGTCGCTCCTTCTCGCGTTTGCGTTGATAGAGAGCCGGCGTGAGGAGCACCACACGCCGGCAGGGAACATCATGAGACCCCAAGCCTGGGAGCCTCAAAGTTTCAGCAGCTTGGCCAGGTTGCCGCCGAGAATCATTTCCTTCTGAGCGTCGGGAATCTCTGCCTTCAGGATGTTGTCGATGGCGTCGGGCCAGTTGTAGATCGGAATGTCCGTTCCGTAGACCACCTGTGTCGGGCCGGACTTCGCCACCAAATGCCGTATGTCCTCGGGCGAAAAGACCATCGAATCTACGAGCAACTGATCCTTGAAGTATTCCGATGGTGTTTTCTTGTTGAGGCAATTGGCGCCGGCGCGGACATCGCAGGCGACGTTGGTACGGCCGAGGTACGACGGTAGATAGCCGCCTCCATGCGCGCCGATCACCCGTAGATTAGGGAACTTGTCCAGGGTCCCACCGTGAATGAGGTGGGAGAAAAAGACTGTGGTCTCGAGTGGATTGCCGATGATGTTGCCGAGAGCGCCCCTGGTTCCCTCCCAGGCGTTCGGTTTCAGGACGTTCTCGGCGCCGCCGGGATGTTCAAAGACCGGCACCTGAAGTTCATTGGCCTTCGCCCAGAACGGATCAAACTTGGGGTCCGCCAGGGATTCACCATTGACATGTCCGCCAAGCGATGCGCCGCGGAAGCCGAGGGTTTTGACCGCGTAGTCAAGCTGCGCGGCTGCGAGGTCAGGAAACTGCATCGCGGGCGAAGTCAGTCCGACGAAGCGATCCGAGTGAGCTTTGCACCACGCCGCTATCCCGGTGTCGGCCGCACGAACAATCTTTTCGGCCAAGGCGCGATCCTTCACCCCGTACCACCAGTAGCCATTGATGCTTATCGCCTGCACATCAATTCCGCGCCTATCCATTTCCCAAATGCGTTCGGGTCCCATGGGCCGTCCGCCGCCCTCGTCCGCAAATTCAGTCCCCGCGAGAAGTGGCTCGACCTCGGGGACGGTGACGTGCGCGTGAATATCCACCACGCGGACGCGACGTCCTCCCACTTGCACGATACGGCGTTGCACCGGGCCGGTGGGCGGCTCTACCACCACTCGTGGTCCCTGCCCGCGGCCCCGCCCCTGTGCGCTGGCATCCAGCAAGCCACGGCCTATGGCGAACATCCCGGCCGTCGCACCCGCCATCGTTTTGATAAACGTCCTCCGATGCGACATAGGTCTCCTCCGTTATTTTCGATTACGCGATCTCGTTCCGAAGGCTCACCGTGCCTTAGCGCTTCTCGACGAAGAGATTCGGGGCATCGCGCTCATAGCTACCGGGCAGACTGCGAGATCTTTCAGGCCAGTGAAAACCGCACCGCGCCTGTGGCGAGACGAATGTCACCGGTGGCGATTCCTGCAAGCGTTTCGACCACGAACTCTTTCTCTCGTGCACGAACGCGGGCTTTGAGATCGTCGACAGAGTCATCCCGGAGGACCGGAACTTTGCATTGACGGACGATCGGGCCGGTGTCGTACTCGCGATCAACGAGATGAATCGACACGCCAGACTCCGCCTCACCGGCATCAAGCACTGCCTCGAACACACGATCCCCGTACATCCCACGGCCACCGAATCTTGGCAAGAGTGCGGGATGAGTGTTGAGAATTCTCCCCTGAAAAGTTCCGAGTACGAAGGGCCCCAGTCTCTTCATGTAACCGGCCAGAAAAACGACGTCGACTGCGGCCGCGACCAGCACCTCTCGAATCGCCGCGTCTAACGTGGCCGGATCCCGGTGTGTTCTCGAGGACAAATGAACGGCGTGAACGCCGGCTTGGCGAGCCTTGAGCAACGCGCCGGAGTCGCCATTGTTGCTCACCACCACCGAAACCCGCCCCGGTATGCGCCCACAGGCGAACGCATCGAGCAGACTTTGAAGCGTCGTTCCCTCATGCGAGGCGAGAACTCCAAGGTTCATGGTTTGTCCGGACTGTCAAAGAGCTGCGCCACGGCGACGAGGCGATCGGTGGCACCGAGCTCGACGCTGTGATCGTACGCACCGAAGCACTGGATGTTGCCGAACCCGTGGCGGGCGAACAGCATACCGAGCTCTCCGCGCTCCCAACAGCGCATGACAAATTGATAATCGCTGACGCGCTCATCGCCCCGCCCGACAAGTTCATGGCGCTCAGATATCAACAGGAGCCGGTGTTCAGCATCGAGCTCGGTGACACTTGTGAAGGTCAGCTCCCCACGGTCAGTTGAGACCCGTTTTCTGAAGAGGGGCTCACGCGTCTTCCGCTCCGCGGAGGCGCCCCACTCTCGTACGTCCAAAATCAGAGCGCCGTTCGGTCGAAGCGCCCCGGCAAATGTTGCGAAGACAGCGTCGCGTCGGTCGTCGTCAATGATGTCATTGAGGACGCCCCGGCACAGTATTGCGGCGTATCGAGTGGTAGGCGGGACCGTGATGTCCGCGACCGCAAGCGACACGCCGCCGGTCCGGTCTCCGACCGTCCCCTTGGCAACCTCTATCAGCTCCGGGGAGAGGTCCACACCATGGACAATGTAGCCGCGGCGTGCGAGTTCGCGCGAGTATCGTCCCGTCCCGCAGCCGGCATCGAGGACGACCGCTCCCGGCAGAATCTCCCGGCCAACAAGCCAGGAGACGATCACGCCGCATTCCTTCTCGACAGGCCGGTCAATGAGCAGATCAAACGCCCAGGCGTATTCAGCGTAGAACGGACGACGAAAGGTCTCATTCATCTATACGGATGCCTCGGTTAACAGCGCAATGATGCCAGCAAGATTCGGAATCGTCAGATGGTCGCGCCGTGGCTTCGGCACAACCGTCTCGAGAAGCACCGGACGAAGACCGGCGTTCTGAGCACCGACGATGTCCCATCGGTGGTCATCACCCACGAAGAGCGCATCGGCTGGCGCCACTTCAAGCAACGATAAGGCTCGATCAAACGGCGCGCGATGGGGTTTTCGCCACCCGACATCCATGCAAAACACCGTGGCATCGACCTTGTCGAGCAGCCCGTGGCGAGTCAGCTCCGCGCGCCAGGCGTCGGCTGGACTGCCCCAGGGTGTGTTCGACACGATGGCGGTCTTGATGCCGCGGCCACGCAGCGCTTCCAGAAGAGGAACGGCTTGCGGATCCGGCCTCGCCATGGCGAAGATTGGCTTCAGGAACGCTGTGCCGAGCGCCCTCGCTGATGCCTCGTCGAGCGACTCGTACGCGCCGAACAATTCCTGAAGGCGGGCCGCCAGCGGCCGAACGGCGTAATCGGATTGCTCCCGATTGAGAAGTAGCGCACGCTCAAACAGGTCCTCGTCCCGACCAGGATCCTCCGTTTGGCCCAGCGCGGATGCACACTCCCGTAAACATCGGCGCAGCACCAGCGGAAACTCGCTCGAGGTGTAATAGCCGACCAGTGTGTTTCCGAGATCGAACAGAATCGCACCAATCACCACGTTGCTGTTCTCAGCTGCCTAACTGGTAATGGCCCGCCCGCCCATTTCGACACGGTGTGCGCGCGCAGCATAGGGCATCCAAGAGTCTACTGACGGCCGAGAGAAGCCCCATCGGTCTCTAGATGGTGGCTGCACCTGGTGGGCGCACTTCCAGTTCACCCGCATAAACACGACGCCAACTATCCTCCGCAAAAAGATCGAGGATGCGCGCGAGGCGCGTGCCCGATTCGTGATGCGATCGCCGTGAAGGGCAACTGGCCACACGCGAAACAGGGCCTTGTTATTGAAGGACGCTGTGGAAGGGCAGTCGGGCTCGGCGCGGCCACTCACAGCTCCGTCGCGCAAGACGACGTGGTCGCTGATGTGCTGTCCCAGGTGGCTGATTTGGGCCGCAGCCGGGTCGCCAGCCGAAGCCACCGCGGCGACGACGCAAGCCAAGGCGGTCGTGTGGCGCATACAAAACTCCTCTCTAGAGATGTTCCCGCGATGCTCGCGGGAGCGATGGGATGGTTCAACCGACGCCGTGGCGGCGGGGCAACGAAGCCAACAGCGCCCTGACACGATCCACCCGCTTCAACGACGGGGCGGTGCAGACCGAACAGATTTCGCGCCGGGCATCACATCCATGCAGCGCACCGTCCGCCCATCTTACGGATCGTTCTCGACAGGGCCTGCTTCCGAAAACGATAGCCACTTTCTTGAACGTCACGCGTCGGCTGGCGGACTTATCCGTCCCCAGGCCGTGTTCATCCGCGCAGCTGCACGAACCTCAATCAGCGTCGTGCTCAACTGGCCCGCCCTGTTAAAGCAGTGAAGCGACCAAGATCTTGGTGACGCGCTCGCGCCGGACCGTCAGCTCATTCGGCCGACCTTCAGACACATTCGAGGTACGTCAGCACTTGGCACGGGGGATTTGCGAAAGGTTGGATCGTGAATTTCGCGGGATTCGCCGCCTGACGACGTTGCACAGGCAACTGCTGCGGAATGACGATGCCGGGGAGTAGAATTCGCAGCACGTGGCACTCCCCCCATATGACCGGCTGCGCCTGAAAGACGTGTTCGCGGGCGCGCGGGCGTTGCCAGCGTCCGACCGTCAGGTCTACCTCTCCGCGGCCTGCGCCGGCAACGAAGCGCTGCGCCGGGAAGTGGAGTCGCTCCTGGCGTCGGACGAGCTCGCGAAGAGCTTTCTCGAGTCGCCCGCCGTGGTCTGGGGCGACGGCAGTCCTCATCCCGCAGAGTTGACGATCGAGGGCCGGCGGCTCGGTGCGTATCAAGTGCAGGCGCTACTCGGGGCGGGCGGCATGGGCGAGGTGTACCGCGCGCGAGACACGAAGCTGCAACGCGACGTCGCAGTCAAGTTCCTGCCGCTTGCGTTCACGAGCGATCCCGAGCGCCTCTCACGCT
>JBKPSC010000425.1:0-7553 GCA_046734915.1 Acidobacteriota bacterium | reverse complement strand
GCCGTCGGGGAGCAGTCCGCCCCAGATCTGAATTCGGTTCGAGATTTGGAGAAACGACTGAGGATGCGCGCTGAAATAGAGCGCTTCGTACGGCTCGCGACGCATGCCGAACTGCTCGTGTATCTGCTTGTACTTGAGAAGAACCGGCACGAGGGGCAGACTCGCGACGATCCAGGTGGCGAGCACGCCTGGCAACCGATGCTTCGACGAGGGGTGGGTGCCGAACCAGACGAGCCACAAGAAGACCAGAACGCCGCCGAAGAGCATGAAGTAGCCATTGGCCAGCGACTGCACGATCCAGGCAATGCCGAAGAGCACCAGCCATCGCGTCCGACCGTCCTCCCGATAGCCGTGCAAGCCGAGCAAGGTCAATGGCAGTCCGTAGGTCGCCAGCACCTGGATGTGTCCGAGCTCGGCAATCCGATAGGGCACGAACGCATACGCCAGGCCGGCGAGAAAAGCCGCATCTCCTCGCGTCGTGAGCCGGCGAATGAACAGATAGGTAAAGAAGCCGGACAGCGGCCACGTCATGAAGTAAGCGACGTTGTAGGCGGCAATCGGGCTGCCGGTGATCCAATACACCGGGCTCGACAACGAGGCTGATGCCCGCGAGGTTCTCGGTGAACGCGCTGACGCCCGCGCTCGGATAGAACTGAGGGCCGTTCCACCAATCGGACGAGAACGGCAGGTGAGTCGCGTTCCACCAGAGAACAGTTGCATTGAGAATGGGATCCCAGGGGTCGGTGGCGATGGCCGTCGACAGCATGCGCGGCAGCGGCCAGGAGAAGGCCATCGCGATGAGGAGGTAGGCGATCGCCGCGGCAAGAGCCTGCAGCATGATCGGGCGTGGCTTCAAGGGCGGCCGGCCACGACCTGTGGCGCGTACTTCGTGTAGAACGTGTTGGTCAGGATGTGCTCCGGATCATACACGTCCTTGGCGCGGAAGAATTCCCCGATCTCGGGGTACGAACGGCGCAATTGATCGCCGGTGTAGTGCAGCTGATAAGGGAGAAAGAACCGTCCGCCGAGTCCGATGGTCAGCTCGATGAGATCGCGCGTAAGGGTTGCCATGCGGGCGGCACCCTCGGCGTCGGTCGTTTGATTCAGGTACAAGACGATCGCAAACATGTCGGTCGGCGCGTAGTTGAGAAAGTTGTCCTCGCGGTGCACCACGCGGACCGACGCGTTGAGCAGGTTGGCGTGGTCGGCGATCGCGATGCGGCGCAGGCCGTCGACGAAGGAGACGAGCTGGTCGCGCGGGACGAAGTACTCGTGAAGGATGTCGGTCTCGCCGGCGAGGCTGTTCATCAGGTACGGCACCGAGTCGTGCATGGGATCGTTTCGCGACACGAGACAGCCATCCGCGTCGCCAATCGGGCAATTTTCCAACCGCGGCTCGACGTGCTTCTCGGCCCACCATTTCAGCCGCATCGCCAGGCCGCCGAATTTCGACAGGTTGAACACCAGGCGTCGAAGGCCGACACCGCTGACTTCACCGAGAGGCGGGATAGAGTCGGGGTGAACCGGCACTTCCCGATACGTGTAGAGGATCATCTCCCGCAAGAATGATTGCGGTGCCGTCGACAGATGGCCGTACAGAAGCCGGTAGCTTTCGTCGCCGACCACGCGATCGTTGAAGAAAGCGGGAAAAGCCTCGTAATCGAGAATCTCGCGGCCCGAACGATAGACGGCGTTCTCTGTGATGTCGAGGTCGGCGTCCAAGATGATCCCGAACAGGCCGTAGCCGCCCACGACCAGGCGGAACAGCTCCGGCTCTTCGGTGCGGCTGATCGCGTGAATGGTGCCATCCGGCAGCATGACCCGCATGGTTCTGACCGTACCGCCGACCGATCCTGCGCGATGGTCCATGCCGTGGGCGTTGACCGAGATCGAGCCGCCGACGGTGAAGACGTCGGTGGACTGCATGGCCTTCACCGCGAAGCGGGGGTGCAGGCGGTTCTGGATGTCGTGCCAGGTGGCGCCGCTCTGGACCGTCAGCACGCGGCTGGCCTCGTCAACCGACATCTGGTTGAAGCGGCGCATGTCGAGCACGACGGCGTCGGGGGCAAACGCGTGCCCGCCCTGACTGTGTCGAGCGCCGGCGATTGACACCTTCAAGCGATTGGCCCGGGCGAACGCCAGTGCCCGTCTCACGTCCTCGACCCCGGTGACCTGTACGACACCGTACACGGGCGTCGGAGTGAGGCAGCTCACGTCGTTGATGCCGCCACCACGCTGTGCCCACGCGGGGCCCTGGGGAGCAGAGCTGTCCGCGGCGGTGACATCCTGTACGGCCGCAGGCGGGGGCGGCGCCAGCGGCGAACAGTCCTTCTGTCCGTTCGGGTCGGCCGCGTAGTAGCGCACCTGCTGCGTGAGGAGCGCCGCCAGCACGAGGGCCAGCGACACCGCGATGAACCGCATGCTGCGGCGCGCCCGTTCAGTAGTCATAGAGGTGCTCGATCTTCACGCCGTCGCGCTCGAGCTCGGCCACGACGGTGTGCAACGCGTGAACCGGCACCTGGATCGCGAGGCGGGCTGTGCCAGGGTCGGTCAGGAACGGTTCGTCGAGAACGACCGAGCCCGCCGACACTCGTCGCCTGGGCTGGGCGCGGCCAATGGCGCTGATCAGGATGTCGTCGTTGCCGGCGATGTCGACGAACCGGACGCCCTGGCTGACCAGGGTCAGCGCATGGCCGGTGAACGCCTCGTAGCGTGGGATCGAAATGACGAAGGCGCGGGGCCCGGCGCTGTTGATTTTCCTGATCGCCTGGTCGCCGAAGACGCCGTCGCCGGCATTCTCGATGCGCGCGTAGACTCGCTGGTCCTCGTCGCCGTAAGTCGCCTTCGATCCTCGTCCAATCAGCCAGCCGTACACGCCCTTGATGGTGTATTCGCCGCTCAGCGCCAGACGACGCTCCCACTTCCGTATCTGGTGCCCACCCCAGAGCGGCGTCTCGCGCCAGAGCGCGGCGAGCTTCGCGAAGAACGGAAATTCGTACCAGGGAACCGAGTGCATGAAACTGCCGTATTCGACGGCGGTCCGCTGCGCGAAGGCATCTTCGGGCGTGTCGTATCCGTCCATCCATTCGATGAGGCGGCCGATAGAACCCTCATACAGTCCTTTCAGCCCGTACTCGACGGAGAAACTGGTGCCGATCACGGCCAGCATCAAGTGGTCGCCGGCATTGAACGGGTAGACGCCCCTGGTCGCCGTGCACACCGCGCCGTAGTACCGCCAGAACTGCGCGATCGATCGGACGTATGGGAAGCGGCTCGGCGCCTGAGTGCCGGCGAACCGCGCCTGTTCCTCGGTGCTGTACACGATGAACCACTCGGGCAGGGTCAGGAAGGTCGAGACTTCGTTTCTCGTGTATCCGGCGATGCCGTTCACGAGAGCGGGGTTCGTCTTTGCCTGTGGTTCGCTGGTCGCGCTGTAGCACCGACTGCCGATGAAGAGCGCTGCCCCGAGGAATGCGAGGCCACCGGCAGCGACCAGAGCCCCTCCGATTCGAGCGAATGCGGTCAGCAATCGATGCCCGAATCGCTTCCGGGGCGTCACGGTCGCGGCGCGGGCCTGGAGGCCTTCACGAATCCAATCACGAGCGCGACGCCGGCGATGACGATGTGCGGCAGGTTCAAGGCCCAGTTGGTCAGACTGAAATCAGGTGAGCCTGGACCCTGGGTGAAGACGCTGCCGTCAAGAAGCCCGCGGCTGACCACCATCCCGACGGCGGCATCGGCCATGTAGAGGATGCCCACCCACTTGAAGAACGCCGGAATGTAGGACAGCGCCCAGGCGGCGACGACGACGCCAGCAACGCCGGACAGCAGATGCACGAGGTCGTCGACGGGATCGATTTTGAACAGGCCGAACGACAGACCGTTCGCGTCCTCGAGAAAGGGTGCATGTGTGACGAGAAACACCCCGAGGAACCCGGCGGCGTACACCCAAGCGAGCTTCCGCAGCATCGAGGCACTCATCGTGGGGCGACGATGAGTGCCTATATATCACATCGAATCGAAGAACCGCGGGTCAGGTGGTCGAAGGCTCCTATTTCTTGACTTCGAGCTCCAGGTTGTTCAATCGCACCGGCTCCGTCGAATAGTTCTCGAGCTCGATCGAGTTCGTCTTCTTGTCGAATTTGATCTGCGTCGCATAGGCCATCTTGCCTTCGCCCTTGCCCTCCCGGTTGAATCGCATCTCGAACAGTGAAAACGGATAGTCGTAGGTTCGGGGCTGGTTGACCTGCTCGCGGAAGCCGATTACCCGTGGCGTGATGACGACGATCCGCCGGCCGCCGTCTTCACCCGGGAAGTTCATGGCATACCGGATGTCGGTGCCGAGACGCATGGTGTTGTTCGGATCGGGGCCCATGTAGCCGGGGAAATTGAAGCGTCCGAGCTCGGGCTGTTTCTCCAGCTCGCGCAGGAGGCCGTCCTGCTTCTTCTCGAGAAACGTCTCGATCAAGTGCTGGCGCTGCGAGACGCTCGACCACCGGTCGATGTTGATCCGGATCGTCTGGTTGGCGCCGGTCGCCACGTTGCTCATGCTCAGGGCCCAACCGCTGATAGTCACTTTGTCGGTGGCGCTCGGCGCTTTCGACGGCGGCGCCTGCTGTGCCCAGGCGGGTAACACATTAAGGGCGGCCGCGAGCAGACTCGCGGCGATCCATGCTGACCCTGCTGTCCTCATGCCGATTGCTCCTTTCACGTACTCTCGCAACAGTAAGGCATAAGTGGGTGCAGAACGCATACCGGCTCTACACTTTTTTTTCCGAGTGGCAAAGGAAGCATTCCTCGGCGGCGCGCTAAATGCGGACCGGTTGAGCTTGCAGAATTCCACCGCGATCGCGGGCTGCCGCTGTGACGGCCCACGGTTAGAGGTGACTCGTTCTTGTGTCTAGTCAGCATCCAAGGACTTGAATCTGGCTCGCCCGGCCTTTTTCGCCGTCTTTGTTGACATGCTCGCCGAACAGGAACTCGCCGTCGGTGCTGGCGGCGCTTTAGCCAGGCAGCTTGATCGGCTTCACCAGAGACGTCGCCAGAATGGTCATCGCGCTACCTTGAGTGGTCGTTCGCGCGTAGACCTCCCACTGATAATTCACCTTCACCGACCCGAACACCGATCGTTTCCAGACGAGCGGGATCGACGCCTCCGGACCGAGCGCGAGCACTTTGTTCTTGCCGCGAACGAGGATTTCCTGAAAGCCCTCGATTTGATCGTCGCCGAGTTTCCACTCCGTGTAATACGCCAGCCCCGCCGTGAGCGCGCCCTTGAAAAAGTCGCCGCCGATGCCGCCTTCCAGGTTCATCGCCGTGCCGACCTTGGTATCGCTGTTTCGTTTATGGGTGCTGAACGTCCAGTAAGCGACGGTGGCGGCATGAAACTGCCGCGAATCGGTCAAGTACACGGTGGCACCGACGGCAGGCTCGTGGCCGACCACGCCGTAGCCGGTGTTGGATCTTTCTCCCAAACCGGCCATCGTCCGCGCCCGGGTGATACCGAGTAGTTGGCGATGGCGTTAACGCGCTTGAAGTGCCAGCCGAGACTGATGGGCACGATGGCGGAATCGGTCAGGCCGCCGCCGCCCTCGACGGAACCACCTTGGAGCTGATTGTGGATACCAGCCGGGAACAGCATCTGAAACCCGTAATTGCCGCCCAGGATCTTCTTCGGCGTCACGACGCTGAAGCCACCGGCGGTGGCGAAGGAAGTGACGCTCGCATTCCCCGGCAGCCGATCGCCGTCGCCGTCCTTCACTTCGTCGGTGCTGTAGCGATAGAGCAGCGGGCGATGAGGTAGATGTTGGGCGGCGGTTGCGACCCGCCTTTCAGGCCGACCGTGCCCTTGATGTGCTGCGTATTCAACTGCGCGTAAGCGGCCGAAACACCAATCATCACC
Organism: Acidobacteriota bacterium; assembly: GCA_046734915.1. GTDB lineage: Bacteria > Acidobacteriota > Vicinamibacteria > Vicinamibacterales > CAVVIG01 > VFZL01. The sequence continues at coordinate 1,651 of JBKPSC010000425.1, read as the reverse complement.
TGCAGGGCGCTGCACGCTACAACGCGTAGCCATGACATTCGTCGCATATCTCACTCCTCGCGTTCAGCGCGGGAACAGGAAATTCGCCTGCACCCTGAGCTTCCAATTGGCGCCACCGATGGGGCTCGCGATCATCGGTCCGGCGCCGAACACGAAGTTGACCGGCCGCCGGCCGAGCGTCGTCACCTTGCTCGCCGTGAAGATGAGCGCCGAATTCCACACCTCGTCACCATCCCAGCCGGCATTCGCCTCGATGGTGGTGCCGAGGGCGATGCCGTCTCCGACGTTGTAGTTGACGAACGGCTGAAAGAAGCCCTGGTTGACATCCTCGCGATCGATCGCGCCGCCCACTGACCAGATCTGATTCCAGAGGATTCCGACGGTCCAGCGTCCGGGCTGCACCAGGGCGACAATCGAGGGACCGAAGCCGACCTGCTCTTTGCCCAGCGCATTGTTCGTGGCGGTCGGCAGCATCATTGCTGGACCGGCGCCCCAGATGATCTTGCCGCCTTGCGACGGGGACAGAAACACCGTGGCGACCGTGTCGCTCATCCCGTTGATGCGCAGGCCGTCGTCGGTCGGCTGTGACACGAGCGGCATGATCACGCGCAGGATCACGTTCCACGCCCTGGTCAACGGGAACGGCGCCACCGGCTGAATGTTGAGCGTCGTGCCGATCGCCTCGCGCGAGCCGAGACCGACGTCCCAGTTGGCTGGAACGGAACGCTGATGAGGCTTGCGACTGGATTTTGGGTCTGTTTCGCGAGCTCGTCGGCGCTCTGCCCCAGTGCGATGGGCGCGGCGATGAGCAGCAGGAAGAACGTCAGGCAGGTGGCGCGCGCCGCGCGCTTCGTCGTAATCCACACAAGGCGGCTCCTCTCGCCACGGCGCGCTGTGGTTTCGCCTTATCCGCTCGAGAAAACACCCGGAAAATGACGACGGGGGCCGATCGTGCGCGGCTCGTGCCGCACGACTCATGCCGATAAGGCAGAAAAGTGCGTCAGCTCGACGCGGCTACGGCCGAGTCGCCGAGCTTCACCACTCAGACATCAGCAGTTCGACTGAATCGTGGTGACGAGCTAGCTCACACCGACAGCGGATTTCTTCGTCGCGAATTTCACGATCGTAGCGTTCAGCACGGCGCCGAGAAGAGCGCCGGCGACCACCCAGACGAGCAGCTCCGCCATGCTCTCGATGAAGTACCACCAGCGGTATCTCGACACGAGGATGAGCGCCGTCCCCACCACGAAGACGGCCTTCGCGGCCAGGACGGCAGCGGGCCGCGCCGCCATCATCGGTCGGGTGAGCGCCTTGAGCCGCGCCACGACTGTCGACCGCATCTGCATCGCCGGGCGTTCGATGATATGACACGAGAGGAGGGCGAAGACTAATGTCATCGGCACTGCTAACAAGAACAGCAGCCACGGGTTGTGTGTGCCGGTGACCTGTCTGATCATCTGCTCGGTCGGCCAGCCATACAGATAGAGGCCGTACGAGCAATCGCCGAACTTCTCGGCGAATCTCGACCCGATATTCGGCCGCTCGGCGGCGAACACAATGAGGTAGGCCCCGAACAGCGCGAACGCGTAGATCTGGATACCGATGAGCGCTGACAGCGCGAGCAGCCCGACACAGGCGAGCGCCACCGTTG
>JBKPSC010000424.1:0-34151 GCA_046734915.1 Acidobacteriota bacterium | reverse complement strand
AGATTGTTGAAGACGGCCGGCGTCGGATGGGTCTCCGACAATGCCTTGTACGTATCAAACGCCTGATCGTTCCGGCCAAGCGCCAGCTGGGACATCCCAAGCAGGAACTGGGCGCGGGCCCGCATGGGCGACGCTGATCCGATTGGAGTCAAGGCGTTCACGGCGAGCTGGTGATCACCCTGCTCCGAATAGGCCGCCCATAAGGCGAGTCGGGCGCGATCGAAGTTGGAGTGCAAGTCGAGCGCCGATCGCAGGTAACCGATGGCCGTTTTCGGGTTCTCCGCGAGCAGGCCTTTGATGTAGTTCTCGAAGGCCGCCGGTGGCGGGTGCTGCCGCTCGACCTCCTCGACCGTGCGCGACGTCGTCGGCGCGAGCTTTCGCGCCACGCGCTCGAAGTTCGCGAAGAGCGCCGACAATGGCCCTCGCTCGCTGACTGAATACCTGACCCGCGCGGTCTCGATCACAATCTGCCGCGCCTCGATGACCAGCGCGTCATTGTCCAGGCGCAACGTCCCGACCACGACAGCAGCCGCCCCTACCAGCTGGCCGAGGCGCATGACCGTGGCATCGCTCAGGGCGGCGGCGGGCGGCACCTGCAGGCGATCAAAGGCCTCGCGCCGCTCTTCGCGCGTGATCGCCCTTGCCCCCATCGCGTTCAAATCGTCGGTCAGCAAAACGGCCGCGGCCTCGCTCAGCCAGAAGATCTTCCCGTCCCGGGTGACGTTTTCGAACGGCATGACGAGGATCCGCTCGCCACCGGCCTGCGCGGCGGCCGGGTGCGGGGTGATCAGCGCGATCGACAGGGTCAGCGCCGCTCCAGTCAGACCAGGTCGCACCCTCATGATTCGGTGCGCCCGCCGTTCGCCACCGTCCGCACTGATTGGCCGACTACGGAGGCGCTGAGAATGCATTTGGGCTCGCCGGTGCCGCGGCAAGAGAGCACCTGGGCCTGGGCCTCGAGATCGAAGAGCTCGAGCAGCCGCGTATACGCCGCGGCATAGAAGCCACACAGATGGAATCTCACCGGCTCACGAACGGTGCAGAAGACTGATGCGCGCACGTCGATCTGCGCCGTGCCGCGACGGACATGTCCGATGGCGCGGCTGCCCGCGTAGCTGCTCCTCACGAGCGAATCCATGAGCCGTACGAGCATCCGCGTTCGCAGCCAGACCGGCAGCGAGCGGATGACCGAACGTCGTATCGGCTGCATCGATTCGACCATCCACTCTGCCGCGTATCGTCCTGCCCGGGTCGTGATGACGTGATAGGCATCCCCTTCCTGCCTGAGAAAGCTCAGCACTGCATAGGCCGGCGCCAGACCGATGGTACCGTCTCGCAGCCCGCCCGGGCTCAGCCAATTCTCGTAGAACCCGAGCCGCGTTGGCATCGTCTCGGCGATGCTCTGATGCAGGCTGGCCACGAAGACCCGGCCGATGCCATCGTCGCGCATGCTCATCCTGCGGATAAGATCGCGATGACGTGGCCAGTGCAGCCATTCTCAGCGGCGGTGACGCTCGGCGCTTCGGCGGCCGCGATAAGGGCGCATTGGTCATCGGCGGGCGCACGATTCGCGACCGGCAGCTGACGATGCTCGCCGCCGTCAGCGACGACATCATGATTGCGGGAGGTCGGGTCAGCGGGTCGTATGCTGTGCCGGTGCGTCTGGTCGCTGATCGACGACTGGGACGCGGTCCGCTCTCCGGCCTCGAAGCCGTGCTCGAGGCCGCGCGTCACGAGCTCACCGTGGTCGTCGCCTGCGACATGCCCTGCGTGACCGCAGAACTGATTGCTCGCCTGCTGGAGTTGGCGCCCGATGTCGATGTTGTCGTGCCCCGCACCGAGAGCGGCTATCATCCACTGTGTGCGGTGTACCGACGAACCTGCCTGCCGATCGTGTCGGAACAGCTGGACGCCGATCGGTTGGCCATGAAGGATCTGTTCCCGCGGCTGCGCGTCAGAGTCGTGAGCGAACCTGAGCTCGCAGCCTTCGGCGACCCGCAGTGGCTGCTGGCGAATGTGAACACGCCGGCCCAGCACGATGAGCTCGAAGCGTTTCTGATTCACGAACTGTAATCGTATCACGAACTTACCGACAAACTGAGCCGGCGGAACGAAGGCCGGCGAGGGAACCACCGCACCGCGCATGATTCTGACCGTCCAACGACTCGTTCACCATGCCGTCGCCGAGGCCGTCCGCCGGCAGTTTCCAGGCATTGACGTGCCGGCGTTCAACGTCGAAGTCCCGCCAAATCGTGCGATGGGAGACCTGGCCGTCACCGTCGCCTTTCAGCTGGCGCGTCCCCTGCGGAAGGCGCCGAAGGTCATCGCGCAGGAGATCGCCGCCAGCCTCGGCGACCTTCCGGGCGTCGAGCGGACCGTCGTCGCGCCCAACGGGTACTTGAACCTGTACCTGGAGCGCCCGGCCTTCGTGAAAGCGAGAGTCCGCGGCGAGATCGAAGCACCGGCGGTCGACACCGAGAAGACAATCGTCGAGCACACCGCGATCAACCCGAACAAGGCCGCGCACATCGGGCACCTCAGGAACGCGGCCCTTGGGGACACGTTGTCACGGGTGTTGCGCTTCGGCGGCACACCGGTGGAAATTCAGAATTACATCGACGACACCGGCGTACAGGTGGCCGATGTCGTCGTTGGCTTTCGGGAGCTCGAACATCGCAACCTCGACGCGGTCCATCACGTCGCCGATACGACGCGATTCGACTACTACTGCTGGGATCTCTACTCGCGCGTCACGGAATGGTACGAAGGTGACAAGGCGCGGCTCGAGATTCGCGCCGCCGCGCTCCACGCCCTCGAGCATGGCGACAACGAAGTCGCAGAGATGGGCGCCTTCATCGTCGATCGCATCGTCAGGGCTCACCTGAACACGATGGCGCGGCTGAATGTGTCGTACGACCTCCTTACTTACGAAGGAGACATCCTGCGGCTTCATTTCTGGAGCCATGCTTTCGACATCCTGAAGGCGCAGGGGGCGGTGTTTCTGCAGACCGAAGGCCGGCTGGCCGGCTGCTGGGTCATGCGCATCGAGGATGGCGAGGCAGCCGACGGCCAGCCAGGTGCGAGCGAAGACGAAGCCGGCGACAGCCGCGAGAAGGTCATCGTTCGTTCGAACGGCGTCGTGACGTACGTTGGCAAGGACATCGCCAACCAGTTCTGGAAGTTCGGCCTTCTCGGGCGCGACTTCCGGTATCGGCCCTACCTGACCCAGTGGACCGGGAAGACGCTGTGGGCGACGACCTCGGGCGACGGAGTGGCGAACAGCCCGGCGTTCGGCAAGGCCAGCCGCATCTTCAACGTGATCGACTCGCGACAGATGTATCTGCAGGCGTTGCTCGTGCAGGCCCTGCGAACACTCGGGCATCCCCGGGAAGCCGAGAACTCGGTTCATTTCTCTTACGAAATGGTCGCGCTGTCGCATGCGACGGCACGCGAGCTGGGCTACCCGGACGAAGACGAGGCGACGCGAAAGCCCTTCGTGGAGGTGTCGGGACGCAAGGGACTGGGGGTCAAGGTCGACGATCTCCTCGATCTGCTCACTGCCAAGGCGGCCAAGGAAGTCGCGGCCAGAAATCCGGAGTTCTCTCCGGAAGAATGCCGTCAGACCGCCAGCCAGATTGCGGTCGCCGCGATCCGGTACTTCATGCTCAAGTTCTCCCGCGGCAAGCTCATCGTCTTCGACATCGAGGAGGCTCTGAGCTTCGAGGGCGAGACCGGGCCGTATCTGCAGTACGCCGCCGTTCGAGCCCAAAACATCCTCCAACAGTTGAAGGAGCGCCTGGGCGTGAGCGAAGCCGACGTGCTGGCCAGCCTCGACGATCAGGCCGCCGACGAACTGCAGTTCAACCCCGAGGAGGCCCACGACCTGTGGGCGCTCGTCCTCGAGTCCGCCCGGCTCGATGAAATCGTCGACCAGGTGGTCCGTTCCCTGGAGTTCTCGGGCCTGGCGAAGTACGCGTTCGGCCTGGCGCAGTTATTCAGCACCTTTTACCACCGGTACTCGATCGTGGGCGAGGAACAGCCGCATCGCCGTTTCTGGCGGGCGGCGGGCGTTGCCTACTTCAAGTCCCAGCTCACCCGAGCGCTCGATCTGATGGGGATTGCAGTTCCGGCGCGGATGTAGCAGCATGGCGCAAATGGCGGTGATCGGCATCACCTCGTGTCGCAAGCTCGAAGACTATCGGCAGGCCGTGCTGCACGTCGGGGGCGAGGTGCGGATCCTCGAACCCACCGTGAGCGCCGTCGAGGCGCTGCAGGGCGTGGACGGCTTGCTCCTGTCGGGTGGCGGAGACATCTCGCCCGACTACTATGGCGAAAAGCCCCACCCGACGGTGGTCGACGTGGATGCGGAGCGTGACCGGTTCGAGGTCGCGCTGGTCGCCGAAGCCAGACATCGCGACCTGCCGATTTTCGCCATTTGCCGCGGCGTGCAGGTGCTGAACGTCGCCTGCGGCGGCTCCCTCGTCCAGGACATCCCGAGCGAGCTCGAGGGGCCGCTCGATCACAACCTGAAGGTGCCGCCGCATCAGCCCTTCTCACACGCCCACGAAGTCTGGCTCGAGAAGGACTCGCTCCTCGCCAGCCTGCTCCGCGAGCGGCTGAACGACGCCGACTCCTGCGACGTAAACAGCCGGCATCATCAGGCGGTCAAGCGGCTGGCCGCCGGATTCCGGGTGACGGCAACCGCGCCTGACGGTGTCGTCGAGGCCATCGAGGATCCGGCCGCGACGTTCTGCCTGGGCGTTCAGTGGCATCCCGAGAACTTCTGGCGTACCGGCGAATTCCGGCCACTGTTCGAGGGATTCCTGACCGCCGCGCAGACGTCGCACGCGCGCTGATCAGCACCCTCAGACTTGAGACCTAAGGCCTAAGACTTAAGACTTAACACTTGAGCTCTACCCCCTAAGACTCAGGCCGCACCAGGTCAACCACGGTCTCCACGTGTGGTGTGTTGGGAAACAGGTCGAAGCCGTCCACGCTTCTGACTTCGTATCCTGACGCCGTGAGCAACCGCAGGTCGCGCGCCAGCGTCGCGACGTCGCACGAGACGTAGACGAGACGTGAAGCCGCCGAGGCGATCAGCCCGCGCAACGCATCCGGCGAGAGACCGGTCCGCGGCGGATCCAGCACAACCACCTCCGCGTGCGACCGACTGTGCGCAAGAAAGGCTTCGACCGACTGATGGTGCACCTGGATCTTGCCAACGCGGTCGGCGTTGATCGCCAGATCGCCCGCCGCATAGGGGTCGCCCTCAACGGCGATGACGGAAGCCTGACGTGATGCCGCCGCGGCGACGGCGAACACGCCAACGCCGGCGTAAAGATCCAGAACGCGAGCGCCTTGCGGGAGCCGGCGCTTCACGTGGGACACGAGCGCCGGCAGCACATGTCGATTGCCCTGAAAGAACGCGCGGACGTGCCGCCGGAGAACCACCGGGGATTGCTCAATGGTGAGGCGATCGAAGACGTACGGATCGCCCGTAACCAGGTGTGTCGCGGGCGCCCTCCCCTGGCCGTCGGGCGCTGTCAAAACGACGCCACTCAAGCCGGTCACGGCTTCGAAGTGCGGCGCGATGGAGGTTTTCACTGGAGACGTCGAGATGAGATGCACGGCACGGGCACTCGCCTCGATGTTCTCGGCGACCTCCAATTCATCGACGTCATTCAGCCGCAGCGCCCGCAGCCGGCTGCTGATCGCCTCGAGGACGTCGCACGTCTCGTCCAGCAGCTGACCCGTCGGCCGCGGGTCGCACAATTCGTGGCTGCCTTCCCGGAAGAATCCAATCAGACCGGCACGCACGTGCAGACGCGCCCGCATGCGGTAGCCCTCCGGCCGTGATGGAGCAACCGCTATCGGTTGCGGCGGCGGCAGGCGGCCGATTCTCGTGAGCCCGTCCGTGATGATGTCGGCCTTGATCGCCAGTTGGCGCGCGTAATCGATGTGCGCGAACGCCGACCCGCCGCACGCCGGATCGGCAAACGCCGGGCGGCGATCGGCCGACGCCGTCTCGACGCTGATGCAGTCGGCATAGGCGACGCCCTTGGCCACGCGAGTCACCTGGGCCACGACCCGCTCGCCTGGAATCGCGCCGGCGACAAAGACGACTTGTCCGTCGACGCGAGCAATCATGCGGCCGCCGGCCGCAGGCTTGTCGATGTCGAGCTTGATGAGGTCTCCGACGGTCACGGTCGGCTCGAGCCGTCGGACACCACTCGGGGCCCTACTGCACGCGGATCGTGGCTCGCGCAATGACCACCGAGGATGCCGCCGAGGTGTCGCGGTAGTACGACACGAATCGCCGCGGCTCGGGAGCATTGTATCGAGAGAGGTTGTTCGCCCAGCGGTAGGCGATGGGCTGGTAGCGAAGCTCGACGTCGATGACGAAGGGCGCGCCGGCGCCGTCGGCTGGCACCTCGAGACGCACCTGGTCGCCGTCGCCGCTGAAATTCGAGTCGTCCAGAGCGCTTCCTCGAACGGCGATGTCGTCACTGGTCGTGTGCTTGTCGAACCCGCGGGGCAGAAGGCGATTGTCTTTGAGAAACTGCACCGCGCTCAGCAGACCTGTCGTCGGCGCGCCGCTCGGATCGCCCATCACCGACTCGTAGATCTGCACGTCGTCTGAGCGGCGAATCACGTCGTGGTGCGGCTCGAAACGGGTGGCGTCGGCGTCATTGTCGTTGCCCACGATGGCACCGTCGGGGGTCATGGCGCCAGATTCGAAGACAGTGTCACCCGTGGCGGCGCGAATCGTGACGTGAAGCCAGGCCCGGCGAGCTGGATACCCGGTGGGTAGCTTGTGGCCGGTCAGGTTGGACACGCTGACGTCAACGGTCAACGTCCCTGGCGACCTTTCGGCCCGTTCGATGCCGACGCGCGCCGTGTCGTTCTGTAGTTGCCGTATCGTCGCCAGAGCTGACGACTCCATTTCCTGCGGCAGCGCCTGCACGGCGAGATCCATCCGGTAGCGATTCAGCAGGCGCAGCATGAAGAAGTTGCCACCGATGAAGGTGTGCCGGCCCATGCTGTCGCGCGGCTCGCCGAAGACCGACGTGACGGCGGTCGGCTGTTCGACCGTCGGCATGTGGCACTGCTGACAGGTTTTTTCCCGCCACAGTGCGCTGTGCTGCCACTCCAGATAGGGGACCTGCTCGGGCAGCCGGCCGATGACGCGGCCGTCCGCACCGAACGCCTGCGTGATGAGCGTGTGACAGGTCGCGCAGAGATCGGCGCTCCGGATGTGCGCGGCCGAAGCCGGGCGAACACCGGAAGCCGTTCGCATGATCGTCGTGTGTCCGGGGCTCACGTCGTACGGCCCGAGCATTTGGCGATCGCCGCCGGCCGATGCGCCTAGTGCGAAACGGCCGGTAAAGCTGTCTGCAGTGCCGAGGCGTTCGGCGCTGATCTGATGGCAGAGCGTGCACGAGACACCGTCAGCGGCCAGTGCCGACTCGTCTCCCGCCGCGCGGCCGATGTGCACGAAGATCTCACCCTTCCTGCCAGCCGCGATCGCCGAGGCACGGGCCATCGGCATATGGCAGGTGGAGCACTCGTCCTCGATGTCAGCCTGCAGGCCTGGATGATCCAGCGTCTCGCGGCGCACTGAGGCGAGCCAGTAAGGGTCGCGTCCCGAATTGGCCATCATCGACGAGCGCCACGACACGCCGATCGAGACGTCCTCTCCGGCTGGCGTCGTCAGGCCGTTGTGACAGGCGACACAACCGGTGGAGGGCTGGAAGATCTCGTGCGCCTGACTTCCCCGTGGTGCCGTCTCCGACTGGCCGCCTCCAGACACCGGTGCGAGGCCGAATGTCAGGCACCAGACTCCAAGGGCCAGCGCGAGTGGTGTGCGTACCTGCACGGCGTCCTACTTCCAACCCTCGAAGAGGCCGCCGTCGAACCAGTCCCAGAGAAAGTAGCCCACGAACTGCGTGTCGCGTCCGCTGCGGCGGTTGATCGGCGTGCGAACGCCGCCGCTGATCATGATGTGCTGCCGTCGACTCAGCGTCACCTGGAGTTGCGGCACGGCATCCCACAGCAGCGGTTCGCCGTCCGTCATCTCGCGGGCGGCGACGAACTCGACCATCGGTGACCACGATCGACCCCAGGAGTCCTGCGTATAGCTCTTGCCAATCGCCGCACTGAAGAACACCTCCCGGCTGCTCTTCTCGGTGTCGGCGGGCAGTTCGATGCCTGTGTGCGCCTCAATGAACGCGTCCGCGGGAAGGAGCTGCCCGAACGCCAGGAACGGCTCGACGATGGTCGTTCCTTTCCCGAGCGACCGGGACTCTGAACCAGTCGGCAGCAACAGCTCGGCTCCGGCGCTGAGGATCCGTCCGCCCGCGAGATCGGCATGGATCACATGCTTGAACGCCAGCGTGATGTCGCCAAGGCCGCCGGTCCACGTCGCGTTTGACTTCTGCGCGTCGATTGGGACCTGGACCTCGTACTGGCTGCGGCGCCCGAGGCGACGCTCATAAATGAAGCTGGAGCCCAACGCCGGCGCGTCGCCGCCCTGCCCCGACGTCGTGAAAAGCGCCTCGTTCTCGGGAAATGCCTTCTCGGTCACCAGCGGCCGCGGCAAGTTCAGATCGCCGCGAGGCCAGGCCGGATCTCGACAGAAGCCGCGGAGATAGTCGACGACGCGTTCGATCTCGGCGTCGCTCAGCAAGTCGCGAAACGCCGGCATCCGGCGGCTGAACGCGCGGACGGGCCCGCCCTGATGCACGATCGCCAGCCAATCGGAGTCTGGCTCGGGCGTCGCGAAATCACACGCCGTGAAGTCCGGCAGTGGATCGTCGAAGCCAATCTGCTCGCGCACACCACCACGCCCGTTCACTCCATGGCACGCCGCGCAGCCGCTCTGAAAGAGCTCTTCACCGCTCCGCTCTCGCGCGACCGACGCCGATGTTTGAGCCGCTCCGTCAGATGCGGCGACGAGCGTGACGACTAGCAGCAGTCCGAGCGAGAGGATATTCGGTGCAGTGGAGGCAACGTTCACGCAACGGTAGCCTACCATCCTCGTTGCGCACGACGATCACAACAGATCGGAAGTGGGTCGAGTGGAGATTGAGTCTCAGAATCAACCGGCGATCGCAATCGTCGGGAGACTCGCGTGCTCCCGAATCAACTGATCGATCGCCGCCTGTCGCGCCCGCGCAAACGCCGCCACCGCCATCTGATCACGATATGCCGACAGCATGTCGTCGGCGTCCGCCTCGATCCGCGCTCGCACGTCTACCGGCAGCGCCGCGGCGACCGTGTCCAGCATCTCCCGATCGATCGACGCAAGTCGCTGCAGCAGCTGGCGACGAGCGTCACCGCGAAGTCCTCGCGCGCGTGCTCGCGCCTGATCGAGCTCGCCGGAGACGCGATCGATGAGCGTGTCGACATCGTCGCCAAGGCGGCCGATGGCACGCGCGCTTGACAGTTTGAGCAGGACGCGTTCGAGATGCGACGCCAGCGATGGACCGCGGTGTCCACCAGACGGCGGGTCGGTGACTGAGGTCGGTATCGTGCCATCCGGCCTGCCTGTGACGCCAACGGCGCGCCGCCACTCGTCGAACACCTCGAGGACGTCGGTGTCGCAGAATTCGACGCGAACTGGCCGCCGCTTCGGCCCATTGCGATAGTAGCGCTCGAAGTAGCGGTCGATACCACGCAAGGCGACTTTTAGCGGAACGCCGTCACGCTCCCAGCGGCTGACGATTTCGAACGCGGGACCGACGATGCGAATCAGGTGGCCGTCGTTTTTCAGGCAGACGTGCTTTTCAATCGCGCGCACGTAATCCGCGTTCACCGATTGCGTTCCCACACCATCCTGAGACCGTGGAGCGTCAGATCGATGTCGACGTGCTGAATCACGTTCGTTTCAGGTGCGATGACCGACGCCAGGCCGCCCGTGGCCACGCACACGGCGCGGCCGCCGAGTTCATCGCGCATGCGCCGCACCAGCCCTTCGACCATGCCGACGTAGCCAAAGAACAACCCGGACTCCAAGGCTCCGATCGTCGTTCGTCCGATGACTTGCGCCGGCTTGCGGACGTCGATCCGGGGCAAACGGGCCGCCCGCTGGAAGAGTGCGTCGGCCGAAATCGTGACACCCGGGCAGATGGCGCCGCCGAGGTATTCGCCCTGCGCGCTCACCGCGTCGAGCGTCGTGGCGGTACCGAAATCGCAGACGATGAGCGGAATCTTGTCGGACCGCCCGAACTGCTCGTACGCTGCAATCGCGTTGACGATGCGATCGGCGCCCACTTCCGCCGGGTTCTCATATCGGATGGGCATGCCGGCGTTGGACGCTGGATCCACGATGAGCGGCGTCAAGCCGAAGTAGCGCGCGATCATGCCGCGCATCGTCCCGGTCACCGGAGGCACCACCGAGCCGAGCACGATGCCGGTAATGTCGGCGTGCTTGATGCCGTCGTGTTCGAAGAGGCCGTCGACGAGCAGCCCGACCTCGTCCAGTGTCCGTTCTCGAACAGTCTGCAGACGCCAGCTGCGGACGAGGGTCGTTCCCGAGAAGACCCCGAAGACGATGTTGGTGTTGCCGACGTCAATCGCGAGGAGCATGCGTCAGTCCCAGAAAACCTCGCCGGCCACCAGCCGGTGGAGAGCGTCGCCGCTCTGCACGAGCAACGCACCGGACTCGTCGACTCCGGCAGAGATCCCGCGCTGCGTTCCGGTTGCGTCATCCCAGCGAACGCGCGCGCCCTGGCTGCCGGGTGCGCGGCGCCGCCAGTCGTCGAGAATAGCATCGAACCGACCGGCGAGCAGATCCTCGTAGCGACGGCGCAACGCGACGAGACACTCGGCGCAGACGAGAGCGCGATCGATCGGCCGCCCGAGCTCGGTCTCGAGCGACGTCGCAGCGGTCCGCAGGTCCGCCGGATAGGCCGCCGGGTTGACGTTGATGCCGAAACCGAGGACGACGCGCAGCAGTTGCGCGTCGGATCCGGAGATCGACACGCCTTCCGCCAGGATGCCGCCTAGCTTCCGCCGTGCCACCAGAAGATCGTTCGGCCACTTGATGTCGGGGCCGAGTCCGGTGGTCGATTGAATGGCTTCGGCGAGTGCAACGCCGGCCGCCAGGGTCAGGAGTGAGGTCGCTCGCACCGGATCGGTCGATCGGTGCGGGGCCAGAACGGCGGAGACATACAGACCGCTTCCGGGTGGGGAAAACCAGCGGCGACCGCGGCGGCCCCGGCCGGCGGTCTGCGTTTCCGCGATGACAACGAAATTGTCGCCTGAGCCGCCGGCCGCCAGCGCGGCCGCGACGTCGTTGGTCGAACCGATCTCGTCGAAAAAAAGGACTTGGGCCGCGAATGGGCCGAGGCGTTCGCGGGCCGCCGCGAAGGCCTCGGCAAAGTCCTGGGGCAGGGTGTCGGGCTGGCGCATGCGTCAAAGAGGCTCGATTTCAAAGCTGACGTCGACCGCCGGAGCGGAATGCGTGAGGGCGCCGACCGACGCGCAATCGGCGCCGGTCGCGGCGAGCTCCGGCATCCGTTCGAGCGTAACGCCGCCGGAGATCTCAACACGTGCCCGGCCGCGCGTTCGCCTGACGGTCTCGCGGAGGTCATCGAGTGACATGTTGTCGGCGAGAATGGTCTCGGCGCCCGCTTCGATGGCTTCGTCGACCTCGTCGAGCGTCTCGGCTTCGACTTCGACAGGAATGCCTGGAGAGTACCTGCGCGTGCGGGCGATCGCGGCCTTGACGCCACCCGCCAGGCGAACGTGGTTGTCCTTGATGAGAATCGCGTCGTACAGGCCGACCCGATGGTTCGTACCGCCGCCCACTCTCACCGCATATTTCTCCAGAATTCGTAAGCCGGGCGTCGTCTTGCGCGTGTCGAGGATCGTAATTCGTCCCCCGGCCGCGTCGACGAAGGCCCGTGTGCGGGACGCGATGCCCGACAGCTGCTGAAGAAAGTTCAGGGCGGTCCGCTCGCCGGTGAGCAGCGCGCGAGCGGGGCCGACGATCTCGCCGATTTCGTCACCCGGCCGGCAGCGATCGCCGTCGTGGCGGTTCAGCACCGTCTCAATCGACGAGTCGACCTGGCGGAACGCTTCGATCGCCACGTCCAGGCCGGCGATCACGCACTCCTGTTTGACCAGGAACACGCCGCGCGCGCGCTGGCCAGGCTTGACGGTCGCATCTGTCGTGATATCGCCAGATCCGACGTCCTCGGCCAGCGCCGCTCGCACCAGCTCGCGATACGACTGCGGATCAAGCGCCGGGCTGCTGCTCATATCCTTCGACCGTGAACGTCCGCGTGTCGCCGGGCAGGCAGTCGAACGCGTGAACCCGCAGCGCTGAACGCAGGTCGGCTTCGACAACGGGCATCAGCGCGAGATGGGCGGCGTCGGCCTGGACGGTCACCTTCGTGATCGGCACCTTCAAGGGCTGCTTGGCTTCGGAGCGCTGCTTCCTCACTTCGAACAGCACGTCGGCGGCCCAGGCATAAGCCGCTTGATCGACCGCCGCGGTCTCGGTCGTCGAATCCTCCAAGAGCGATTCGAGCTCTGCCGGCGTCGGCCATGGGCCGCGGTGAATCGAGCCCTCCTGCCACCAGGACCAGACTTCCTCGGTGACGTACGGCAGAAACGGCGCCAGCAGACGCAAGAGAATCGACAGCGCCGCGACCAGGGCGGCATTGGCCGAGCCGGCCCCGTCCGTCCCCTGCTCACCGTAGCGACGGCCCTTCACGAGCTCGAGGTAGTCGTCGCAGAATCGCCAGAAGAACGTTTCCGTGCGCTGCAGCGCGCGGGCGTAGTCGTAGGCCTCGAAGGCGCTCGTCGCCTCGGCGATTAGGCTGGCCAGCGAGCGCAGCATCGCGCGATCGACTGGCGCCGTGATGCGCCCGCGCGGCTCGACGGCACCCAGTGCGAACTTCGACGCGTTCAACACTTTGATGGCGAGGCGGCGGCCGACGCGCATCTGGTTGGTGTCAAACGCCGTGTCCGTCCCGGGCCGGCCGTTGGCCGCCCAGTACCGCACGCCGTCGGATCCGTGTTCCTCGAGCAGGGCCATCGGCGTGATGACGTTTCCCTTCGACTTCGACATCTTCTTCCGGTCCGGGTCGAGCACGAAGCCGGAGATCGCCGCGTTGGACCACGGGAGCACGTCGTGCTCGAGGTGCGCTCGGAGGACGGTGGAAAACAGCCAGGTCCGAATGATGTCGTGGGCCTGCGGACGCAGGTCCATCGGAAACGTCCGCGAGAACAGATCCGGATTGTCCGGCCAGCCGCACGCGATCTGCGGCGTGAGCGACGATGTCGCCCACGTGTCCATGATGTCGGGATCGCCGGCAAATCCGCCGGGAACTCCGCGCTGGTCGGCGCGATATCCATCGGGCACGTCGGTCGACGGATCGATCGGCAGCTGATCTTCGCGCGGCAGAAGAGGCGCGTCATAGCGGAGCGCTCCGTCGTCGCCAATCCGGTACCAGACCGGAAACGGCACGCCAAAGAAGCGCTGACGGCTCACGCACCAGTCGCCGTTGAGGCCGTTGGTCCAGTTCTCGAACCGCGCCCGCATGTACTGCGGGTGCCACTTCAATTCGCGGCCACGGGCGAGCAGCGCCTCTCGGAAGTCAATCGTCTTGAAGAACCACTGCCGGCTGGTCACGATTTCGAGCGGGCGATCGCCCTTTTCGTAGAACTTTACGGCGTGCGTGATCGGCCGCGGCTCGCCGATCATCTCGCCTGACGCCTGCAGCAGTTCGACGATCCGCATCCTCGCCTTTGAAACCGACAAGCCGGCAAGGGCCGAGTACGCCGCTGAGGCTCGGGCCGGGTCGACCGATTCCCAGCCTGTCGTGCCCCAGGCTACCTCGCGAAGCGTGCCGTCCGGCCGGACGACGGCCCGCACGGGAAGGCTGAGCTCACGCCACCACGTGACGTCGGTGATGTCGCCGAACGTGCAGATCATCGCGATGCCGCTTCCCTTCGTCGGATCGGCGAGCGGGTGCGCGACGACCGGCACGCTGACGCCGAATAAGGGTGTGACGACTGACGACCCGAAGAGCGGCTGATACCGCGCATCGTCTGGATGCGCGACCAGGGCGACGCACGCCGGCACGAGCTCGGGGCGCGTGGTTTCGATCTCGATGGCGCCGCCGTCCTGGCGATGGAACCGCAGGCGATGATAGGCGCCGGGCATCTCGCGATCCTCGAGCTCGGCCTGCGCCACGGCGGTCCGGAAGTCGACGTCCCAGAGCGTAGGGGCCTCCAGCTGGTAGGCCAGCCCGCGGTGCAGAAGGCGCAGGAACGCAATCTGCGACACGCGCTGCGATTGCTTTCCGATCGTGGCGTAGGTCATCGACCAGTCGACCGATAGGCCCAGATACTTCCAGAGGGCCTCGAAGGCCTTCTCGTCCTCGGTCGTCAGCCGCGCACAGAGCTCGATGAAGTTGGGACGCGACACCGAAATTGGCTGTTTCCCGGGTTTGTCGGGCGGCGCGAACGCGGGATCGTACGGCAGCGACGGATCGCAGCGGACGCCGTAATAGTTCTGCACGCGCCGCTCGGTGGGCAGGCCGTTGTCGTCCCATCCCATCGGATAGAAAACGTCTTTGCCGCGCATCCGCTGAAATCGTGCGATGAGGTCCGTGTGCGTGAACGAGAACACGTGACCGACGTGCAGCGAGCCGCTGACGGTCGGCGGAGGGGTGTCGACAGCGTAGACCTCGGGGCGCGGACGGCCCGCATCGAACCGGTAAACGCCGTCGGCCGCCCACCGCGGCATCCAGCGGGCTTCGAGTCCTTCGAGCGCAGGTTTGTCCGGAAGTCGGAGACGCGAGGGGTCGAGACTCGTCAGGGACGACGGCGGCGTAGGCATCCGGAGATCGTATGCACGAACCCCCGTGCCTCGCAAGGCTCCCGCGCGACTACACGCGCCGCTTGATCTCGTCGATCTCGTCGCGGACCAGACGCTCGGCCACCTGCGCGACGACTTCGGACAGGTTGCCGCCGGCGACGCGCGCGGTGAGACGATCGAGCACGCGGGTCACGATCTGATCGATCTGGGCGTCAGAGAGCGCGACTGCCGCCGGCGTGGCCGATGGTACGGACTCGACGCTCGGGCGAGGCGCAACGGGACGGACAGGCTCCACGTCTGCCATCGGCGCGGGCGCCACCGGCGCAGATTTGGGGCGTGATTCGGGCACCAGCATGCCCTCGAACGCATCGACGATCGACTGCATGGCTGGCTCGTGCACCGGCCGTGACGACCCCGGCGGCGTGGGCGCGGGCGCCGCGGCCACTGCCGCCGGGGCAACTGCCACGCCGAACGCCGGCAGCTCCGATTCGTCGGGCGCCGGTGCAGGTGCTGACTTGGGTGACGCAGCAAGGTTGGCAAACGCCTGGTCGAGGCGATCGAAATAGGCGTCGATGTCACCGCCCGACCGGGCCGGAGCCGCGGGCGGTGGCGGCTCGGGCACCACGACCGGCACGGCGGCCGCGGGAGCCGGAGTGACCGTCCGGCCGCGCGTCAACAGCTCTCGCACACGACTGACGACGACTTCAGGCTCGAACGGCTTGGCCAGGACGCCATCGCACCCGACCTCCGTCGCGCGCGCTTCGTCGACCGGCTCGAACGCTCCGGTCAGGAGGACGACGGGAATGTGCGCCAGCCGCGGGCTGGTTCTGATGTGCTGCGCCACGTCGTAGCCCGTGCGGCCGGGCATGGCAACATCGGCGAGGACGATATCCGGAGGCGCCTTTTCAATGGCAGCAACGGCCTGATCGCCGTCTCCAACGGCGACCACGTCGACGTCTTCATCGGCGAAGGTCAGCTTGATAACTCGCTGAATAGTGACGCTGTCGTCGGCGAGCAGCAGATTATGCGGCACCTTGGTCCTATCGGCTCGGGATGGGTTGGAGTATACCCCTCAGGCTGGTCCGGGGTTTCTCAAGCTACCGAGACCGGCTGGGCTGGGCGCCTTCGCCGGCGGCCGTGGGCTCGGACCGCACGTGCGCGTGAATGAAGTCGACAATGTCCTGCATCGAGGTCCCAGGAGGAAAGATGCCCTTGATGCCAAGCGCCTTCAGTGCGGGAATGTCGACATCCGGAATGATCCCCCCGATCAGGACGAGCACGTCTTCCATCCCCTTCTCGCGCAGCAGCTGCATCAACCGCGGCGCGATGTGATTGTGCGCACCCGACAGGATGGACAGCCCGATGACGTCGGCGTCTTCCTGAAGGGCTGCCGAGACAATCTGTTCGGGCGTCTGGCGCAGGCCGGTGTAGATCACTTCCATGCCCGCATCGCGCAGCGCACGGGCAATGACCTTGGCGCCGCGATCGTGTCCATCAAGTCCGGGCTTCGCGATGACGACTCTCAGCTTGCGCATTTTCGGGCTTCGGGCTCCAGGCTTCGGGCTTCAGGGGCTTTCAGGCTTTGGGCTTCGGGCTCCCGGCTTCGGGAATTTCAATCTGCAATCTTCAATCTTAGATCTGTAATTCAAGCGTCAGATTGTCGGCGTCTCTTCGTATTCGCCCCACACTGACCGCAGCGCATCGCACATCTCGCCGAGCGTCGCGTAAGCGCGCACGGCGTCGAGCAGCGGCGGCAGCAGGTTTGTTCGACCGGCCGCCGCGCGTCGCAGCGCCTCGAGCGAAGCGTCCACAGCCCCCGCGTCGCGCGTGCGCTTCACCTGGTGGAGCCGCTCCACCTGGTGAGCCGCCGCCGATTCGTCGACGTACAAGGTCTCGAGGGGCAACTCGTTCTCCTCCACGAAGTCGTTGACGCCGACGATGATCTTCTCGCCCCGCTCGACGGCCTGCTGGAACCGGTAGGCGCTCTCGGCGATTTCACGCTGCGGAAAGCCCTGCTCGATCGCCGCGACCATCCCGCCCATGGTGTCGATCTGATCGAAGTACGCCAGGGCGCCGTCTTCGAGATCCTGGGTCAGCCGCTCCACGAAATACGACCCGCCGAATGGATCGACGACCTCCGTCACCCCGCTCTCCATCGCGATGATCTGCTGGGTTCGCAGCGCGAGCGTCGCCGCATGCTCGGTTGGCAGCGCGAGAGCTTCGTCGAGCGAGTTCGTGTGCAGCGAGTTCGTGCCACCCAGGACAGCGGACAGCGCCTGCACGGCCGTTCGCACGACGTTGTTGTAGGGCTGTTGCGCCGTCAGCGACACACCGGCGGTCTGGCTGTGAAATCTGAGCTTCCACGATCGCTCGCTGGTCGCGCCGAACCGATCGCGCATGACCCGCGCCCACAACCGTCGCGCCGCGCGGTATTTGGCGATCTCTTCGAAGAAATCGCTGTGCGCGTTGAAGAAGAACGACATGCGCGGAACGAAGTCGGCGACGGCCAAACCGGCATCCACGCCCCACTGGACGTACTCGATGCCGTCGCGCAAGGTGAACGCCAGTTCCTGCAGCGCGGTCGCGCCGGCCTCGCGGATGTGATAGCCGCTCACCGAAATCGTGTTCCAGCGGGGAACGCGCGTCGCACAGAACGCGAACATGTCGGTGATGAGGCGCATCGAGGGAGCCGGCGGATAGATGTACTCCTTCTGCGCGATGAATTCCTTGAGGATGTCGTTCTGAACCGTGCCCGCCAGCCGCGCCCAGTCAGCCTGCTGCTTCTCGGCCACGACCAGATACATGGCGAAGATGATGGCGGCCGGCGAGTTGATCGTCATGGACGTCGTCACCTCGCCGAGGGCAATGCCGTCGAAGAGCCGCTCCATGTCGGCCAGCGTGGCGACGCTGACGCCGCACTTCCCCACCTCGCCCAGCGCGAGCGGATGGTCGGGATCGCGGCCCATCAATGTCGGGAGATCGAAGGCCACGCTGAGCCCAGTCCCGCCAGCCTGCAGCAGCTGCCGATAACGCCGGTTCGTGTCCTCGGGCGTCCCGAACCCGGCGAACTGCCGCATCGTCCAGAGCTTGCCCTGGTAGCCTGAGGCATGAATGCCGCGCGTATACGGAAACTGGCCTGGATTCTCCCGCTGGAGGTCAGGGACGTCAGCCGCCGTATATAGAGCCTTCACCGGGCGGCCGGAGATAGTCGTAAAGGAGCGCGCCCGGGCCGCCTGCTCGGTCGTGGCGGGTGCCATACTTGGTCAATTATACGGTCCGGTGAGCGTGGAGGAATCTGATGACGCACGGTTCGATATTCAGCGCGATGCTCCAGGAGTTCGATGGTGCGGCCCGCATCCTCAACCTCGAACCGGGCATCTGGCGCATCCTCACCCATCCCAAGCGCCAGATCACGGTGTCGTGCCCGGTGCAAATGGACAACGGCGAGATCCACGTCTTCACCGGATATCGCGTGCAGTACAACATCTCGCTGGGACCGGCCAAAGGCGGCATCCGCTATCACCCGGACGTCAGTCTCGATGAGGTCACGACGCTCGCCGCCTGGATGACCTGGAAGTGCGCCGTCGCGCACATTCCCTTCGGCGGCGGCAAAGGCGGCATCATCTGCGATCCGACGAAGATGTCGCGACGCGAGCTGGAGGCGCTGACGCGGCGCTACGTGGCCGAAATCATCGACGCGATCGGACCGGAGAAGGATGTGCCGGCCCCCGACGTCAACACCGACGCGCAGGTCATGGCGTGGGTGATGGACACCTACAGCATGCACGTCGGCCATACGTCAACGGCAGTCGTGACCGGCAAGCCGCTCGAGCTCGGCGGCTCGCTTGGCCGCCGCGAGGCAACCGGCCGGGGCGTGATGATCGTGACGCGCGAGGCGGCCAAGCACGTCGGCTTCGACATCAAAGGCGCGACCGTCGCCATCCAGGGCTTCGGCAACGTGGGATCGGTCTCGGCGCAGCTGCTCGCGGAAATCGGGGCGAAGATCGTGGCGGTCGTCGACTGGAAGGGGGGCGTCTACAACCCGGCCGGACTCGACGTGACGGCGCTCATTCAGCACGCCAACGTCCACAAAACGGTCAACGGCTTCGCGAAGAGCGAACGCCTTTCCAACGACCAGCTCTTCGCGCTCGACGCGGATGTGCTCATCCCGGCGGCTCTCGAAAACCAGATCACCGCCGACAACGCTGCGTCGATCAAGGCCAGGGTCCTCGTCGAGGGCGCCAACGGACCGACCACGCCTGAGGCGCACCGCGAGCTGCACGACCGCGGCGTCTTCATCGTCCCCGACATCCTCGCCAACAGCGGCGGCGTGACGGCGTCGTACTTCGAGTGGGTGCAGGATCGCCACGGCTACTTCTGGACCGAGAAAGAAGTGAACGAGCGGCTCGAGCACAAGATCTGCGAGGCGTTTGACGATGTGCTGCAGATGGCGCTGAAGTATCGCGTCGACCTGCGGACGGCCGCCTACATCGTCGCCATCAGCCGTGTGGCGGCGGTGACCCGCATGCGCGGCATGTACGCCTGATGGCCGGGCCGGTGCGGCGCCCGCGTAGCTACTCGGCCACCCGATCCTCGGCCCGATAGTCGCGGAGCTCGGTCAATACGGCTCGGCCGGCGCGCACCGCCCGGGTGGTTTCATACACGCCCTCTGCCGAGCGCCACGCGCCCGACCTGCGGCGGGCCAATTCAGCCAGGTTGGTGCTCTCAATCTGCTCGATGACCTGCTCGAACTCGTGTGGCAGCCAGAGCGTCACGTCGGCGATCGGATGCAGATCCACCACGGCATCGATGACGCCCGGGGCGGGACGGTGAAAGACCGTGAGCGAATGCAGGTTCTTCATGCCGGCGATGCGCAGGTCTGGTCGCACCCGCACGCGGAGCCGGGTAGCGCCGGCGATTCGACGGCACTGGTCACGAAACGTCGCCGATCGCCGAAGCATCATGGACACTCGCGCCCGATAGGCCTTGGGAGGTCGACGCTTGCCGGAAGCACGCCCTCTTCGGCGCCGCATACCGAAGACGCACGCGTTGCAGGAGCGGCGAACGACGAAGAAGACAACGGAGACAAACCGCCAGCCAAACACAAGCACACCAGGAATGTGCGCATCGACGAAGAATCCATCAGCGAAATTGTCCAGAGGGGGGTCCGCCGCCAGGGGGGTGAGCCGCCGAGGGGAGTGTCGGCGCCCTACGCCTTGAATCGCTTCCAGTCTATACCGTATTTGCGCACGCGGTAATTGAAGATGCGCTCGGTCGTCGACAGCAGGCGGGCGGCCTTGGCGCGGTTGCCGCGAGCGCTCTTCAGCGCATCGAGCAGAGCGTCCTTTTCGAACGCTTCCATCGAATTGCGGAGCGGCGTGGTCTGACCAGTGCCTGACGCCTCCGCGGTCTGCAGCGTCGGCGGCAGATGGTGCGCGTGAACGACCTGGCCGTCGCAAACGACGACCGCGCGCTCGATGGCATTGGCCAGCTCGCGCACGTTGCCGGGCCAGTGATAGCTGGCGAGCATGTCGATCGCCGGCGTCGCGATGCGTTTGACCTTCTTCCCGTGTTCGCGCGAGAACTTCTCGATGAAATGGTCGGCCAGCAGCAGCACGTCGGGCTTGCGTTCGCGCAGCGGCGGCACGAAGATGGCGAAGACGTTCAACCGGTAGAACAAATCCTCGCGGAACTCTCCTGCCGCGATGGCCTTCTCGAGATCCTTGTTCGTCGCCGCCACGAGCCGGATGTTGGCGCGAATGGTCTGCGTGCTGCCCAGCCGCTCGAATTCGCGCTCCTGCAGCACGCGTAACAGCTTCACCTGCGTAGTCAGGTTGAGCTCGCCGATCTCATCAAGGAACAACGTGCCGCCGTCCGCCAGCTCGAAACGGCCTTTCTTCGAGCTGTTGGCACCGGTGAACGCCCCTTTCTCGTAGCCGAAGAGCTCTGACTCGATGAGATCCTGCGGCAGCGCGGCGCAGCTTACCTTGATGAACGGCTTCTTCGCGCGCGACGAGTTGTAGTGAATCGCGTGCGCGATCAGCTCTTTTCCCGTGCCGGACTCCCCTCTGAGCAGCACGGTGGTGTTGGTGCGCGCGACTTGCGACACCTGCTCGTACACCTGACGCATCGGGCCGCTCGTGCCGACGAGATTCGAAAAGTCGTAGCGTTCCTGCAGTTCCTGGCGCAGATGCGCGTTCTCGTCGACGAGCAGCTGCTTGTCGGCCTGAATCAGCCGGTGCACCTTGACCGCCTGCGCAATCATCGACCCGACGACGCCGAGGAACTTGGCGGTGCGGTTGTAATCGCGGTCGGCCTTGTAGCGGAGGTCAACGCCGACCGCGCCGACCGTGCGACCCTCGAGGGAGATGGGCGCCGAGATGTAGGAGAGCTCCTGGTCGCGCAGCTCGGGCCGTTCGGCAGCACGGTTCAGAAACATGGGTTCGCGGCTGACGCGCGGGACGACGATCGGTTTGCCGGTCTGCACCACCTGGCCGGTGATACCTTCGCCCAGCCGATAGCGGACCCGCTTGCCGGGATTCACCGCGCCGGCCGACGCCTCGAGCTCGACGTCACCGGTCTCTTCGTTCAGCAGGACGACCGTGCTGCGAATAGCTCCGTGATGGCGGCCGAGGATTTCGAGCACGCGCTGGAGCGCTTCGTTCAAATCAAGGGTCGAGGACAGGGCCTGGCTGGCTTCGAGCAGAGTGGACAGTTTGCGGACCTCGCCGGCATGCGCGGCGTCTGGCTCCGCCCAGTTTGATGCCGTGCTCGAGGAGGACATGGCAGCTCCGTGGTCGCTCTGGAAAGCGTCACTGATCGGGAACTGCAAGGGCAGATCCAGCCGACGCGCGGCGAACGGTGGCGAAATGCCTGATTTTGCCCGATTTCGCGGCAATCGGCCCTGTCTTCGAGACTACATCCATGTCGTCGCCTATCGTGTAGTCGACGAAAATGTCACAGGCCCTCGCGGCCGGCTTCTCTGGACGGGGACTGTCATCGGGCTGGTTCGGGCATCCAACCGCTGCCGACGCACCAAGGCGACAAAAGTGTCATCGACACGGCGGAACAACGACAAGGGCGTGGGTCAGGGCGTTACACGGAATTGAACGGTCTCCCGCGCCTCGCGGCCGTCGTCGCTGGCGGTAAACACCAACGAGTATTCGCCAGCGGCCAGGCCCGCGAGCGGGAGGTCGATCGTCCGGTCCGAGGCGTCCGCGGCCGGCTCGATGGGCAGGCTCCGCAGCGTCTGGCCGCGGCGACTGGTCAACGCCGCGGAGAGCACAGTTCGATCGTCGCCGTAGAGGGGCAGCCGGATCAGCAGGCGCTCATCGCGGCTGAATTCCCGGCCCGCCGCCGGCGAGGCCGCCGCGTCGTCGAGCAGTTCTTTGAAGGCGCGGGCGGTGCGGGCGCGGTAGATCGCCGGCGTGCCGAGAGCGATTGGGCCGCCCAGAGACACGACGATGACATCGCGAACGTCGGCGTCGATCTCCCGGGCAGCGGCATCCTCGACGGACATCTGAAGTCTCAGCCGGCCGGGCGGAGCGTCGAAGACCGCCCGCGTCGCGTTCGCCACCGGACCGTAGGGAGCCGCAATGACACCTTCGAACACCGCCGAGCCATCCGCGCCGAGGGCCTTGATCCGCACACGCGACGGCAGGATTGGACGACCACGGGCGTCGGAGGCCTGAGCCGCGGCTTCCCAGACCACGGTCAGCTGGGTCTGACCGGGAAGGGCGCCTCGAGACTGTCCGATCCACGGTCGGATGAGCCGGCTCGCACGCAGTGCGGGCAAAACCGGTGGCGGCGGCGGCAGCGGCTCGGCGGCCAGCCGGGCCCGCGCGACCTCCTCGGACGACATGGCCCAGAACCCGGGTCTCGTCCGCACTGAGAAATCCGGTCTGCCGGCCTTGACGACCACCGAATGAAACCGCCCGTCGACCGGCGGAGACACTTCGAGCAGATAGTAGTCGCGCATGTCCGCAGTCAGCCGCCGCAGCGCCTCGGGTGTTGCGTCGATGATCCGGCCGTCGGTGTCGCGGGCCAGCCGCTGCAGCAGCGCGCCATCCGCAGTCGACGGATCGGAGGGCTGCGCGGCGTTCAGAGGATAGATGGCGACGTTCGATCGATTCGCGGCGCGCACGACGGCATCCACCGTCGGCAGCAGCGTGCCGCCGCGGCGACCGGCCCGCGGCACGAATCCGCCGCTGACGACCACCAGCGCTTTGCGTGACGCCGGCAATTGCGCCAGGTTCGTCGTCAGCGCGTGAAGCGCGGAGATGGCGACCTGCGCGCGGAGATCATCGGCGCGCGCCGGTGCGCCAGCCATCACCTCGCGCTCGAGCGGCGTCCTCGGCTCGTAATCACCGAGCCGCCCGGCGAACGACGAAATCTGCCCGATGACGGCATCGCGATCCTGGGTCCACCGAAGGGTCAGCAGCGAGTCGAGCGGCTTGAGCACGAGCAATTGGTCGTCGGGCCCGATCTCGTCCTGAACGAAGCTGGTAAGCGCCGCTCGCGCCCGCTCTGCCGAGGCGCTGTCGACGTGGTACTCGTCGAGGAAAAAAGCGAACACACGGCCACCGCTCGATGACGGCGGCCCGACGAACTTCACCGAAACGACCGGGAGGGACCGATCGCCGTCGGTGACCGTGAAGTCGTTGACGCTCAGCTTGTCGGGGGCGCGCCCGCGGGCGTCGCGGACGGCGACGTCAAGGTGGATGGGTTCCGTCGCCGTGGGGTCGGTGTCGCCGGCGCCCGTCATGCCCAGGGCGAGCGCCGACACGAGCAGCCAACGCATGGCTCAACCGGCGATGCGGAAGCCGACCAATTCCTTGGCCTCGCCGCCGGACCCGTTGGCGCTGAGCTCGAGCAGGTACTCGCCGGGCGCGAGTCCGGCCAACGATAGGTCGATGAGCGACGGGCCGTCGGCGGCCGCGGTAACCGGGACGTCGTTCATCGGCTGTCCGGTGCGGTTCAACAGCCGAGCCGTGACCGCAGCGGGCGTCGTGCCGGGACCGTAGGTGATGATCTTGACGATCACCCGTTCGGTCCGGTTGAACTCACGAGTCGTCGTGGGAATCGCCGCCGCGTCGCTCTTCACGAGTTGCGCATCGCGGGCGTTGCGGACGCGGAAGACCTGGGGCGTGCCGAAGATCGTCTGCGGTGCGGTCAAATCGGGGATCGACAGCTCGCGAACCTCCGAGTCGAGCGTTTCGGCGCCAGTCCCTTCGACGGCCACCCGCAGCGAGAGCTTGCCGGGCGGCGCATCGAAAGTCACACGAGAGGCCTGGGGCGACGAAGTACCGGCCGGCATCGTGTCGGGGACACGCCCGCGAAAGACCGGGGCACCGTCCTCGGTCGCCGCGAGCAGCGTGACCCGGGCCGGTGAATCGGACGGGCGGGCCTGCTCGCCCGGCGTTCTCGGCGTCGGCTCCCACACAAACGTCACGCGTGTTTTGCCGTTCTGGCCCTTGTCGGTACCTATCCACGTCCGCACGATGCGGGCGCGCGACGGCGCGCTGATCGCCGCGAGCGCTGATTCCACCGCCTTGGGTGGACCATCTTTCGGCGGCGCGAGCGCCCGCTTCACGTCTGCGGTCGTCAGCGCCCAGTAGCCTTTGCGCGATCGCACCTGCACACCGGGACGTTTCACGCGAACTTTGATTTCGTGGAACTTGCCGTCATTGGCGCCCGTGGTGGACGTGTACCCGAGCAGGTAGTAGGCGCTCGAATCGCGCACGATCTGCTTCATCGCCGCCGTGATGTCATTTCGGTTGACGATGGCCCGGCCGTCGCTCTCTTCGGAGAGCTGACGCAAGGTGTCCATTGTCGACGCGAGGTAATTGCGATCGATCTGGCCGCCGATGTTCTGGTCGATATCGAACTCGTTCGTGGCAAGACCGCGCGGGTCGATGGCATAGATAGCGACGTTGTTCCGATTCGCCGCGGTGAACACTTCGCGCAGATCGTTTTGCAAGTCGGTATTGGCGAAGAACGCGGCACGGTCCTCGTTGGGATCGTTCTGACCGGCCATCGGATTATTGGCCGCCGGGTTGCCGAGGCCGGGCATGCCGGCGACGGGATTGCGCAACTGCGGTGGTAGCATGTTGGTGTAGCCTTCGCTGACCAGCAGCAGCGCCTTGCGGCCTTCCTTCAGCGTGCCCATGTGCACGGCCAACCCTTCGATCGCGGAGAGCGACACCTGATTGCGGATGCGCTCGACGGTCTCGGTCGGGTAGTACGCGTACTTTTCCTCGATCGGGTTCTTCGGCGTGTAATCGTACTTGCGGCCGAGAAACTGCTGGATGGCTTGGCTTACAGCGTCGTGGTTGCGAGTGAACCGGAGCGTCGAGACCGGCTGCAGGGGATACATGACGGCAATCATGTCCGACGGACCCAGCTGGGTCTCGATGAACCGCGCGATCGACTGACGTGTGGCCATGCTGGTGCCGGCCCGCACGTGATAGTCGTCGAGGAAGATGCCGAAAAGACGCACGTCGTCTCGAGATGCCTCGAGCTCTTCGTCGCTGTCGGTCCGGATTTGCCGCGGTGGCCCGTCGGGACCGGGCATCAGCCCGCCGTCGAGCTGAATCAGCTTGAAGGTCTCGATGGCCTGCGCCTTCCCGTCTTCGACGACCTCAAAATCGCTCTGCTTCAAGTCACCGACCGGATTGCCGGTCTTGTCGCTCACGATCACGTCGACGCGAACGAAATTGATGCCGCCCCTGAACGTGGGCGTCGCGCCGGTCGGCTGCTGGTCACCTTGGGGGGTTGGCGTCGAGGCCGGCGCGCCCTGGGTTCCCTGCTGAGAGCCGCCTTGTGCGGGCTGCGCGCCCTGTGTGCCGCCCTGCGAGTTCTGCGCGTGGGTGCCCTGGTTCAACAACGCCGCCACAGCAACGGCGACGGCGGCAAGCCGAAGCAGTCGAGACATACCCGTATCTTAGACCCAAGCCTGACCCGTGCGAGCGGTGTAACATCTCGGCCGTGACCCTCCCGTCTACGGCGTCCTCCATGGCGCTGACCACTCTGTCACCGGACGAGCAGCTCTTCCGCGACAGCCTTTATGAGTTCGCCGACCGGGACGTCCGGCCGCTGGTTCGTCAGATGGACGCGGAAGCCCACTTCGAGCCCGGGCTGCTGCCAAAGCTGTTCGACCTCGGCGTCATGGGCATCGAGGTTCCCGAGGCGCTCGGCGGCGCGGGAGCCAGCTTCTTCCATTCGGTGCTGGCCGTCGAGGCGCTGTCGCGAGTGGATCCCTCGGTCGGCGTACTCGTGGACGTTCAGAACACGCTGGTCATCAACGCGTTGCAGCGTTGGGGGCACGACGAGCTGAAGCGCCGGTATCTCCCACGTCTGGCCGCCAGAGCGGTCGGCGCATACGCGTTGTCGGAGGCGGGGTCTGGCAGCGATGCGTTCGCATTGGCGACGCGCGCCCGGGCCGACGGCGAGGACTGGATCCTCACCGGCCGCAAGCTGTGGATCTCCAACGCCAACGAAGCCGACATCTTCATCGTCTTCGCAAACGTCAAGCCCGACGCGGGCTATCGCGGCATCACCGCGTTTGTCGTCGAGCGCGGGTTCGACGGGTTCGCGATCGGGAGAAAGGAAGACAAGCTGGGGATTCGCGCCAGCAGCACCTGTGAGCTGCTGCTTGACGGATGTCGGGTCCCTGGCGTCAATGTCCTCGGCGAGGTCGGCAAGGGCTACAAGACGGCCATCGAGACGCTGAACGAAGGACGCATCGGCATCGGCGCGCAGATGGTCGGGCTCGCGCAGGGCGCTCTGGACCACGCCGTCAAGTACACGAAAGAGCGGAAGCAGTTCGGCCAGGCGATCGCCGAATTTCAGGCGGTGCAGCATCAATTGGCGCGCGCGGCCACCGATGTCCACGCCGCACGGCTCATGGTCTACGAAGCGGCGCGGCTGCGCGACCTTGGCCGGTCGTTTCTGACCGAAGCCGCGATGTGCAAGCTCTTCTCGTCGGAGATGGCCGAGCGAGTGACGTCGCTGGCGGTCAACCTGTTCGGCGGCAACGGCTTCGTCAAGGACTACCCCGTCGAGAAACTGTACCGCGACGCAAAAATCGGCCAGATCTACGAAGGCACATCCAACCTGCAGCTCCAGACGATCGCCAAGCAGATGCTCGGCTAGCCGATCACGGCCGCGCCGCGACGTCGACGAGCGTCTGATAGACGAGCGCGGTCCCCTGCTTCAACGACTCCATCGACACGCGTTCGTCGTTACCGTGCATCCGGGTCAGGTCGTCGGCGGTGATGGGATAGGGATAAATGCCGTACACAGGCACACCACGGCTTCGCCACGCACCGGCATCAGTGCCCGCCTGAAACAGATAGGGTGTCACTTCCGCGCCAGGGAACGTCTTCCGAGCGTTGCTCACGAGCGCGCGATAGAGGTCGGTGTCCTGACTCGACGGCGGCAGGCCGACCGGCGCCGTGGACGGTGCGGACAGCCGAATCTCGACGTTCGGATCGGCGACCACGCGCTTCAGGTCGGCGATGACGGCATTGGCGTCGGTGCCGGGAATCAGCCGCAGATTGATCGTCGCCTCGGCCGAACCAGGAATGACGTTGCTGCGGAAGCCGGCATTGAGGAGCACCGGCGCCAGCGTATCGCGCATGAGCGCGTGCAATAGCGGATCGCGGCTGATCAGCCGGTCGGCGCGCGCGAGGGCCGCTCTATCGCTTGTCCCCCCGGCGATCGCCCGGAACGCGTCGGCGAGCGGCCCACTGCTGATCTTGGCCAGCGTGCCGAAAAACTGGCGCGAAATCGGAATCAGTTTGATGGGGGGGTCGTACGTCGAGAGCGTCGCCATCGCCTTGGCCAGGGTGAAGATGGCGTTGTCGGGGCGTGGCATCGAGGAGTGCGTGGATGTCCCGCGGGCCGTCACAATCGCCGAGACCGAGGACTTGTCGGCGAGCGACACGCTCACGTACTTCACGCGTCCGTCGTCGCCCTTGATGATCCAGCCGCCCTCGTTGAGCGCGAACTCACAGTCGATCTTCGACCAGTACTGCCGGGCGAGCCACGTCGTGTTGTAAGGGGCCGATTCCTCGTCCGCCTCGATCAGAAGGATGACGTCACGCGCCAGCGGCACCTTGTTTTCGGCGAGCATCATCGCCGCGCGTGCGAAGACGGCGATGCCGCCTTTGAAGTCGATCGCTCCGCGCCCGAGGATGTGATCCTCCTTGACGACCGCACCAAACGGATCGACCGACCACTTATCGCGCTCGACGCCGACAGTGTCGCCGTGTGCGGCCAGCAGCACCGGCCGCTGGCTGCCGTCGCCCCGGAGCCGGGCGATGAAATGCGATTTGCCGGCAACCGGCGTCGGGATGACGTCGATTTCGAAGCCGAGCGACTTGAACCGCGGCGCGAGCAAATCGCCGATCCTGCCCTCGTTCCCGGGAGGATTGCTGTTGTCGATTTGAATCAACTGCCGGAGCAACTCCGCCGTCGGATCGAGCGCGGACTGAGCGCCCAGGACGGCCGCCGTGGCAAGAATGGCCGCCAGCGCCGCGGCGAACCGGCAAGTGACCCTCATGGCAGCGTTCATTCGATCTCCACGATCTCCGCCTCCGCCCGTCGGTCA
Source organism: Acidobacteriota bacterium (assembly GCA_046734915.1). Classification (GTDB taxonomy): domain Bacteria; phylum Acidobacteriota; class Vicinamibacteria; order Vicinamibacterales; family CAVVIG01; genus VFZL01. The sequence goes on along the minus strand of JBKPSC010000424.1, from coordinate 5,706 downwards.
GACACGGTGAGAATCGCCACGCTCGGACGCCGGTCGAATCGCCTGGGGCCCGCGGCGCCCGGGTTCACGACCAGGACGCGGCGGCCACCACGGCGCTCGCTCACGACGATCGCCCGGTGCGTGTGGCCGAACACGATGATATCCGCGTCGTAGGCCGAGAGCAGCTTCGCGGGACTCGGACTGCCGAACTCGTGCCCATGGCTCACATGCAGGGTGAGCCCGCCGATCGGAATCGTCCGGGATGGCGCCAACGCAGGATTGCGGGCATCGTCGACATTGCCGAAGACCGCTTCGGTCGGGGCCATCGCCGAGAGCTGTTCGAGCACGGCGGCGGCGCCGACGTCGCCGGCGTGCACGATGAGGCCGACGTCGGCGAAGACTCGGACAATCGAGGGTCGAAACAGGCCGTGCGTGTCCGCGATGAGGCCCACGCGAACGGCCGCGGCGGCGCCCGCGCTCATGCCGTGGCGGCGGTCGCCGCCGGGCTCTCCTCGCGGCGATATCGGTGGACCATCGGCGCCGACCATGCGACCCATCCCGTCGCGATGAGACACCCGACACCTCCGCTGACGACCGAGAACGGCGCGCCGTACCAGTTGGCGACGGCGCCAGCCTCGAGTTCCCCCAGCTGCGGTCCGCCCTGGAAGAACACCATGTTGATCCCCATCATCCGGCCGCGCAGGCGGTCGGGGGTCTCCAGCTGCCGGATGATGTTGCGGATCACGGTGCTGACCGTGTCGGTCGCGCCGATGATGGTGAGACAGGCAAACGTCAGCCAGAACGAATGCGACAGGCCGAAGAGGATGGTGAATACGCCGTGGCCGACGACTGACCACAGCAGCAGCGCGCCCCTCTTGTCGATGCGCTCCGTCAGGGGCACCAGAGCGGCGCTCGTCAGAAACGATCCCACGGCCGGCGCGGCGAACAGCCAGCCGTAGCCGTGCGCGCCCACGTGCAGGATGTCCTGGGCGAAAATCGGCAGCAGGGCCGTCGCCGAGGCGAAGAACGTCGCGAAGAAGTCGAGCAGCATCGTCGACCGCATGAGCGGCGATCGGAACACGAAGCGCAGTCCTTCGAGGGCGGCGCTCCACGACACATCGCCTTCGCTGTGACCCCGTTCGGAGGGGATCCGCTCGGGCACGTCCCGCATCATGTAGAGGGCGACGATCACCGAGCCAAACGAGACGGCGTTCAGGACATAGACCCAGCCCACGCCGAACGCCGCGATCACCAGACCGCCGGCAGCCGGCCCGACGATCGAGGCCGTCTGCAGCATGATCGAGTTCAGCGTGATCGCATTCGCCAGATGCTCGCGCGGAACCAGGTTTGGCACGAGCGACTGCCTGGCCGGCAGGTCGAACGCCCCGACCGCCGCGCCAAGAGCGGCGAGGACGTAGATCGGCCAGACGATGGTCAGGCCGGCAAACGTCAGCCCGGCGAGGACGGCAGCGACGATCGCCGACGCGGCCTGAGTCACGAGCATCAGGCGCCGTCGGTCCCAGGCGTCCGCCAGCACGCCGGCGACCATCGAGAAGATCACGACCGGCGCTACCTTGGCGAGACCGACAAAGCCCAGAGCAAGGCCGCGGCGTTCCGGCGGCACGAGCAGCGACACGTGCCAGAGGAGTCCGGCGTTCTGCATGAACGAGCCCGTGAACGAGGCCAGCAGACCGAGCCAGATCAGCCGGAAATTGCGGGATCTGAGCGCGATGAACGAGCGGTTCATCGTGACGGGCTCGGGTCGAACCCGAGCACCCGATGCGGCTCGTACGGTTCTTCGAGATACGAGCAGTCCTCGGCGCTGAGCGTCAGGTCCACCGCCGCGACTGCTTCTTCGAGGTGCGTCAGCTTCGAGGCGCCAACGATTGGCGCGGTCATCCCGGGCCGCGCGAGCAGCCACGCCAGCGCGACCTGCGTCGGCTTCACGCCCAGCCGCCCCGCCACTTCAAGGGCGCGCGCCGCGACCGTGAAGTCCGAGTCCGCGTAGTACAAGGCGTGCGCGAACTCGTCCGTTTTTGCGCGTGAGGTGTCGCCCTTGTCTTCCTTGCGCCGGTTTCCGGCCAGGAAGCCGCGCGCCAGCGGACTCCACGGGATCACGCCGATGCCTTCCTCACGACAGAGCGGCATCATCTCCCGCTCCTCTTCGCGATACACCAGGTTGTAATGGTTCTGCATCGACACGAACCGCGTCCAGCCGTGGCGATCGGCGACATACAGCATCTTCGCGAACTGCCAGGCCAACATGCTGGAGGCGCCGATGTATCGCGCCTTGCCCGATTTGACGATGTCGTGTAGCGCTTCGAGAGTTTCCGCGATCGGCGTGTCCGGATCGAAGCGATGAATCTGATAGAGGTCGACGTAGTCCGTGTCGAGCCGCCTGAGCGATGCGTCGATCGCGTCGAGGAGGTGCTTCCGAGACAATCCTCGCGTGTTCGGGCCCTCCGTGAGCGGATAGAAGGCTTTGGTGGCGATGACGAACTGGTCGCGCTTGCCAAGTTTCTTCAACGCGCGACCGAGGACCTCCTCGCTGGCGCCGCGCGAGTACATGTCCGCTGTATCGAAGAAGTTGATGCCGAGCTCGACGGCCCGTGTCAGAAAGGGACGGCTGGCCTCCTCGTCGAGGACCCACGATCGCCAGGCCGACGAACCATAGGTCATCGCGCCGAGGCAGATGCGAGACACCTTGAGGCCTGACGTGCCGAGTCGGACGTACTGCATGGCGAGACGCGCCTATTGGACGTTCAGGAGCTCGATGTCGAAGACCAGCGCCGAACCACCGGGGATGGGCCCATTACCGCTGGTCCCGTAGCCAAGATTCGACGGGATCTGCAGCGTCCGCTTGCCGCCCACCCGCATGCCGACGACGCCCTGGTCCCATCCTCGGATGACGGATCCGGCGCCGAGCACGAACGAGAACGGCTGGCCCCGACTGACGGAGCTGTCGAACTGCGCGCCCTTGTTTTCAGGCGCGTTTGGATTGTAGAGCCATCCGGTGTAGTGCACGGTCGTCTGGCGACCTGTGGTCGCCTGCGTCCCGGTGCCGACCACCGTATCGGTGGCTTGAAGCGTCGGGATGTCGTAAACGGTCGGAGAAGGGCCTGGAGTCGGATCATCGCTGCCGCACGAAGCCAAAGTCAGCGCCGCAAGGCACAGCACCACGCTCGCAAGAAATCGCATGCTCACGATTGTACAAGAAGCACCAGTTTTCCTATGTGGGTGCCTGACTCCATGACGCGATGCGCCTCGGCCGCGGCCGCGAGTGGAAACGTCGCGTGCACGACGGCGCGGACGGTTCCTGCTTCGACGAGCGGCCAGACGTTCTTTCTGACCGCCGCCGCCAGCGCGGACTTCTCCGCCACGGATCGCGGGCGAAGCGTCGAGCCCGTGATGGTCAGTCGGCGCTGCAAGATCGGCACGGTGTTGATGGTGGCCTTGGCGCCACCAAGCTGCGCGATCTGCACGAGCCGGCCGTCCGGGGCGAGGATCTCGATGTCGCGCTGCAGGTACTCGCCGCCGACCATGTCGAGCACGACGTCGACGCCGCGGCCGCCCGTCGTCTCTTTGATCGCAGCGACGAAGTCCGTCTCGCGGTAGTTGATGGCCCGTTCGGCGCCCAGCGTCTCGCACGCCCGGCACTTCTCCGCGGTGCCGGCTGTGGCGAAGACCCGTGCGCCGTGGGCGCGGCCCAGCTGGATCGCCGTCGTGCCGATGCCGCTCGATCCGCCGTGGACGAGGAGCGATTCGCCGCGGGCCAATCGCCCGCGTTCGAAGACATTGGTCCAGACGGTGAACGTCGTTTCGGGCAGCGCCGCGGCGCTGATGAAGTCCGTGCCGTCCGGCACTGGAAGGCACTGGCCGGCGGGCGCCGCGCAGTACTCCGCATATCCGCCGCCGGAGACGAGCGCGCACACCCAGTCGCCGGCCTGCCACGTCGACACATTGTCGCCGACGGCGTGAACGGTTCCCGCCACTTCGAGACCGGGGATATCGGAGGCGCCGGGCGGCGGGGCGTACTTCCCTTCGCGCTGCATCAGGTCCGGCCGGTTGAGGCCCGCCGCCGCCACTCGAATCAGCACGTCGTCCGGGCCGACGGCCGGCAGCGGACGCTCGACCAGTGTGAGCACTTCGGGCGGGCCGGGTTGTCGTATCTCGATTGCGTGCATGTCAGTGCCTCGGTAGTTCAGTAGTTCAGTAGTTCAGTAGCTCAGTAGCTCAGTAGCTCAGTAGCTCAGTAGCTCGGTTGCTCGGTTGCTCGGTTGCTCAGTCGCCTGGGAACGCGGCGGTCGTCGTGGCTGGCTCCAGCACGAGGCGAGCGAGCGCAATCCCGACGGCGACTCCAATGATCAGCACGCCGGCCACTTCACGTGTCTGAGCAACGGCGAGACCGTCCAGGGCGAGCGCGACGGCGATCAGCAAATCCACGACCAGCGTGATGGGGGCCGCGCGTTCGCGCTCCCGGCGCAGGCCGCCGCCGTGGGTACGCTCAGTGAACACCAGATGGGCGCGCAGGACGCCAACAACAGTCGTGGCGATGCTGAGCGCGATGAACACGCCCGACGTCGCACCTGGGCGCCACTCTTTCGCGAGCCACGCCAGCACGGCCGCAGTCAGGTAGAGCCCGATGACGACGAGCTGATGCCAGCGCCACCAGCCGGCATCCGGAGACCTGGCGGCGATGACTGGATTGGCGCCGGTTGTCGTCTGCACGGCTTCCAGTGCCTCCGCGATGGCGGCTGCCGACGCGAAGCGCGATCGCGGCGACTTCTTGAGGCACCGGTCGATTAGGGCGATCAGACTGGCCGGCAGCTCGGGGCGCCGCGAGGCGAGTGGTTCGGGCGAGCCTTCGAGGACGCGTGCGGCCCTCGCCACGAAGTTGTCGCCGTCGAACGGGTGCTCGCCGCAGGCGTACTCATAGACCAGCACGCCGAAGGAGAAGACATCGGTCCGCGCGTCGACCGTTCCGCCGCTGAACTGCTCCGGCGCCATGTACGCGGGCGTGCCCATCAGCATCCCCGGCTGCGTGACCAGGGCCAGTGGCGCGCCGGCCTGCTCCTGCCTCGCGAGACCGAAGTCCAGGATCTTGATGCGTCCGTCGGTCGCGCGCATGACGTTTTCTGGCTTCAGGTCGCGATGGATGACTCCCGCCGCATGGGCCGTGCCCAGGGCTTCCGCCAGCTGTCTGGCGGTGTCCAGGATCTGCCGGAGCGAAGGCCGCGTGCCGCCTTCGATCTCCTGGCGCAGCGTCTGGCCCTCGATGAACTCCGAGACGATGTACAGTTCGCCGTCGATTTCCTCGAGGGCATGCACGATGCAGATGCCCGGGTGTGAAAGCGCTGCGGCGGCGCGCGCCTCGCGCCGCAGCCGTTCGCGTTGAGACGCGTCCGGTGCGGCGTCGAGCGGCAGTGCCTTGATCGCCACCATGCGATTCAGCCGCGTGTCGAGGGCCCGGTAGACACGGCCCATGCCACCGCGGCCGGCTTCTTCGATGATTTGGTACGGTCCGATGACCTGTCCGGCGGCGAGACCCGGGGATGCTTCTTCGAACAGCTCGGGTCGATCGCCCACCGGCTGACTGAGAAAATCGCCGGCCTTCGAGTGGCTGGCGAGCAGTGAAGCGAGCTCGGCGCGCACCTCGGGATCGCTGTTCCGCTCGGCGAGCCACCGATCCACGTCGGCCGGAGGATTCTCCAATGCCGCTTCGAACAG
>JBKPSC010000423.1:0-14843 GCA_046734915.1 Acidobacteriota bacterium | reverse complement strand
ATCGCGGTGTACTCGCTGCGCCCTTCGGCCGTCGGTCCGATGTCGACCACGGTGAGCCGATCGGACTCGCCATCGAGGCGCTTGAGATAATCGACGTACTGCGTGTAGTTCACGAGCACGTAGTCGTCGCCGATGTCATGGCCGAATTGAGCCCTGGGGCTGGTGACCGACGTCGGCGGCGCCGGCGCGGCCTGGCTCTGAGCCATGACGACAGCGCCGCCCGCGGCGCTCAGGCTCAGGAGTGTCACGCACGTCAGAGAGCGAACGGAGCGCAACATAGTCATCCTCACGGTGCTTCGTTCTACGTTCTACGTTCTTGGTGCCGGTGCTTGGTGCATGGTGCTTGGTGCTCGCGCTAAGCACGAAGCACCAGCACCAAGAACGAAGAACCAAGCGCCTAGCACCTTTTCTTCCTATACCTCAAAATCCACCGCAACGACGTGTTCGCTGAGCGAGGCGCCGAATTGCGCCACGGGGACGTGCTGCGGGTCCTTGGCGTATGCGTCCAGAGCGGACCGATCGGGAAAGATGACGACGAGGCCGGTGTCATACGAACGCGGCGATCGGACGACGTCGGCGCCAACTTTCAGCTCGACGACACCCTGCAGCGATGCCAGGTCCTTCAGCCGGGTTCTGTGCTCCGCACGCTGCGCCTCGGTGACGTCCGCCTTGTATTTGAACGACACGATGTGAGTCAGCATCAGAGTTCCTCCCCCTCGATGTCGTCGTCTCCGATGTCGACAACCGTGTTGTGGATGTCCAGCCGGAACCACTCGCGGAACGTCGTCAGGTCGCGAACCGACGGCCATGCCGACTCGTCCTCGGTCCACGTCGAAAGCTGGAACTCGAACAGCCAGGCAAAATTGTCCTCCACCCACTCCTGGACGTCCGACTCATCATCAAACTCCGGCAGCAGATAAGCCGTGCCGAACGGCCTCGTGCGGGCGACGGTGATCGCGCCTTTGGCGAAGTCGGCGTCCCGGCTCAGGGTCCAGTCGACGAACGGTTGGGCGCCGACGATGGTGACCGCGGTGCGGTTGACGACGCGCATGTGTGCCCAATCCTAGCAGGACTCGCCCACGCGGTCGCGGCCCGCTCGGAAGCCGCCGCGCTTGCGTCGAAGGCCGACATCGGTCAGCCTTGTGCACGTTGGCCCTCTCCCGTCGTTGGCGTTGGATCATCGGATCGCTGCTCGCTGGCTTCCTGGTTGCCGGCGCGACGCTCTTTTTCGTGCGCATTCCGATCTCGTCGGAGGTCCTGCGCCGACGCGTCGTCTCGACACTCTCAGAGCGCCTCGAATCGGAGGTCGAACTCGGTTCGCTGGAGCTGCGACTCACGCCGCGCCTGAGCGTTGTTGGCGGCGGGTTGATTATTCGCCACAAGCGCCATCGTGATATTCCGCTCATCACGGTCCAGTCGTTCACCGTCACGAGCGGACTCGCGGCCCTGCTCCGCAAACACGTCTCCTATGTGAGCCTCGAGGGTTTGGCAATCCAGATTCCGCCCGGCGATCCCGATGAAAGCGGCGACGCTCAAGGTTCCCGTCTCGCCGACGTGCCCCGTCCTGGGAAGGACACGTCAGTGCGGCAGGTCGTGATCGACCAACTGGTGGCCGACAACTCGACGCTGACCATCGTCCCCCGCGAAGCGGATAAGCGGCCGAAGGTCTGGCGGATGCACAAGCTGCGCCTCTACTCAGTCGGTATGGACCACGCCATGCCGTTCGAGAGCGTGCTGACCAACGCGATTCCGCCTGGCGAAATCGCCACGACCGGCTCGTTCGGTCCGTGGGACGTGGACGATCCTGGACGCACACCGATCGACGGCGAGTTCACGTTCGATCACGCCGACCTGAGCGTCTTCAAGGGCATTGCCGGCCTCCTGTCGGCGCGGGGCGATTACAAGGGCACGCTCGAGCGCCTGGACGTGAACGGACGAACGGCGACGCCCGACTTCACCGTGCTCGTCGGCGGGCATCCGATTCCGCTCGACACCACCTACCACGCGATAGTCGACGCCACCAATGGCAACACGACACTGGACCGCGTGAATGCATCTTTCCACCAGACGTCCCTTGTCGCCAAAGGCGGCGTCTATGACGAAAAAGACGCCGACGGACGCCGAGTGACGCTCGATGTCACGATCGAGAAAGGGCGTCTCGAAGACGTACTTCAGCTCGCGGTCGACACGCCGAAGCCGGCGATGACCGGTGCTCTGGCCTTGACGACCCATTTCGAGCTGCCGCCCGGCGACCGCGATGTCGTCGACAAGCTGCAGTTGCGCGGCAACTTCACAATCAGACGGGGGCGGTTCAGCAACACCGATGTGCAGAACCGAATCAACACGCTCAGCGGTCGGGCGCAGGGCAAGCTCGAAGAGCCGACGCACGTGACGTCGGACTTCACCGGCAACTTCACGCTGGGGAATGGGCAGCTCACGCTCGCTCCGCTCCAGTTCGACGTGCCCGGGGCGCTCGTCCAGGTCACGGGCCGCTACGGTCTGCGGCGCGGCACGCTCGGCTTCGCCGGGCAGGTCATCATGGACGCGAAGATCTCCGAGGCGGTCGGCGGATGGAAGGCAATCCTCTTGAAGCCATTCGATCCGCTGTTTCGGCGGAATGGCCGCACCTTCATTCCCATCACCATCAGTGGCACGCGGAAGGACCCGAAGTTCGGACTCGATCGAAGTCGAGTCTTCAACAAGGACGCGCCGCCGGTGCCGCCGTCGCCTCCGCCGCCGACGCGATCACCACGACCGAAGTCGAACGCGCGCTGAGTCAGTCCTCGGACCCGCCTTCACCCTGCTCGCGCAGCCACCGGCGTGCCCGCTGGTACGCAGGACACGCCGCCGCCACCAGCTTCCAGAACGATGGGGAGTGGTCCATCCGCTTCAGGTGCATCAGCTCGTGAATCAGCACGTAATCGCGCACCCAGTCGGGCATCTCGATCAGCCGCCAGTTCAGGCAGATGTGGCCGTGGCGCGAGCACGATCCCCAGCGACGGCGTTGATTGCGAACGCTAATCTTTCGCACCCTCAACCCGAAGCGATGGGCGAGCTCCATCAGCCGGGACGGAAGCTCGCGCCCGGCGCGGTGACGAAGCCGGCGCACTTCGTCGATCAACCGTGGCGGCCGGCGATTGGCTCGCTCGTGTCGTGCGCGCTCCTGCTGTTCCAGAATCCACGCCTGCTGCGACAGGTAGAACGCTGTGGCCTCGCGCTTCGATCCCCAACGTGGAATGGTGACGCGGACACTGCCATCGTCGCGCAGGCGGATGACGTAGCGCTTGGCGCGCGGATGGCGGATATACGCGACGGATAATGGGATTGGTGACGCCGGCTCAGGGGCCGCGTGGAATGGGAGAACCCCCTGCAGCATCTAGTCGACCAGGTCGGCGCCGAGGGTCCGCCCGGACCGGAGCCATAATCCGCCGTCGACGACGAGCGTGACGCCGGTGATGAAGCGCGATGCCGGCGAGCACAGAAAGAGGGCGGCGTCGGCGACTTCCTCGATGGTCGCCAGGCGGCCCAGGGGACAAGTGGCGTCAATGGCACGCCGCGTCTCGGCGGTGGTCAATCGCCGCACGCCTTCAGTGTCGCCCACCGGGCCTGGCGCCAGCCCATTGACGCGGATCCCGTGCGGTCCCCATTCGGCGGCGAGGGTCCGCGTCAGCGCGTCGACGCCGGCCTTGGCCGCCGAGGCGTGGACCTGCCCGATCGTTCCCAGCAGCTGCAGCGTCGCGCTGATGTTCAGGACGATGCCGCCGCCGCGCTGGAGATGGACGAACGCGGCGCGGGACACGTTGAACGTCCCCTTCAAATCGATGTCCACGACCGCGCCGAACCCGTTCGGCGACAGCTTTTCCGCCCGCGCGATGAAATTCCCAGCGGCGCCATTCACCAGGATGTCCAGTCCGCCGAAGGCGTCCGCGCACGTCGCCACGATGGCATCGACATCGGCCGGCACGCGGACGTCGCCGGCCACGGCCACGCTCTTCACACCGAGCGCGCGCAGCTCAACGACGGTCGGGTCGAGATGTTCCCGTTGCCGGCTCGCGATCGCCACATCTGCGCCGGCATTGGCAAAGGCGAGCGCGATGCCACGGCAGATACCCGTTCCGCCGCCGGTGATGAGCGCGCGACGGCCTTTCAGCAAGCCAGGGCTGAACGATGAGGTCGCCATCATGCAGATGGTACCCGTGAATCGTCCGGGGTTCAGACCTGGGTCGGAAATTTTTCGCGTGACGGCGGACGTGTCGATTCTCACGGTGCCCGCGGGTCTCTCACATGACGCGCTTCACAGACACTCAGAAGCGCCCGGAGGACAAGCGGCGCTTCGATGAGGGCTCAGGCTGACTCGACCGGCTCGGGATCCGCTTCGATCTCTATCTCCGGTGCGGCGTCGGCGAACGGGAGACCGTCGGTGAGCTCGCGCGACTGAAGCATGCGCGGCACGCGGTCGATGGATTCGAGAGCCTTGATGTCGTCCGCCGAACCGGCGTGGAGCTCTTTGAACTTGCGAGCCTTGACCAGCACGTTGCCTTCGAGTGAGCCCACGGCCTGGTTGTAGGCGTCGAGGCTCGATTTGAGCCGCGCTCCCAGCGTGTCGAAGTGCCCACCGAGCACGCGCACCGACTCGTACAGATTCCGGCCGAGCTCGCTGATCTTCCTCGCGTTCTCCTCCATCGCCTCCTGCTGCCAGCCGTAGGCGACGGCCTTCAACAACGCGATGAGCGTCGTCGGGCTCGCTGGAATGACGTGCAGGTCGACGCCGAACTCGATGAGCGAGGGATCGTGCTCGAGCGCGGCGCTGAAGAACATCTCGCCGGGCAGGAACATGATCACGAAATCAGGGCTCGGCGACACGCTGGCCGCGTAGTTCTTGGCCGCCAACTGCTGAAGGTGCGTGCGCACCTGACGGGCATGCTCGCCGAGCAGTGCCGCGCGGGTGGCTTCATCAGGAGCCTCGAGGGCCTTCAGATACGCGTCGAGGGGGACCTTGGCATCGACGACCACGTGCTTGCCGCCGGGAAGGCGCACGATGACATCGGGCCGCTGGCGGCGATCGGTGTCGCCGGCGACGGCAATCGTTCTCTGCTCGTCGAAGTCACAGCGTTCGGTCATGCCGGCCAGCTCGACCACCCGCTTCAGCTGCAGCTCGCCCCATCGCCCGCGCACGCCCGGCCGCTTGAGGGCGTCCACCAAGCGTGAGGTCTCGGATCGAAGCGCCTGGCCGGCCGAATCGAGCAGCGCGATGCGCTCGAGCAGCTGCGCTCCAGACTCCACGCGCCGCCTCTCGGCCTCTTTGATCTCGCGATCGACCTGGTCGAGCGTGCGCGACAGCGGAGCGAGCAGATCTTCAATGGCCTTTTTCCGAGCGTCGATATCGGAGGTAGCGGCGCTCCGTGCCTCGCGGAGGCGGCTCTCGGCCAGATCGAGGAAGGTCCGGTTGTTGGTCCGCAACGCTTCGGCGCTGAGAGATTCGAAAGCCTCCCGCAACGAGCCTTCGGCATCCTGATAGGCTCGCATGCGCTCGGCGTGCACGGCCCGTTCCTTGTCGAGCTCGGCCCGAAGCCTATCGTGAGTGCTCCGTGACGCCAGCCAGCCCACCAGCGCACCGAACGCCAGGGCCACGAGCGCGAGGAGAAGCACGGTGAAATCGATGGGCATCAGTATCTCATAGCAATTCGTGAAAATGAGGGATTGAGGGAGTGAGGGAATGAGGATTGAGGAATGAAGGAATGACTGAATAGGGATTTCTGAGGTCGTGATTGCGTGGCCGCTTCATTCCATGATTCATCCATTCACTCCTAGATTGCTCATTGCCTCATTCCTTGATTCCCTCATTCGTTCATTGGTCTTCATCGCTTCATCGACCGACGACGAACGGTATCCATGCGTCGGGCAGCTGGAGTTCGGCTGCATGAACCGCAGTGAGAAACACCGGATGCCGTTCCGGCGCGGCTACTGCTCGTGAGCGCAGGTCGTCGGCGATGCGCAGCAGCGCATGCCGCGCCGCGATCTGAGCGCGCCGTCGTTTGTCGACGTAGACGCCGGCGCCCTGGAGGTCGGCCGTCCGCGCCGTCGCACGAGCCGCCCGGAGCTGGTTCAGACGCGCGCGATTGACGGGTTCGAACGGCAGGGTGGACTGAAAGCGTTCCTCGGAAGCCGTCTCGAGGGCGGCCGCCGCTCTGAACTTGCGGTTCCGCTCGATCTGCGCGCGATGGCAGCCGAAGCACAGCGTTCGGGGGCGCTGGGAGGAATTTGGCCAGGCTCCTCGTGCTGCCGCCTGCCTCAGCCGTTCGCGGCACCTGACACAAAGCACCCGGGGCCGAGGCGCTTCCAGCTCCCCTCCTGGGAGCGCAAGCCAATCCGAATCCGGCGTCTCGGGCAACAGTCGGGGCGTCGTCATGACGCCAGTCTAGGAGGGGGATGTGACAGGGAAGGTCACACTCAATTGGGAATGAGCGGAATAAGGGATTGAGGGAACGTAAATGCGCAAATCAACCGCGGTTGTTATTCCTTCATTCTCAAATTGCCATTCCCTGATTCCCCCCGTTCCCTCATTCCTTCATTTCACAGTGACTTTTACGTGCGCCGAGGTCCAGCAGCACTGGTCGCCGCGGCCGCCGTCGCCCGACTCGTCGTTGATCGTGGCGAGCAGCCAGTATTCGCCAGGCTGTGCGAACGTGGCCGTGGTGCGCGCTTCCAGAATGGCCTTCTCGTCCTTCTTGGTGTGGAGTTCCACCTTCTCTTCGGCGAAGACGACGTCGCCAGGGCCGCGGTACTTCGACCAGTGGATGGTGATGTCGGCTTCCTCGCCTTCCCCGCCGCGTCCTCGGCCACGCCCCGCGCCCGGAGGCGGCGGCGGCTCCGCAACGGTCGCAGGCTGGTCGCTCGCCCACAGCGAGAGCGGGACCGGCTGGTTGACCGTTCCGGTCAGCGTCTGGGCGATCAGCTCCTGGGGCGGACCGGTCAGCGTCTTGCCGTCACGTGCGAAGCGGATAACCGGCGGCTCGTTGCCGTTCGACGTGTTCTTGAAGAACTCGATCCAGTAGGGCGGGTTCATCCAGAACGTGACGACCGAAGTCTGGTTATTGGCGACGAGCGTCCAGGTCAGCTTCTTCGTTCCGAAGTCCTTCGGCAACGGAATGGCAAAAACCCCGTACTGCCGGCCAGTCTTGAAGTGCGTTGGCTGGCCGTAGTCCGGTCCACCCGGCTCGATCCGGTTGTTCGGCCCGATCGGCACGTCGACAGCCTGTTCCTTGTTGCGGTTGAAGTACCCGAGGAGCAGGACGTTGGTGCCGTCTTTGTGAGGCCCCCAGCCTTCGAACGCCGGATAGATGGCCTCACCGCGCACGCCGAGCGGCGCGAGGGGCAGAGTGCCCGCTTGCGAAGTCGGGGCCTGTCCCGAGCCGCTCACGACCCAGGCCGCCACGGCCACCAGCGTCGCGCCGGCCGCGACGGCTGATCGAGACGATGACATGATGAGCGCCTCTCTGCGAAAAAAAGAGGCGCCGCACGGGCTCTTGGGCTCGAGCGGCGCCTCGCAACTCCCGAAACGCGGTCGACGTTACTGCTGTTGCTGCTGCTGCGTCTTGGCGCCGGCCTTTGCCTTCCGTGCCTCGAGCTCGGCCTTGAAGTCAGCGTCCGGCATATAGGTGACGTTGACCCACGCGTGAGCCATCTCGTCCACCGTGCGATCGCCGTAGCCGACCCACACATTCGGATCGGGGTTGGCCTTGTTCGCCGCGGTGTTGTCATGCCACGCCGTCACTTTGAGGATCGTCCCCTTCGGCAGCAGCGGCGCCACGTCGTCTGTGTAGACGTACGAGTTGTGCCAGTTGAAGCTGAAGTTGCCGACGTAGCTCAGCACCTGGGTCCGGCCGTCAGGCGTGATGGCCTCAATCGACATCGCCTTGCCGCGCAAGTGCATGTGCGGCTGGAAGCTCTCGACGCGGCCATTCTCGCGCATCACGAAGAAGCCCTGCGTGGCCTTGGTCGTGTTCGGCGGAATGTCGATGCCGCCCGAGTTGGTGGCGCCCATCAGGTGAAGCGTCTGCTTGAACTTCGGCTCCTGGCCCTTCGGGTAGAAGTAGATGCCCAACTCGACGATGTCAGTGATGTCCTCGCCGCCGTTGGAGTAGTGAATGTCCCAGATGATCTTCGAACCAGGCAGCATCAGCTTGCCGGAGTTCGGCCGCATGATTTCGCCCTGCTTGCCGACGGCCCACTCCATGAACAAGCCGGTGTTCGCGAAGACGGCGCCGGCGTCCTGATCGGCGTTCTGCTGGACGTCCGGATCGTCCTGCTGCAGACGAGCGATGGCGTGATGCGTGATCTTGCGGCCTTTCACCGTCGCGGGACGAATCTCAATCGCGCGCACCCAGCGCGGTTCGCTGACGCCGGTCTCGACGATTGGCTTCCACCACGCGTCGTTCTGCCCCGCCTTCTGCGTCCACGGCGTCGACCTGATGACGAGATCCGGCTCGGTCTGTCCGAACATGCTGGCGAAGTTCCAGACCTGCTCGTTCGGCCACTGTTTGGGCGCCGGCATGTCCTTCATGTCGCCCTTGGGTGCCCCCGAATCGATCCAGGTCAGGACGGTTGCGACCTGCTCATCGCTCAGCGAGCGATCGTTCTTGAAGCTCTGGATGCCGACGGTCTTGTCGATGTGCCAGGGCGGCATCTGCCGCGATTCGACGCGAGCGCGAATCGATCGCGCCCACGGCCGCGCCTCTTCGTAGGTGCGCAGCGACATCGGCGCAATGGAGTCTGGCCGATGGCAGGCCTCGCACTTCTCTTGGAAGATGGGTGCGATGTCTTTCGTGTACGTCGGCTTTGCCGCCGTGTCGGCCGCTGTCGCGAGCGCAGGCGCGAACGCGCCGACCGTCGTGACCATGGCCAAGATTCCCAACCGATGCAGCCTGCTCATTCGACACTCCTTCACAGCTCCGGACCCGGAGCGATGATCGGTGCTCCCGTACGCGTAAAGCGCAGATAAATTAGCACGGACTGGACTGGAGCCTCAAGGACGGTCTTTAGGCCTTGCGTCTTAGGTCTTACGTCTTAGGTCTCAAGCACATACTGAGTCCTAAGCGGAGTCGCTGCTGAGCCTTAGCACCAATTGCAGATGGCGAACTCACGGCCTAAGACCCGAGACCTAAGAGCTAAGACAACTGCGGCGCAGCTAAGCATTTATCCCGAGCGCCGCCAGCCGGAACTCAATCTCCTCGATGACGTCGCGCGCCAGCTGGGGTTCGGCGACCTTCTTCCCGCCGCTCTGCCCGCGCCGCGTGTACATGGTCTTGAAGATGCCTCGACGCTTCAGCACGTAGAGGTCGACTCCCGGCACCTGCTCTTGCAGATTGCGCATCAGGAGGTACTTGCTGAACGTGTCGCGGACCTCGGCGTGATGGCCCTGGACGTGGAAGTTCCAGATCCGCCCCATCAAATCCGCATACATCGACTCGCCGGTGATCACGCCGTCGAGACCCATGCGCAGCTCGAAGAGCCACCCGGTGGCGAATGAGGCGCCGAAAATCCCCTTCATGATCGAGCGCTGGGCGAGCTCCTTGCGCATGCGGTCGACGACGGGCGCACTCTCCTCTTTCACGTAGCCAAGGTGCGGAAACTCGCGCGCCAGCTCGAAGATGAGGTCGGTCGGCAGCTCGAGATCGCGCGCGCCGCCGGAAGTCTGCTGAAAGACCGGCCGCCTGGTCATGGCGGCCAGCGCACGGAAATAGGCGCGGTAGTCGTCGACGGACTTTCCCGTCGTCGGCGGCATGGCGATGAACGCGTCCGGGTCGAGCGACTCGGCGTGCTGCGCGTATTCGCGCATCTCGGCGGTGTCTTTGCCTTGAACGCCGAGCACGCACGCCACGCGCAACGTCCGGCACGTCTTGGCCAGCAACGCCATGCCGTGCAGCCGCTCGTCTTTTGTCAATGTCGTGACGCCGCTCGATCCCTGCGGCCACACGATGCCGTGCGCCCCCTGCCGATCGACGAAGCGGACTTCGTTGACGAGATCGTCCCAGTCCACCTCACCGTCGGCGGAAAACGGGGTGTTCAGGATCATGAACGCCCCGCGCAGCGGCTTCGGCCCGCCGTCTGCGGCCAGCGGACGCGCCGCGACAGGCCGCGCAGCGGCTGCGCTCACTGCGCCCGCCATCAGGGCCAGATACTGCCGGCGGCTGAGATCGTGCCCGGCGTTGTCTTTGATCACAGTAGCTCCTTGCAGCGGCGAACATTGCGCCGCGTCGACCAGTTTGTCAATCGATCACTGGCGATGGGGCCCCACCCCCATCGCGAACTGACGCCGACACCCTCACTCGGATCTCCATGTCCTCGTTCAAGTGTGGCCGCAGGCGCAGGCTTCCTTTTACTGGCGATGGGCCCCACTCCCATCGCCCATCGCGAGCTGACACCGACACCCTCTCTCGGATCTCCATGTGCTCGCTCGGGTGTGGCCGCAGGCGCAGGCTTCCTTTTACTGGCGATGGGGCCCCACTCCCATCGCGAGCTGACACCGACACCCTTTCTCGGATCTCCATGTGCTCGCTCGGGTGTGGCCGCAGGCGCAGGCTTCCTTTTACTGGCGATGGGGCCACCCCCATCGCGAGCTGACACCGACACCCTCACTCGGATCTCGATGTCCTCGCTCGGGTGTGGCCGCAGGCCCCGCCTTCACTGCCCCCGTCAGACCACGATCAAGCGAACCACGTGGCCGACGTGAGTCAGGAAGCGTTGGAAGTCGGCAACCGCGAGGATCAGCGTCGAGGTGTTGTCGTTGGGATGAAACGTGATCCGCTCGGCCTGTATGAGATCGCGGTCGACGAACACCCGGACGTGGCGGGCCTGATCGTGCATGAGCCCGAACGGCGAGACCGACCCGGGAGTCACGCCGAGATACTTCATCAGCCGCTCGGGTGACGCGAAACTGAGCTTGCCGTCGCCGACCTGATCTGCCACACGACGTAAGTCGACGCGCTTGCCGGCCGCGACGATCACCAGGTAATGCCGGTCGCCTCTCTGATTCCGCAGGAACAGATTCTTGCAATGGGCGGCGTCAATGCCGGCCCAGTGCTCCTCGGCCTCTGCCACCGTCGCGACCGGCGGATGCTCGACGCGCTCGAACGCGATGCCGAGCTCATTGAGTTTGTCGAGGACGGCCTGCGCATTTGGCATGAGGCGAGCTACATCGCAAAAAAATACACGGTCATGCTCCAGGCGACGCCGGCGACGAACCACCAGACGTGACGTTCGTCCATCCGGCGAGCGACCACGGCGCCCGTGTATCCGCCGATGATGCCGCCGGCAATCATGACGACCCCCGGTGTCCATGCCACTGAGCCGTTGGCGATGAACGCCACCAGCGCCACGCCGTTGATCGCCACCGCCAGCAGAGCCTTGACGCCGTTCATGGCGTGCAGATTGGTCATTCCGCTGACCGCGAGAATGGCGAGCATCATGATGCCCATGCCGCCGCCGAAGTAGCCGCCGTAGGTCGCGATGACCAGCTGCAACAGCACTGTCCATGGGGTGGGACGTTTGTCGTGCCCGCCCCACACCGGCACGGCCTGTGACCCGACCCGCGCCGTCAGCCGGTTGCCGAATGTGAAGGTCATCGCGGCGATTAGCATCAGCCAGGGCAATAGGCGCAGAAAGCTGGTGTCCGACGTGCGCACGAGGAGCAGCGCGCCGAGCAGTCCGCCGATCAGACTGACGAGCGACAGGACTGTGAGCCAGCGGTTTGCCGTTCCGAGCTCACGCCGGTACGCCCACGCGCTCGAGAGCGACCCCGGCCACATCGCGGCCGTCGACGTCGCGTTCGCGCTGACGGCGGGCACGCCCGCATAAATGAGGGCTGGCAACGTGATGAACGATCCGCCGCCCGCGACCGCGTTGAGTGCACCGGCGATGGCTGATGTGCAGAACAGGAAACCGGCGATCGGAGCGGTCACGCGAGTTGATGATACCAACCCGCGTGGGTCTACTTACATCAATGTAAGCGGCGTCAATTTCTTGTGCTCGTGATCGACGCTATCCTGCAGGATTTCCTGTTTTTCCGAGCGGCACCAGATTTGTAACGGCCGTGGTGCCGTCACTGATCGCCGGTGCCAGGCGTTACACAATTCCGGGGCGACCACCCCGGCGTTCACGTTTTCACACACAGAAGGGGCGTCCGTTGGTTTCAGCCTTGCTATCCCGCTTCTCCCACGACCTGGCCATCGATCTCGGCACCGCAAACACCTGCGTCTTCGCCCGCGGCCGCGGCATCGTCGTCAGTGAGCCCTCCATCGTCGCGCTGAACAAAGTGAGCGGCCGCATCGAAGCGGTCGGCACCGAAGCGAAAGAAATGCTGGGACGCACGCCCGGCAACATCACCGCCATCAAACCGATGAAAGATGGCGTGATCGCCGATTTCGAAGCCGCCGAGCGGATGCTTACACACTTCATCCGCAAGGCGCACAAGCGCAGCGGCTGGCTGCGCCCGCGCGTTGTCATCGGCGTGCCTTCGGAGATCACGCAGGTCGAGCGGCGGGCGGTCAAAGACAGCGCCATGCGCGCCAAGGCGAGCGAGGTGCATCTCGTCGACGAAGCGATGGCGGCGGCCATCGGCGCCGGCATGCCCATCACCGACGCTGCCGGCAATATGGTCGTCGACATCGGTGGCGGCACGACCGACATCGCGGTCATCTCTCTGGCCGGCGTGGTCTACGGCCGGTCGGTGCGCATCGCCGGCAACGAGCTGGATGACGCGATCATCCAGCACGTCAAGAAGACACACAACCTGCTGGTCGGCGAGCGGACCGCCGAGCAAATCAAGATCGAAATCGGATCCGCTTTCCCGCTCGAGCGCCGGCTGACGATGGAAGTCAAGGGCCGTCATCTAAGCGAGGGCGTCCCCAAGACCATCACTCTCGACGACGATGAGGTCCGACGGGCGCTGAGCGAGCCTGTTCGCGCCATCGTCCAGTCGGTGCACGACGCGCTCGAACGGATTCCGCCGGAGCTCTCGGCCGACATCTTCGACCGCGGGATCATCATGACGGGCGGCGGGGCGATGCTGAAGAATCTCGACAAGCGGCTGCGCGACGAGACCGGCCTGCCGGTGCAGATTGCCGAGGATCCGCTGTCGTCGGTGGTGCTTGGCGCCGGCAAGATGCTCTCGGACTTCAACCTCCTCCGACGGATCTCGATGGACTAGGGCTGGGAACTGGGAGCTGAGGCTTCGGGCTTCGGGCTTCGGGACGGGTCGCGTCTCGCGGACGCTTCGCTAATGCGAAGGTGGCGGGTGACGCTCGACGGTCCCGAAGTCTGAAGCCAGAAGCCTGAAGCTCAGTCAATCAAACCGCAGCGTCGCCCTCTGGCTTGCAGGAGAGAAGGAATGAACACGCCGGTTAACCTCGCCGCTTTGGGCCTCATGGCGGGATTCGTGATCTCGATCCCGGCTTGTGCGGACGCCCAAACGGCGCCCTCTCGAGCCGCGCGTCCGGCACCTCCTGCCTCAATGGGATGGCTCATCCTCGGGGATTCCAACGCGCGGGGGTGTGCACTTGGGAGTTCTGCGAGTGTGCCCCAGCCCTTTGGGGTGTTGGATGTCCTCCAGCATCGGTGGGTGGATCATCCAATGGAGCCCTATCCCATTGGTCCGGATCATGCCCTCTGCCAGTGTGGCCCTTGGGGCCTCCTGGCGGCTTCTCAGGGCGTGCGATTTGTTCTTGGCGGGTGGGCGGTGCATGGGGCTTCGGCGCGCAGTTATGAGGTATCGGAGCCCAGTTGGGGGTTTTACCGGGAATCGGCCTTGATGATGGGGGCGGATGCGACCCACATGGCGATCTGGCTAGGAACGAATGACGCATTGACGGTGGAGGATACGGAACGCTTCCAGGCCAGATTGGATGACATTCTCACCAGAATGTTGCAGCTCTCGAGAGGGATCCGTCAGGTGTATCTGATGGGGAATCTGGATCCGCCTCCCTTCGATGACGCGTATGTCCGGCGTTATCAGCAGATTGATCGGGACAAGCGGTTAATGGCCTCGCTTCGAACGCGACCAGAGTTGCCCGTGTATTACGTGGACCTGTCGGGGATTCCCCTGGGACCAGAGGGGCTGCATCCGCTCGGTTACGAGCCTGTCGTGGAGCGGTTCGTCGGCCTGGTGCGATGAGCGACCTTCTCTTCCTGCAGTTCTGCAATCGTGAAATTCTGCAATCCCCCGAGGTAACATCGCCGTGTGCCCCGCAACACCGAGGTCATCCGGCAATGGAACGTTCTGCGGGCCATCGAGCAATCCCGAGGCGCGGGAGTCACGATCGACGCGCTGGCGTCACAGAGCGGCGTCACCACACGAACGATCCGTCGCGATCTGCAGGCGCTCGAAGAGGCCGGCTTTCCCATCTACGACGATCGCTCGCATGACGATGGCCGGACGCGCTGGCTGCTGAACGGCCAGGCGTTCCGCGGCCTCGGCACCGGACTGACGGTCGCCGAGCTCTGCGCGCTCTATTTCAGCCGCACACTCCTGGAATCGCTGGCGGGGACGCCATTCCGCGCCGATCTCGAATCGGCGTTCGACAAGCTGGCGGGTGTCCTGACACCCCACATGCAGCTGTTTCTCGATCAGCTGCCGCGCGTCATCGCCAGCAAGCCGAATCCCGCGCGAGCGGCGGCGTCCGACAATCAGCAACCGGTGATAGCGCGCGCGCTCGAGGCGACGTTTCAGCATCGGCAGGCCCGCATCACCTACCACTCGTCGTCGAGCGATCGAACTAAGGAGTATCTGGTCCATCCCTATCGGCTCGCGTACGCGCAGGGGGCGCTCTACCTGCTGGCGTTCGTGC
>JBKPSC010000422.1:0-7067 GCA_046734915.1 Acidobacteriota bacterium | reverse complement strand
CAACAGAAGGCCGACGAACGCCGATGCGAGAACGATGGCAGCGCACCTCATCTGTCAGCTCCTTTCCGAAGGTTGTCTGGCGCGTATTATGCGCACGGGATGAAGCCGCCGGCAGCGGTGATGATCAGCCGATTTCGCGGGAACGAGCCTCCGATCCTGAATTTCGGATGCCGAGGTACAAACTTGTCGTAAGCGGCAGTCAGCGAACCGGATTCGGCAGCTTGGCGGTGCCCCGAAGAGCCCCGGCGGTCATGGTGTTCGCCTCGTCGAGAATCTTGAGGAAGGCCCGCTCGCTGTACGCCAAGCCGACCGCGGGCACCAGGTCCGGCGTGTCCAGCGTCGTGTGATAGATCACGTGATCGATGATGTGAAAGGCTGGGGCGAAGCCGGTCAGCGCGCCCAGCGCCCCGCCGGCGTTGCGCTCCGGAACTTTGTAGACGGAGACGTTGAAATCCTGAAATGTCTTCCTGACCAGGTCCTGGAAGGCCGGGCTGCCGCTCGCGTACCAGCGCCGGGCGCTGATCGCGTTCGACGTCATGATGTCCTGATTGACCATGTAGAGCAGCGTTTGCGACGTGTGCTCCAGGTTCAGGATCAACGCCACCTTGCTCCAGTCATAGGTCTTGATGACAAGGGAACGGCCATGTTCGCCGTGATGGTGATCCGGCGTTGCCAGAAAGACCATCGTGCGCGGCCGCCGATCCCGGGGTAACGCCGCGTAATGCCGGGCGATGTCGATGCCCGTGGCCATGCCGCTGGCGTTGTCCATCGCTCCCTGGAAGAAGCCATCGGCGTGCGTGACGACCATGATTTGCTCGTCTGACGCTCCCGGTAGCACGGCATAGACGTTCTCGGTCTTCAGACCGGCGCGATCCTCGATGTCCAGCGTGACGCTGAGGCTGACCTTCTGGCCCGCCGCCAGCATGTCGCGCAACATGAACCCCTCGTCCTGGCTGATGGTCAACGTCGGTACGGCGTCCGGACCCTCAGGTGCGCCTTCCGGGTTGAACTGCCCGTTCCCCGGCACCGCCATCACGTTGATGATCATGGCGGCGCCGGCCTTCGTCACCAGCGTGTCGGAGTTGAAGATGCCGGCGCGATCGCTTGCCGAGTGACTGCGGCCGCCAGGCACGAACGTGCTGTAGACGAGCACGGCCTTTCCCTTGAGATCCCGGCCGATGAGGTCCGGGGCGGCGCCGACGCCGACCCACACCGCATCGGCGGTGATGCCGCTGGGCGGCGTCGGTCTGGTCCCATCAATCGGAAACAGCGTCTGCAGTGAGCCGTGCTTGCCGCCGGCTGTATAGGACGCAGTCAGCTTTGTGGGATACCACATCGGTGACAGGTCCACCGGCTGTCGACGGACTTCGAGGCCCAGCTTTTCGTACTCGCCCGCCATGTAGTCCATCGCCATCCGGTGATACTTCGTGCCGGGGATTCGCCCCCAATACAGCTCTCCATCGTCCAGGCTCATGAGGGAGATGGCCGTGAGCCTCTTGATGTGCTCCTTGATGCGATACCCGTCGACGTCCGCGTAGGCTTCCTGGCCGGACTTGAGCGGATAGACCGGATACTCGGAGTCCGGGATGAGGAGCTTGTCCATATCCCGAGGCAAGCCGAGGCCGTAGGTCTTCTCAACCTTGGCGCCCGGACGCATCTGCCCCTGGAGAGCGACCGACGCCACTTGTATTGCCGCGGCGAGCACGATTGCAATCCGGTACGACCGAGTCATCGTCATCTCCATTTGATCGACGGAGGCTAGTTGCGCTGAAAGACCGCGAACATCGCGCCCTGCGGATCATTCAGGATCGCGAATCGCCCCGTGTTCGGAATGTCTTGCGGCGGCACCATGACGTTGCCGCCGAGAGATGAGGATTTGGCCGTCGAGGCGTCGACGCTGTCGACCTGGAAGTACGGCATCCAGTACGACGGGATGTGTGCCGGCATGTTCGACGGCTTGGGCATCATGCCGATGCTCGGTGTGCCGGCGACGCTGAATTCGGTGTACTCCATCGGCGCGGCGGCCTCTGAGTGCTTGGCGGTCCAGCCGAAAAGCTGTGTGTAGAACTTCTCTGCCAACTTCGTGTCGCTCGTTGTGAGTTCGGTCCAGCACAGCGCGCCAGGCTCGTTGAGGATCGTCGCTCCGATGTGCTTGATCGGTTGCCAGATCTGAAACACCGCGCCAGTGGGATCCTGGAGGACGGCCATCTTGCCCGCGTCCATGACATCGAACGGCGGCGCGAGCACTTTGCCGCCCAGCGCGACCGCCTTCTTCGCCGTGTCTTCGGCATTGGTCACGCTGACGTACGAATTCCAGTGCGGTGGGACGCCGGCTTGTTTCTCAGCTGCCTGTTGTGTCGCGGCCGCGCCAATTGGCTTCCCGCGGAGCTGGAACATCGAATAGACCTCGGTCGGACCGATCGGCTGCTCGTTGACATCCCAGCCGAACAGCGACTTGTAGAACGCCACACCGCCCTTCTGGTCTGACGTCGACAGCTCCGGCCAGCTGAATGTTCCCGGTTGATGTGCAGTGAAGTCAGCCACGGTTTGCCTCCTTGCCGTGCAGCCGCGAGAGCGGCCCAAAGATCCGGAGTATAGCCGACGGTCTTCACTGCTGCGGTATCGTTGTCGTGAAATCTCTGCCGATCAGGTACGCTGCAGCCATGAGAGAAGCCGTCATCGTCGCCAGCTCGCGGACACCGTTGGCCAAGTCGCACCGCGGCTCGTTCAATCTCACCCGTCCGGACGACTTGGCGGCGCATGCCATCCGCCACGTACTCGGCAAGGCGCCGTCGCTTTCGGTCGACGAGGTGGAAGAAGTGATTCTCGGCTGTGGACAGCCACATGGATCCGCCGGGCACAACGTCGCCCGCGTTGCGCTATTGCGGGCGGGGTTGCCGGTGACGACGCCGGGCGTCACGGTGAACCGCTACTGCAATTCCGGATTGCAGGCCATCGTTCAGGCGGCACACCTGGTGCTTCACGAGGGCGTCGACGCGGCGATTGGCGGTGGCGTCGAATCGATCACGATGATGGAACGAGACAACACACCAAATCCGTGGATCGTTGACCATCTTCCGGCGCTCTACATGGCCATGGGAGACACCGCGGAGGTCGTCGCCAAGCGGTACAGGATCAGCCGCGAGGCACAGGACGAGTACTCGCTCGCGAGCCAGCAGCGCACCGCGCGCGCGCAACGTGAGGGCTTCTTTGCCGGTGAGCTGGCGCCGCTCCAGGTGCGCCGTGCGGTGCTCGACAAGAAAAGCGGACAGGCCGCCGGCGAGGAAGACGCGTGCGTCGATCGCGACGAGTGCAATCGTCCGGATACGACCGCAGAGGGCTTGAGCAAGCTGCCCGCGGTCTTCGACACGACGAGCGGTCAAGGCACCGTCACGGCGGGCAACTCGTCGCAGTTGTCTGACGGCGCCTCGGCGACGCTCGTGATGTCCAGCGAACGAGCCAGAGATCTGGGAATCGAGCCGAAGCTGGTCTTTCGAGGCTACGCCGTTGTCGGTTGCGAGCCAGATGAGATGGGGATCGGCCCGGCGTTCGCAGTGCCGAAGCTCCTCAGCAAGCACGGGCTTCGTGTTGACGATGTCGACGTCTGGGAGTTGAACGAAGCGTTTGCCTCGCAGGTCGTCTATTGTCGCGATCGGTTGGGTCTGCCGATGGAGAAGCTCAATCCCAACGGGGGGTCGATCGCGATCGGCCACCCGTTCGGCATGACTGGATCTCGTCTCGTAGGCACGATCATGAACGAGATGACGCGCCGGCGCCTTCGTTACGGCGTGGTCACGATGTGTGTCGGCGGGGGCCAAGGCGCGGCGGCCTTGTTCGAGCGCGCATGACCCTTGCGGCATCCGGTTACTCAGGTACACCGCTCGTGAAAAAGCTTGGCATCAAGGCTGGTATGCGGCTGCTGGCGCCGGGCGCGCCGCGTCACTACCGAACGCTGCTCGGATCGCTGCCGAGGGGCGCCGCCTTCGGCTCGACGCTTGACGACAAGACGGATCTGGTGCACTTGTTCGCGACGGAGCGCTCGGCTCTGATGAGAGGGCTGGCGTCCTGCCGGGCCGATCTCCGGGCGGACGCCGTCATCTGGGTGTCGTGGCCGAAGAAGGCGGCGAAGGTTGCGACCGACGTGACCGAAGACGTCGTCCGAGAGGTGGCGCTGCCGCTCGGCTTCGTCGACGTCAAGGTCTGCGCGATCGACGAGGTGTGGTCGGGGCTGAAGCTGGTCGTGCGAAAGGCGCTTCGGTAAGCGCCTTCGGCTACTTCAGCTCGTTCCGAATGATCTGGCCGCCTTTCATCACGAACCGCACGCGCGACATCTCGGTGATATCGGCCAGCGGATCGCCGGGCACGGCGACCAAATCCGCGTACTTGCCTTTCTCCAGGCTGCCCACGTCAGCCGACCACCCAATCAGATCTGCCGCAACCGACGTCGCCGATCGCAGGGCCTGCACCGGGGTCATGCCCCATTTGACAAGGTAGGCGAACTGATCGTTCTGCGTCCCGTGTGGGAATGGACCCGCGCCGCTGCCGAAGGGCAGCACCACTCCGGCGGCCAGCGCCTTCTTGAAGCTTTTCTCCATCATGTGCCAGCGGCTGTTCCCGTACCGCTTCATCTCACGGTCGTCGTCCATGCTCAGATCGAACATGGTGACGGTCAGCGGCAGCCGTTTCTCTTGCAGCAGCTTCAGCGCGCGATCGTCCAGGTCCAGCGCATGTGTGGGCACGTCGACGCCCGCGCTGATGCAGTTCCTCAAGCCTTCGCCGCCGTACGCGTGACAGGCGACTTTCAAGCCCTTCCGGTGGGCCTCTTCGACGATGGCCTGCGTTTCTTCCAGAGTGAAGGTCGGCGTCACGTCGATAGTGCCATCGGCTTTCAGGGTGTACTCCTCGGTGCTGTAAATCTTGATCCAGTCGACGCCGTAGTGGGCTTGCTCGCGGACGGCCTCGCGCACTCCCCAGGGGCTATTGGCGATTTGCGCTCCGAGGTTCGAGATCGGTTGGCGATCGAGCAGGGGAAATCCGACGTTGGCCTTGTTGGTATTCGCCAGACCAGGCCCGGCGACTTGCATCCGCGGACCCTGGACCATGCCGACATTGATCGCATTCTTCAAGTCGACGGTGCCGTACCAGCCGCCATGCGACATGAGGTCGACGACGGTCGTGAAGCCGGCGTGGAGATCGCGCTGCGCGTTGATGAGGGCGGCGAGCGCGTGGTACTGCAGCGGCGATGTAAACCCCACCGGGCCAGGACCGTTCGGGCCGATGCCAGCCCCGCCTGGGCCGACCAGCGGATTCCCCGTCATCACGTGCAGGTGGGTGTCGATGAGACCAGGGAGAACCGTCGCCTTGCTGAGATCGATGGTCTGGGTTCCAGCGGGAATCGAGACCGACGGTCCGACTTCCGCGATGCGATCCCCGCGAATGAGGATTACCTGATTGGCGAGCATCGTGCCCGTGCGCGGATCGAATAGCCGGCCGGCGCGGACGGCAACCACGGGTCCGGCGTTGAATTGCGGCGGCGGAGGTGGCACCCAAGCTGGCGGCAGAGCCGCGACGGCGGGTTGGGTCTGGGCAGAGAGCCTCGGACAGGTCAGACCAAGCGAAAAGACCACCATCAAGGCGCTGAACGCGCGCGTATACGTCACACTCCTACCCTCCATGCGCGCAGATGATACAGGAGTTCAACGGCGCGGAGGGAAGCTGACGCGATAAGATGCCCGCACCATGACTGCACTTGATCGCCGTACGTTTCTCTCGGGTCTCATGGCGACGCTTGGGGCAGCGACGGTGGGAGGCGGTCCACTGAGTGGCTTCCAGGCTGCGCCGGCAAAAGCGCGGCGCATCGACGTCCACCATCACTTTGCGCCGCCGGCGTGGGTGACCGCCGTCAAAGGCCGCCCACTGCTGCAGCCGGCGAATACGACCTGGACACCGACCAAGTCCATCGACGACATGGACCGGGGTGACGTCGCCGCGGCGATGGTGTCGGTGACGAATCCCGGTCTGTGGTTCGGCGATGCCGCCGTCACGAAGCGGCTCGCGCGGGCGTGCAACGAGTACGGGGCGAAGCTCGTGCAGGATTATCCATCGCGGTTCGGCCTGCTCGCCGCGATGCCGCTGCCGGAGGTGGACGCGACCCTCGAGGAGATTGCGTACGCCTACGACTCGCTGCACGCCGATGGCATCGCCCTTTTCACCAGCTATGGTGACAGGTGGCTCGGCCACGCGTCATTCCAGCCGGTCATGGCGGAGTTGAATCGGCGCAGGGCTGTCGTCCATGTTCACCCGACGGCGGCGAACTGCTGTCGAAACCTCGATTACGGTGTCGCCCCGGGAACAATGGAGTACGGCACGGACACCACGCGGGCGATCATCGGCGTGACCTTCAGCGGCGATGCCGCGCGCTATCCGGACGTACGCTTCATCTGGTCCCACGCCGGCGGTACGGCGCCGTTTCTGGCCGGGCGCATCGACGGCGGATCGCGAAACGCGAAAGACCGCATGCCGAGCGGCTTCATCAGCGAGGCCAAGAAGTTCCACTACGATCTGGCGGGAGCCGCCAACGCCGGCGCGATCGCGTCGTTGCTTCAGCTCGTCACGAGCGCGCAGGTGCTGTTCGGCACCGACTTCCCGCCCGGTGGGACCAGCGTTGACGTTGCGAAGGCGCTCGTCGACACGAAGCTTTTGAACGAGGCCGATCTGCGCGCGATCGGCCGGGACAATGCCGTCCGGTTGTTCCCGCGAATGTCGCGCTCATGACCGCCGTCTGGCTGCTGCTCATTGCCCTGGCGGGGCAACTGACGACAGCCGCCCCGCCTGTCGAAGCGACGTCGCTCGACGGCAAGCCCTTGCGCCGTCCGGCAGCGATCCCCAATCGCGAGAAGCTCGAAGCCGATCTCCGCGCCGCGGAGGGACAGATTGCCGCCGCACCTGACGATCCTGAAGCGATCATCTGGCTCGGACGTCGTCAGGCGTACCTCTGGCGCTACCAGGACGCCATCGCGACGTTCACGCGGGGCATCGAACGATGGCCGGACAATCCGAAGTTGTAC
>JBKPSC010000421.1:0-23495 GCA_046734915.1 Acidobacteriota bacterium | reverse complement strand
GAGCTGGCGAAGGGATTTGAACCCCCGACCGGCTGATTACAAATCAGCTGCTCTACCGGACTGAGCTACGCCAGCCAGACAAAAGTAGGACTTTAGCACGTCCTGTGCCAGACGTGCAATAACTTTGGCCCCGGCGCGAGTCAGGATCACCGTCGTTTTGGTTCCGCCGCGCGATCCTGCCCGCTAACCCGACCGCCGCTTCGGCCACTCCGCTGCCGTACGGCCTCGAAGAGCGCCACCGCCGCTGCCACTGAGACGTTCAGACTGTCCACGTGGCCGTGCATCGGTATCGAGACCAGCCAGTCGCAGCGCTCACGGACGAGTCGGCGGAGGCCGACGCCCTCCGCACCCACGACGAATGCCGTCGGAAGAGTTAGGTCGAGGTCGGAATAGACCTTCTGACCGTCGCCCGTAAGGCCCACCGTCCAGACGCCGGCGGCTTTGAGGTCCTCCAACGCCCGGGCGATGTTGACGACGTCGACGATTCGGACGTGGCTCGTCGCGCCGGCCGACGCCTTGGCAACGACACCGGAGAGTTGGGCGGCATGGCGCGTCTGGCGAATGAGGCCCGACGCTCCCGAGGCATCGACGGTCCGCACGATGGCGCCCAGATTGTGCGGGTCTTCGACCCCATCCAATACGACGATCAAAGGCGCGTTTCCATCCCCAGCTGGCACCACCAGGTCCTTTAAGGTTGGGCGCACGTCCATAGCCGCCTCGACGTCCGCCACGACACCCTGATGGACCCCGCCATGGCTGTCACGGTCGAGCTGGTTGACCGTCACCCGTCGCACCGGCACACCCGCCCGCTCGGCCAGCGTCGCCACTTCCAACGTCCGCCCGCGGAGCCGCTCGTTCAATCGGACCTCGCGAACGCGCCCGGCCCGCAACGCTTCGATGACGGGGTTGATGCCGTAAATCAGCATGTCAGGGGTTCACGGGTTTACAGGTTTACAGGTTCACAGGTTCACAGGTTCAGAGGTGCAGGGCTCGGGTCACAGGGTTAGGTTTCAGCGCGCATCGTCCACGCCGGGAAACACGCGCACTCGTGCACCCGTGAACCTGTGAACCCGTGCACCCGTGAACCTCTAGTTCGCCCACTGCGCCCACGCCTGAACGAACGCCGCTGCCCGCTCACGACAGCCGAGGATTGGCGGCAAACCCGCGGACGGCGGCAGGTCAGCACCTCGATCGATGGCGGGGACGGCCAGGTCCAGCTCTGGCCCCTCTTGCTTCGCGGTCAGGGCGAGGCGGATCGGATGAAAAAGCGCCCGGCCCTTCTGCCCCGTGGCCGCCCTCACTTCGGCGGCGATCGCACGGAATCGATCTTTGTCGAGGCGCGGCGCGTTCGCGAGCGCCGCGGCAAACGCGCGGACGACGGCGATGGCGTGTTCGCCGTCCATCTCGGCGCGGACGGCGTCGATCGCCAGCGCGGCGCGTGGATCGAAGTCGAACAAGAACGACAAACGGCCGGGCACTTGATCGAGTCGATCGACTGATCCGGTGGCGATCGGCAGCACCGACGACAGGTAGCGCAACCCTTCGCCGTCCGGGGCGATTTCCAGGCCGCTCCCTCGCAGGAAGTCAATCGAGAGCGCCGCGAGGCGGTCAGGATCGGCGTTCTTCATGTAGTGGCGGTTCACCCACGCCAGCTTTTCCTCGTCGAACACACCGGGGCTGAGGCCGACGGCGTCCAGCGAAAACCGACGCGCGAGCTCGTCGATCGGCACCAGCTCGCCGGTGCCGTCCTGGCTTTCGCCCGCCGCCGCCCCGCGCGGCGACCATCCGACGAGCGCCAGGTAGTTGACGAGCGCCTCGGGCAGGTAGCCTTTCGCGCGAAACTCCGCGACCGACGTGGCGCCGTGCCGCTTCGACAGCGGACTGTGATCCGGTCCCATGACGAGCGCCAGATGCGCAAACACCGGCGGCTGAAAGCCGAGCGCCTCGTACAACAGGATCTGCCTCGGGGTGTTCGAGATGTGGTCCTCGCCGCGAATCACATGCGTCACGCCCATCAACGCATCGTCGACGACGACGGCGAAGTTGTAGGCCGGCATCCCGTCGGAGCGAACGATGATCGGATCGCCGATGACGTCGGTGCTGAACCGCACCGTGCCGCGCACGGCGTCGTCGAATACGATCTCGCGAAGATCGGGGACGAGAAATCTGACGGCGGCCGGTTCGCCGGCAGCCAACCGTTGCTCGGCCTCGTCGGCGCGGATGGTCCGGCAACGTCTCGAGTAGCGTGTGGGCTTGCCGGCAGCCAGGGCGGCGCTGCGGTCGGCCTCCAACTGCTCGGCGGTGCAGAAGCAGCGATAAGCGAGGTCGCCGGCGATCAGGCGGTCGACCTGGGCACGATAGATCGCGAGGCGCTCGGACTGACGGTACGGGGCGTGCGGTCCGCCGATATCCGGACCCTCGTCCCAGTTCAGTCCTAGCCAGCGGAGATCGGCAAGGATCGACGCCTCCGACTCCTTCGTCGACCGCTCGGCGTCGGTGTCCTCGATCCGCAAGCAGAACGCGCCACCGGAACCCCGCGCGAGCAGCCAATTGAAGAGCGCAGTGCGGGCGTTGCCGACGTGCAGGTGGCCGGTGGGGCTCGGCGCAAAACGGAGTCGCAAAGCAGAGCTCACTGACTGTGCTTACAGAGCAGCGCCACCGCATGCGTGGCAATGGCCTCGCCGCGTCCCGTGGCGTCCACGCCCTCATTGGTCTTGCCCTTGATGCTGATGCACGAGGCGTCGATGCCCATGGACTCGGCGAGTCTGGCGCGCATTGCGTCGATATACGGGGCCACCTTTGGCTTCTCCGCTACGACAACCACGTCCACGTTGATCACCGAGAGCCCTCGGTCGCGCACGATCTCCATCGCCCGGCGCAGCAAATCGAGGCTCGAGGCGTTCGCATATCGCGGATCAGTGTCGGGGAAGTGACGGCCGATGTCGCCGGCACTCGCGGCGCCGAGCACGGCATCGGTGATGGCATGGCACACGACGTCCGCGTCGGAGTGCCCTTGCAGGCCGCGGTCGAAGGCAATCGGCACGCCGCCGAGAATCAACGGGCGTCCGTCGACCAGGCGATGCAGATCGTAGCCGGTGCCCACGCGAAACGGCGCCGATGATGCGGCGGAGCCTTCGCGCGCGATGAACTCCGCCACCGACAGATCGGCCGGGAGCGTGATTTTGATGTTCGACAACTCGCCCTCGACCACTCTCACGGGATGACCGGCACGCTCGGCCAGCGTCGCTTCGTCGGTGACGTCGTGTCCCTGCTCGACCAGCGCCAGGGCATCGCGCAAGACGCGGCGCGTGAACGCCTGCGGCGTCTGCACGAGATACATCTCGTTGCGGGGCAGCGTCTCCTGAACGAAGGCCGGCGAGTCGTCGCCGGCGCGGCGGACTCGCTTGATCGTGTCGCGCGCGGCGAGCGCCGCCACGGCCGCCCCTGATTCGACGGCGGCGGCGATCGTTCGGCTCACGAGATCGGCGCTCGCGAAGGGCCGGACCGCGTCGTGGATGACGACGACGTCCACCTCGTCACTCGTCGCGGCGAACGCGTTGGACACCGAGTCCTGGCGCCGCGCGCCGCCGGGCACGAGCCGCAACGGCTTCGCTGACACCCGCAGGTACGGCGGCGGGTCGGCCAGCACTTCAGCAGGCAACGCGACCACGACTTCATCCACAGCGGGGTGCTCGAGGAGGAGCGCGACGCTGCGCTCGAGTACGGCGCGGCCGCCGACGTTGTACAACTGCTTCGGGCGAACGCCGCCAAATCGCCGACCGTGTCCGCCGGCCGCTACGATGCCGGCCGTTCGCACGAGTCGCTCGGCATGACGAAGGGGCACGCTGGAAGAACTATAGGCGATCAGGCGACAGGCTGCCGGGCCCGCACCGTGGCGGCGACGATCGCGTGCACGGCAACGGCCAACGCCCTCGCGTCACGCGCAGTCGGCACAGCAAGAGCCGGCGCGGGAATCGGATCGTGAACGATGAGCTTCACGTCGGCCGGCTCCGTGCGAAGGCGGCCTTTCGGCATGACGGAACGCGTGTTGATGACCGCAAGCGGTACGACCGGCAATCCGGCTTCCATGGCTAGCAGAAAGCTACCGGCCTTGAATCGGCCCACCTGACCATCCCAGCTGCGCGTGCCTTCCGCGAAGATGATGAGCGACAGCCCGTCGGCGACGAGAGCGCGCCAGCGGGCGAGGATGCCGCTTCGATCGGGGTTCTTCCGGTCGACGAACAAATGACCGCCGCGCTTCAAATGCCAACCGAGCACGGGGAACCGCGCCAGCGACGCCTTCGCGATGATCCTGAGCTGGTAATCGAGCGACGCGAAGATGACCGGGATGTCGTAGATGCTCTGATGGTTCGACACGAAGATGTAGGTCGTGCCCGGCCTGATGCGCTCCAGGCCCTCGACGCTCACCCGGACGCCCGTCGTCTTGAGAATCAGCCACGACCAGGCACGCGCGCAACGATGAGCGAAGTGCCCGCGCCGATCGACAAGGCTCGAGGCGATCGAGGCAGCTCCAAGCACAATGGTGTAGACACTGATGGCCGGGATCAGGAAGAAAACGGTCCGCCACCAATGGTAGGGAGGCACACGCGGGCCGCCGGACGTCTGTGCCGACTCAGGCCTGTGGTGTAGCCCGGACACGCCGGCTGGCATCGTCTCGCTCGGCCACGGTCGGCGCGACGGTCTGCACGGGCTGCGGACCGACGGCCGCCTCGATGTAGCGCCCGAAGATCATCTTGCCGGCCGTCGTCTGCAGCACGCTGGTCACGACGATCTCGATGGTCTTGCTGATCATCTTGCGAGCGTTGTCCACGACCACCATCGTGCCGTCATCAAGGTAGGCGACACCCTGGTTGTACTCCTTGCCCTCCTTGAGGATGAAGACCTTCATGATCTCGCCGGGCAGAACGACGGGCTTGAGTGCGTTAGCGAGCTCGTTGACGTTCAGGACGTCCACGCCGCGCAGCTGCGCCACTTTGTTCAAATTGAAGTCGTTCGTGATGATCTTCCCGTGCAGCGTGCGCGCCAGCTCGATGAGCTTCAGATCGACTTCACGAATCTCCGGATAGTCGGCGTCGGAAATCGTGACGTCGACGCCGGCCATCTTCTGGATGCGCTGCAGGATGTCGAGGCCGCGCCGGCCGCGGTTTCGTTTCAGCGAATCGCCCGAGTCGGCGACCATCTGCAGCTCCTTCAACACGAACTGAGCGATGACCAGCGTCCCGTCGATGAATCCCGCCTCGCAGACGTCCGCAATGCGGCCGTCGATCACCACGCTCGTGTCGAGGATCTTGTAGCGGCGCTCCGGTCCGGCCGCGCGGAAGAGCGACATGAATCGCACCGGCTCGAGCCAGTCGCCGTTTTTCGCGCCAAGCATCAAGCCGAGATAGGGCAGGACGATGATGAGGAAGCTATGAAGGAACTCGACCCGGCGATCGCCGGTGTCGGCCCAGAAGAGGCCGGCTTCGATAGCGCGCGCCAGCGTCAGGCCGACGACAGCGCCAAGTAGTGCGCCGAAGATTCGTGTCGGCGGCGTCTGCCGCAGCTGGCCTTCGAACGCCAGAACCAGCCCGGCCAGGATGAGCGCGAAGCCCACATTTACCGCAATGCCGCCCGGGAGCGGCTGCAGCGCCGCCGCCGTATAGCCGACCGCCGCTATGATGAAGACCCGACCCAGCGCGAACCAAGCCATCATGGCCCCCAGGCTCCGATGCCCCCTGGACCTGCTCCGTGACCCGCCGGCGCACGAAGCCGGGCGGTTTTCGCAACCATACCACGGCTGGCGGGCCGTCGCGGCAGGCCGGAGAACGCCTCCGGCTTAGGCAAATAGCTCGTCCAGCCCTTCTCCAACGGTTCGGATGCCGACGAGCTCACACCCCCCGGCAAGTCCGCGATCGGAGCGGTCGATGTTCGCCTCAGGCATCAGGCAGCGCCCGAACCCCATCTGCGACGCCTCCCGGATGCGGAGCGACGCCTGCGGAATCCCGCGGACTTCGCCAGCCAGGCCCACCTCGCCGAACATCGCCGTCGCCTGCGGAATCGCCCGGTTGCGCACACTCGACGCGATGGCCGCAACGATGCCCAGGTCGGAAGCGGGCTCGTCAATCGACATCCCGCCGGCGACGTTGACGAACACATCGTCTCCGCCGAGATGGAGGCCAGCCCGCTTCTCGAGGACGGCCAGGAGTAAGGACAGCCGCTGCTGGTCGATCCCGTTGGCCATGCGCCGTGCGGTTCCGTAGGTGCTGGTGCTCACCAGCGCCTGAACTTCGACGAGGATCGGCCGCAGGCCCTCGAGGGCACAGAGCACGGCCGACCCGGGCGCGTTGACCGGACGTTCGGCTAGAAACAACGTCGATGGATTGGGCACGGGCTTCAGTCCGTTCGACGTCATTTCGAAGACGCCGAGCTCGCTGACGGCGCCAAAGCGGTTTTTGACCGCGCGCACGACACGATGAGAATGATGACGCTCGCCCTCGAAATACAGCACGGTGTCGACTACGTGCTCGAGAGCTTTGGGTCCGGCCAGGCTGCCTTCCTTCGTGACATGGCCAACGAGGACAACGGGAACGTTCAGGCCCTTGGCGGTGAACAACAGTTGCGTGGCTGCCTCGCGGACCTGGCCGATGCTGCCCGGCGCCGACTGGAACTTCAACGAGAAGACCGTCTGAATGGAATCGACGATGACGAGCGCAGGTTTCAGACGAGCGATCTCTTCGAGAATACGCTCGAGACACGTCTCCGCGAGCAGATACAGCGGCGCCCCACTGACTCCGAGCCGCTCACCCCGTGACTTGATCTGGTGCTCAGACTCCTCACCGGAGCTGTAGAGCACCGGTCCGACCGTCCGCGCCATGTTCGCTGCGGCCTGCAGCAGGAGCGTGGACTTGCCGATCCCGGGCTCGCCCCCGAGCAGCACCAGCGATCCCGGCACGACCCCGCCGCCCAGCACCCGATCGAACTCACCGATGCCCGTCGAGAGCCGCGGGTGCTCCTGCGCCTGGACCTCGATGTAGAGGCGGGCGACGCTGGGCGCACCGCTGGTGGCGTAGCGATGCGCGCCGCCACCGCTCCCTGTGTCGATCGGCCGTTCCTCGACGAGTGAATTCCAGGCGCCGCAGTCGGGGCAGCGTCCCAGCCACTTCGCGGACTGCATGCCACATTCCTGACACACGAACACGGTCTTGGTCGGTTTGGCCATGATCAATCGTACCGACGCTCGATGCGGCTGCCCAGCCGGCAGACGATCTCCCAGGGGATGGTGCCGATGGCTGCGGCCATTTCGCGGACATCAATTCGATCGCCGTCTTGCTCGCCGATGATCACCACCTCGTCGCCAGGCGAGACGGTCATACCAGTCACGTCGGCCATCAGCATGTCCATGCACACCGAGCCAACGACCAGCGCGCGGCGGCCGCGGATGAGCACCGCGCCGCGCCCGGCGAGGCGCAAATCCACTCCGTCGGCGTACCCGGCGGGAACCACGGCCAGCGTCGTCGGCCGCTCGGCGACGAAGCGACCACCATAGCCAGTGGACTCGCCCGTCCGCATGCCTTTCACCGCCACCACGCGACTCCGCAGCGTCATGACCGGCTGCAGCGCCAGCGAGGACGCCGCCAGCGGCGGCGGCACGAGGCCGTACAGCAACAGGCCGGGACGAACACGGTCGAACCAGACGCGCGAGTCGCGCAGCAGCGCCGCGCTGTTGGCGGCATGGCGATATCGGGGCTTGGCGCCCAGGTCGGTCAGGTCCTCGAGCACACGGGTGAACCTGATCCGCTGCTGCTCGAAGAGTGCTGACTCAGGATCGTCGGCCGTGGCGAAATGCGTGTAGACCGCGTCGAGCTCGAGATTCGGACTCGCCAGCAGCGCGGGCAACGTGCGGCGCAGATTGTCGAACCGGAAGCCAAGACGGTTCATCCCCGTATCGATCTTGAGGTGATAGCGGATCCGCTGGCGGTACCGCTCCGCGGCAGCCTGTACCGCCTTTGCCGCCCCGGGCGTGGAAATCGTCGGCGTCAGCCTGCAGTCGAAGATGCCGTCGAGATCGCTGACGCTCAGCGCGCCAAAGACGAGGATCTCGGCCCGCACACCGCCCGATCGCAGCGCCGCTCCTTCTTCGATGTCGGCGCAGGCCAAGAGGTCCGCGCCGGCGTCTTCGAGGGCCCGCGCCACTTCGACGGCCCCGTGCCCGTAAGCGTTGGCCTTGATGACCGCGATGATGCCCGGTGAAATGACGCTGCCGAGCGGCTCGCGTGCAACGAAAGCGACGATGTGCCGATAGTTCGACTGGAGACCGGCGAGGTCGATGCGGGCAACGGTCGGACGGATGGTCACGCGTGCGTGGCGAGGTTCTCGAACCGCGTGAACTCTCGCAAGAAAGCGAGCTTGACGACGCCTGTAGGTCCGTTGCGCTGCTTGCCGACGATGATCTCGGCGATGCCGGCGTTCTCAGTCGGCGGCGCGCTCTTGTCGGCGTACTGATCCTCGCGATAGATGAACGCCACGACGTCCGCGTCCTGCTCGAGGGCGCCGGACTCGCGCAGGTCCGACAGCTGTGGACGGTGATCGGATCGGGATTCAGTCGCGCGGCTCAACTGCGACAGGACGACGATCGGCACTTGCAGCTCCTTCGCGAGCCCCTTGAGCGAGCGTGAGATGGCACCCAGTTCGAGCGTCCGGTTTTCGAAGCGTCCGCGGCCCTGCATCAGCTGAATGTAGTCGACGATGACCAGGTGCAGGCTGTGCTCGGCGGCAAGCCGCCGGCATTTTGCGCGCATTTCGAGGACGCCAATCGACGGCGTGTCGTCGATGAAGATC
The DNA here is from genome assembly GCA_046734915.1 of Acidobacteriota bacterium. Classification (GTDB taxonomy): domain Bacteria; phylum Acidobacteriota; class Vicinamibacteria; order Vicinamibacterales; family CAVVIG01; genus VFZL01. Next base: position 14,657 of record JBKPSC010000421.1, on the reverse strand, counting down.
TTCGCGTCACTGAGCGTCCCGATCGCCTGCGCCAGCCGTCCCCAGTCGCGCTCGCCGAGGAACCCGCCGCGCAGCCGATGGGCGTCTATTCGCGCTTCTGACGTCAGCATGCGCAGGAAGAGCTGCTCCTTCGACATCTCGAGGCTGAAGATGCCGACGGTCCGGTCGGTCTTGGTGCCGACGTGCTGCGCGATGTTCATCACCAGGCTGGTCTTGCCCATCGACGGGCGGGCGGCCACGATGATGAGGTCCGACGGCTGCAGGCCCGAGGTCATCTCGTCGAGGTCGGTGAACCCGGTCGGCACGCCGGTGACGAGCTCCTTTTTCGAATGGAGCTTCTCGATCGTGTCCAGGCTGGTCTGCGCCAGATCGCGCATCGAGACAAAGCCATCCCGAACCTTGTTGTCGGCGATGGCGAAGATCGCGTGCTCGGCCTGATCGAGGATGACGTCGGCTTCCTCCTCGGCCTGATAGGCGTTCGCGAGAATCTTGTTGGCGGAGAAGATCAGGTTGCGGAGGGTCGCCTTCTCTTTGATGATGCGCGCATAGTGCTCGACGTTGGTCGAGCGCGGTACGCCGTCGACGAGGGCGGCAATGTAGGCCGGCCCGCCCACTTCGTCGATCTCGCCGGCTCGTCCCAGTTCGTCCTTCAGCGTGACCAGATCGATGGCGTGCCCGCGCTCGACGAGGCCCACCATCTTGTCGAAGATCCGCCGATGCGCGTCGCGGAAGAAGTCGCTGGCGTCGATGACTTCCGCCGCGAGATTGAACGCATCGTTGTGCAGCAGGATGGCCCCGAGCACGGACCGCTCAGCCTCGAGGTTGTGCGGCAGCGTGCGTTCGGCAGTCGCGATGTCGGCCATGGTATGGAAGGCAGGCGTAGAGAGTGTAGCTCAAACAAAAACGGAAGCGGCCGCAGAAAAAAGTCTGCGGCCGCTTCCGTCAGAATTGGTCGTTGGTCCTAAGTTGTCAGTCGTGAGTCGACCAACGCCTTACGCGACCTCTGCGACCACCTTCACCTTGACGGTCGTCGTCACGTCGCGGTGGAGCTTCACCGGCACGTCGAAGTCACCGGTGCGTTTGATTGCTTCATCGAGCTGCAACTTGCGGCGGTCGATTTCGAGGCCCTTGGCGGCCAGCGCTTCGGCGATGTCGCCGGAGGTCACCGAACCGTAAAGGGCGTCGGTTTCCCCGACGCGCCGCGAGATGACGAGCTCCAGGCCGGCGATGCGATCGGCCACGCGCTGCGCGGCCTGGCGATCCTCGGCTTCCTTGGCGTCGAATTTCGCGCGCTCGCGCTCGACCTGCTTCTTGTTACCTTCGGTCGCCAGCAGCGCCAGCTTCCTCGGCAGCAGGAAGTTGCGGGCGTAGCCGTCGGCGACCTTGACGATCTCGCCGCGCCGCCCGAGATGGTCCACGTGTTCTCGCAGGATCACTTCCATAAAGCCTCAAAGAAATGCAGAAGGCAGAATTCAGAATGCAGAAGTAAGGCCTCTGATTCTGAATTCTGAAATCTGCATTCTGAATTCTGCACTCTCAATCCGTAACGTATGGGATGAGCGCAATCTGTCGCGCCCGCTTGATGGCGGTCTGCAGCTTGCGCTGGTGCATCGCACAGGTGCCCGAGATGCGGCGCGGCAGAATCTTGCCCCGCTCCGGCACGAACGCGCTCAGCAGCTTGACGTCCTTGTAGTTGATGTCGTCGATCTTGTCCGCGCAGAACTTGCAGACCTTGCGCCGCCGGAACATCGGTCGGCGCTGACCCGGCTGCTTGTCCCCGCCCTTCTTGTCGCCGCGGCCACGGCCGCCGCCTGAACGTCCTTGTCCGAATGGCACTTCAGACCTCCACTCCGTCAAAACGGTCATCGTCAGCATCGTCGCTATCGGCCGCGCGGCCTTCGCCCGGCTGGCGGACCGGCGGCAACCCGCGCCGCACGCGGCGGCGCTCGGATTCAGTCTGACGCTTCGTCCGAATCCGGTCGACGACCTTCTTTTCCTCGTCTGCGCGCACGACCATGTGACGGATGACCTGGTCGAGCACCTTCAGACGGCGATCGATTTCCTTCATCAGGTCGCCGCCGCCGTTGATGACTTCGAGGACGTACACGCCCTCTTTGAAATGCCCGATTTCGTAGGCCAGCTTGCGGCGGCCCCAGTTCTCGGTCTTCTCGATCTGCCCGTGCAGGCGCGAGACGACGGCTTCGACCTGTTCGTGGATTTCGGCGGCCTGCTGCTCGGTGCTGTCAGGCGGGAGAATGTAGACGAGCTCGTACTGTCGATCTGCCATTGCTGCTCCTTCTGGACATCCGGTCGCTGCCGGACGGCCGCCCGCAGGCGGCAAGAAGAGTCGAGTTGTTACGCGTCGATCCGATCGTCTGCGGCGTTGAAGCGGTTCATCACCATGTCAATGCCGCTCGCAATGAAGGTCTCGGCCGCATCGGCCGCCCGCTCCATCATCGCTTGAACCTCGCCGGCCTCGTCCCGATCGAACCTGGCCAGAACGTGGTCGGCGAGATCCCGCCGCGCATCTCCGCGTCCGACGCCGACGCGAAGCCGGGCGAAATCCTGCCCGAGGTGTTCCACAATCGACTTCAAGCCGTTGTGGCCGCCAGCCGACCCGCGCGGCCGCGCCCGCAAGCGCGCCAGCGGCAGCTGGACTTCATCCACGATCACGAGAACGTCGGCGGGTGCGACCTTGAAGTATCGCATGAGGCCGCCGACCGCCTCCCCGCTTCGATTCATAGACGTCAGCGGTTTGGCCAGCATCACCGGCTCGCCCTCCGGCGTCCGGATGCGTGCGATGAGCGCGTCGACCGGCGACGATTCGAACTTGACGCCGGCACGCCTTGCCAGCTCGTCGACCACCGCAAACCCGATGTTGTGCCGGGTGCCGTGATATTGCGGTCCGGGGTTGCCGAGTCCGACCAGCAGCTTCAACGCCACCCCAGCCTAGCCCAATTCCGCTACTTCTTCTCGGCGGTTTCCTCTTCCTTCTTGCCCTTCTTGATGACCTCGGGCTCGGCCGCTGCCGTGCCGGGAGCCGGCACCGCGGCCGCTTCAGTCGTCGCCGCCGCGGCTTCCTCGGCCTTCGGCAGGATCACGTGAACCAGCATGAGATCGAGCTCGGTCAGCGGCTTCCACTTCGGGTTGGTGGCGATGTCGCGCACGCGAACACCCTGATGGAGCATGAGCTCGCTGACGTCGATCTCGACGTTCTCGGGGATATCCGCCGGCAGACACTCGACCTCGATCTCACGGCGAATGAACTCGAGGATACCGCCCTGCTGCTTGACGCCCTTCGGCTCGCCCTTGACCGCGACCGGAATCGTCACCTGAATCGCGCGATCCATCGCCACCTTGTAGAAATCCGCATGCAGCACGGCGTGCGTGACCGGATCGAGCTGGTACTCCTTGACGAGCACCTTGGACTCGGCGCCGCCATCGATCTTGAGCGAGATGAGCGTGTTCGCCCCGGTGTGGAGAATCCGCAGCAGCGCTTTCGGGTCGACGGCGATTGGCGTTGCGCTGCGATCGGCCTGGCCGCCGCCGGCCGCGCCGTAGACCACGCCGGGCACCTTGCCCTCGCGACGCGTACGCCGCGCTTCGTTTTTGCCGAATGTTCCGCGCGCCTGTGCTTCGAGTATGGCTTCCATCTGTGTTCCTTCCTACACGAACAACGACGAGACCGACGTCTCCTCGTGGATACTCTTGATTGCCTGACCGAGAAGCCGCGCCACCGACAGCACGACGATCTTGCTGCATGACGCCGCCGCCTTGGACTGTGGGATGGTGTTGGTGACGATCATCTTGTCGATCGGCGATTTCTCGATCCGCTCGATGGCCGGCCCCGACAGCACGCCGTGCACCGCGCACGCCAGCACGCGGGTCGCGCCGTTGTTCTTCAGCGCCGTCGCCGCCTTCGTGATGGTGCCGGCCGTATCGACAATGTCGTCCTGGATGATGCAGGTGCGCCCTTCCACGTCGCCGATGACGTTCATCACTTCGGCCGTCCCATCGTCCGATCGGCGCTTGTCGATGACGGCCAGCTCGCCACCGAGCCGCTTGCCGTAGGCGCGGGCGCGCTCGGCGCCGCCGGCATCAGGCGAGACGAGGGTCAGGTTTTTGGCTTCGAGACGGGCGAGGTAGTCGATGATGACGGGCGCGGCAAAGAGATGGTCGGTCGGGATGTCGAAGAAACCCTGAATCTGCGCCTTGTGCAGATCCATCGTCAGCACGCGGTTCGTGCCTGCGGCGCTGATGAGGTTGGCGATCAGCTTGGCGGAAATCGGGACGCGCGGCTTGTCCTTCCGGTCCTGCCGAGCGTACCCGTAGTACGGCAGGACGGCGGTGATGCGCGCCGCCGACGACCGGCGGAACGCGTCGACCATAATCATCAGCTCCATCAAGTGCTGGTCGACCGGTGCGCACGTGGGCTGGACGACGAACACGTCGGTGCCGCGGATGTTCTCATCGATCTGAAACGAGACTTCGGTATCGGGAAACCGACGCAAGCGGGACTGGCCGGGCTGCACACCCAGAAACGAGGCAATCTCCTTGGTCAGCTCGGGATGCGCGCTGCCCGAAAAGATCTTCAGCTCGCCAAAGCCGGTCGCTGCCATTACGGCTTCACCAATCACCTACGGCCTCGCGAATTTGGCTGGGGCGGAAGGATTCGAACCTTCGAATACGGGATCCAAAGTCCCGCGCCTTACCGCTTGGCCACGCCCCATCACTGTCGACGCCCGCCTCACGACGCTCCGGCTCGCGGCTCGAGATGTGGCGCTCTCCAGACGTCGACGCCGGCCGCCCCGATGGACGGCGATTGCGTCTGACTCGTTCCCGACAAACATTTGGAGAAGCGGACCTCAGGAGTGGTCGAAACCACGTGGCGCAAACAGAAAGTGTATCCGATGGGCTTGGCGCCCGGCAAGTCACCGTGGCAGCGCCAGTTGGACTGGCTCAGAGCCCCGCGCGAACTGCCGAGCCGACTGCGTTCGCGTGACCCAGATCGCACAGCGCGGCGAGGTCAACCCGTCTGCGGCCGCCCCTGCCGCCTCGGCGTCATCAAACATCCCGAAGCAGGCCGATCCGCTTCCTGACATGGCGGCCCAAAAGGCACCGCCATGTTTAAGGCGTCGAATCAGCGCAGCAATCCGCGGATGCCGCCGCACCACCGCTCCCTGGAGATCGTTGCCGCCTTCGCCATACGGACCCCGAAACTGTTCGCGCCCGGTGCGCCATCGGGCGTCCAGCGGCTGTTCGTCGAACCAGCGATAGGCGTCCGGGGTGCTCACGCCGAAATCTGGCTTCGCGAGGACGACCCATGCGGGCCGGGCATCAGCCAGCGAAAACACGCGATCGCCGCGATCGACCCCGAGGGCGGTCCCGCCAGTCAGAAAGAACGGCACGTCGGCGCCGAGCCTCGCGGCGATGTCGGTCAACTGGCCGGGGGGCAGCCTCGGACACCACAGACGCGAGAGCGCTCGGAGTGTGGCCGCCGCGTCGGCGCTTCCGCCACCCAGACCAGCCTGTAGCGGAATGCGCTTATCAATTGTGACGCGGACGCCACGCATCGGACCGGATCGTCCGGCTGCCCGCCAGATGAGCGACGCGGCCCGCCATACCAGGTTCGTGCGATCGGTGGGAACGTCTGGATTGCTGCATTCGATGACCAGCGGCCCTGACGCGGCGTTGAACGAGAGGCGATCGTGCAGGGCGATTGACTGCATCACGGTCCGGAGATCGTGATAGCCGTCGGGCCGGCGACCGAGCACCTTCAACGTGACGTTGATCTTCGCGAACGCGCGGACGCGAAGACCCGCGTCTCTACTCACGGGACTCTCCGAGCGGTCCCGCCCGGCGAAGTTCGTCGAGCGTGATGGGAGATGCCGACGGTGGGATGCGGACTTCGAACACCTCGGGTCCGAGTTGAGGATTGACCTCGACCTGCGACAACGACAACGTGAGATCGAATCGCCGGCCGCCATCTCGACTCACGAGGTGCACGGTCCGCGGCAGGTCGGCGGCGAAGTTCGTGTAGTCCGCACGCCAGCCCTCGCCGGGCGATCCTTCGCGCACGACGGCGACGACGCGCCAGGGGTTGGTTGACGAGGCGCGTTTCAAGTAGGCGTTTCCTGACGGCAGTGAGACGACGCGCCACGAATCGCCGAACCGGCGTCCGTTCGCTGCCGTCGAATCTGGCACGCAGCCGGTCATCGTGTGCCGAAGGTCGCTCGCATCGAGCGGCACACCGGCCACCGCCTCGAGCACAGCTGCCGGCTCGCCATGTTGAAGCACGCGCTGGTCTCGTGGCAGCAGCAACGTGGCCTCGCGGTCGCGCGCGGCATAGATGAAGAGTGACGCGCCGAATGGCGCCGCGGCGTCGAGGTACGCGGAGGATGGAGCCGCGAGGCCCGCCAGCACGCGGCCGCGAAGCCGCTGACCGGCTGCTCGGCCGCTCACCGCGACTTCGGCCGACAATGCCGTCACGCGTCGACAGGCCGCTGTCGCCTGGGCAAACGCGTCAGCCGCATCCGGGGCCGGCGTACCGGGCCCCTCCGGCAGCCGCTGCAGCCCCGCCGCACAGGACGTCGTCAGAATGGCGATGAAGACGGCTCCCGCCCGTGGGAGCCGGTTCATTTCTTGGGAAGTTTCTGTCGAGCGGACTTGATCTTCCTGTCGACCGCGCTGCGGTCGAGGTCTTCGGCGTCGCCGCCGAGCGCCCGCGTCCACGCGTCGATGGCTTCCTGAATGCGGCCCAGCCTGAAGAGCACGTCGCCGTAGTGATCCTGAACCACCGAGTTCGTCGTCAGCTGCGTCGCGGCGCGCTTGAGATTTTCCTCGGCGAGATCGAAGCGGCCGTCTTTGAAGTAGGCCCATCCCAGGCTGTCGAGATACGAGCCGTTGTCGGGCTCGATCGCCAGCGCGCGCTTGATGTAGTCGACCGACTCATCGAGCCGCTCGCCGCGCTCCGCCAGCATGTAGCCAAGGTAGTTCAGCGTCGGCGCGTGCGACGGGTCACGCTGCAGCGCCTGCTTGAAGGCCGCCTCGGCGTCGACGTACCGTTTCTGCTTCTCGAACATCGCGCCGAGCTCGAACGAGGGCGCCGGACTCGCCGGGAACTTGGTCTGCGCTTCCTGCAGCACCTTCACGGCCTGCCCGCCGCGATTCGCGTCGCTGTAGGCGCGGGCCAGGGCGAAATGCGCGTCCGGGTCCTCGGCGTCCTTCTTCAGCAGGTCTTCGAGCACCGCCAGGCCCTGATCGACGCGGCCGCTCTCGCGCAGCGCCTGCGACTCGAGACGGGCGAAGCGGATTTCGTCGGGATGCGCGGCGCGGGCGGCACGGGCCTGTTCGATCGCCTGACTGTAGCGCTTCGCTGACAGATTCGCCTGGATCAGGAATCCGGCCAACGTGCTGTCTTCCGGCGCCAGCTTATGCGCTTCTTCGAAGGTGGCAATCGCCTCGTCGTATTTCCCGAGTTGTTGATAGGCGAACCCGAGGTGCGGGAGCAGCATGCCAAGCGCGAACGCCGGATTCTGCGCCGAGCGGAACTGCGGGACGACCGGCGCCAACGCGTCGACGACGCCTTGATAGCGCTGCCGCTGCTCGAGGGCTTCGGCAAGCGCATAGTACCCGCGCGGATTCTTCGCGTTTTGCGTGATCAACCGACGGGCCGTGGATTCGGCCGCATCGAGCTCGTGCGTCTGCCGCTCGGCGTTCGACAACAGATACAGCGCGCGCTCGTCGGTGCCGCGCATCTGGACCGCTTCGCGCAGCGTCGTGCGTGCCTTCAGCACGTTCTCGACGCCGCCGGCGTTCATGAGCATCGAGGCGTAGCGCACCCGCAAGTCGAAGCTCCGCGTGGAGACCTGGAGCGCCTGTTCGTACGCCTTCGCCGCCTCATCCCACCGCTGTTCGCGGCTGTACAGATCCGCTAGTGTGGAGTAGAGCGGCGGCGAGTCGGGAGCGGCCTCCTCCAGCCACGCCACGGCTTCGGCAGTACGGCCGGCAGATACATACGCATCGACCAGCAACCCGGCGCCGTCCTGCCAACCGGGCTCCTGCCGCACGAGCTCGCTCAGCAGGGGAATCGCCTTGTCGTAGGCGCCATTCAGAATGTGAAGGCGGGCGAGCATCGCGCGGACGTTCGGGTCGGCCTGCAATCCGTTGCGCTCGGCCGCCGCCTTCTCGAGGTGCTCGATCGACTTCTGCAGGTTCTCCGGGCGCGCCCGCCGCGCTTCGCGTGAATCGGACGTCGCGGCCGCAGCGTAGATGGTGCCCAGCACCCGGTGCGCGTCGCGATTGGTCTCATCGATCGCCAGCGACTGCTCTGCCGCTTTGCCCGCTTCGTCCGATCGATCCAGGTCGAGATACAGATCGGCGAGGAACGCGGGAACCTCGTCCGATTTCGGGTCGAGCGCCATGGAGCGCTGCAAGGCCTGAATGGCGCCGTCGTTGTCGCGCGCATCGACGAGACGCTGCGCCAGAAGGAACTGCTGGTACGCCTCGGCCTGAGGATCGGCGGGTTGGGTAACGGGCGGCGGTGCAGGTCGTCTCGTCTGCGCAGCGTCGGCCAACGCAGGAACGCCGAGGAGCGCGAGGAAGACGACTATCTCCATGCCCGAATTGTTCCACAAACCGAGGCGTGTGTCATATAGTGCTCGCATGGCGGTTGACCCGGAGTTGCTCGAAATTCTAGCTTGTCCACAGTGCAAAACGCCGGTCACCCTCGTCAAGAACGGCACTGCCCTGAAGTGCGCCACGTGCAACCGCGTGTACCCCATCAAGGACGACATTCCGGTCATGCTCATCGACGAGGCGACGATCGAGCCCTAGCACCGGAACTGGCCGGCCATCCAGACGTTCCTGCCACGTCGTGAGACTGCTGGTGGTCCGCTTGCGGCAAATCGGCGACGTCGTCTTCACGACGCCGGCTCTGGCCGCGCTGCGAAGGCGGTTCAGCACGGCCTCGATCACCTACCTCGTCGAGCCCGCAGCCGCGCCCGTTCTGGCCGGCAATCCGCACATCGATGAGCTCGTGGTCGTTCCGACGGCGACCGGATTGGCAGGCGTTCGTGCCCTTTGGTGCCTCATCCGCCGCCTGCGGACGCAGCGGTTCGATCTGGCCATCGACTTTCACGGCGGCCCGAGGGCCTCGCTCATCACCTGGCTGAGCGGCGCCCCACGCCGAATCGGTTACGACGTGGCCGGCCGAGCCTGGATGTACACCGATCGAGTGAAGCGCCCCAGGGCGCTACGGCCGCGCCACTCCGTCGAAAATCAGTGGGACCTTCTCATTCCCCTCAGCATCGGTCCGCCAAACCCGACCGCGGACCCGGTGTTCATGGCCGTCGACGAGGTCTCGCGACGCACGGTCGCTGACCGACTGGGGTCGGCCGGCGTCGATCCGTCCGCGCAGCTCGTTGTCATCCACGTCAGCGCCGGCAATCCGTTCCGCCGCTGGCCCATCCCGGCCTTCGCCGAAGTTGCGGCCAGTCTGGTCGCCACGAACCCGGCGCGTCGAATCCTGATCACGTCGGGGCCATCGGAACGGAACGCCGCCGCGGCGGTGATCGAGGCGGCGCGCGAGCGTCTCGGCCCCAGCACCGCTGCCCAGGTGCTCGCGTGTGGTGAGTTCTCCTTGAGCGAGCTGCGTGCGCTGACCGAGAACGCCGCTCTTTATATCGGCGGCGACAGCGGTCCGATGCACGTCGCGGCAACGAGTAAGGTACCAATCGTCACGCTCTACGGTCCGACGCTGCCGGCTCGATCCGCGCCATGGCGAGCCGCCACGCTGCCAGCGGAGGCGCTCGAGGTCCTGGGTCTACCGTGCCGGCCCTGCGAGCAGCGCGTGTGCGTTCCGGGCGACTTCCGCTGCCTGATGTGGATTCGGCCGGATCAGGTCGTGGCCGCCGCCGAGCGCGCGCTCAGCCATCCAAGCAGGTAAGATTGACGCGAATATGGCTAATGCCGACGCGTTGAGCGCGGCTCCGCCGCACATCCCGGCCGCAGACCGCCTCGAACAGGCCGGGCTCATCGCGCTCGCCGGCGTGGCCGCAACCCTGCAACTCTCGATCGCCATTTCACAGTCGCTGCTGGCCGTCGCCGTCGTCTGCTGGATCGCGCTCGTCGTAGTGAGGCACGAACGGATCGAGTTTCCGCGTTTCTTCTGGCCGTTGCTGATTCTGGCGGGCCTGACGCTGCTGTCCGCGGCCGTATCGCCTCAGCCGCGGGTGAGCCTTCCCGACACGAAGCAGTTGGCGCTCCTGGCGATCGTCCCCCTCACTTACCGCCTCGCCACTGGACACCGTGGAGGATTCATTCTTGCGGTGATCGTGACCGTGGGCGCGGCGAGCGCCGTCTTCGGCATCGTGCAATACAACATCCTGCATTACGACCGCATGGACATGCGGGTACGCGGTACGCTCGGCCACTACATGACCTACTCGGGATTGCTGATGCTCGTCATCGGCGCGGCGCTCTCCCGCGTCCTCTTCGGTCAACGTGACCGCATGTGGTTCGCTCTGGTCATGCCCGCGCTCGCCGTCGCCGTCGCCGTTTCGTACACGCGAAGCGCGGCAGTCGGCATCTGTGCCGCCGCGGCGCTGCTCCTCTCGCTCAAGGACTTCAGGTTGATGGCCGCCCTTCCCATCGCGGCCGCGCTCTTCCTGGCTCTGGCGCCAAGCACGGTGACGGCGCGTTACCTCTCGATCTTCAACCTGAGCGATCCGACTGTCCGAGACCGCCTCGCCATGCTCAGAGAGGGCGAGCACATGACGCGGAGCCATCCCTGGCTCGGAGTCGGCCCCAACATGGTTGAAGCGTTGTACGCCGAATACCGGGATCCCGAGGCGGTCGAGCAGATCAACCCTCATCTTCACAACGTTCCGGTGCAGATTGCCGCGGAGCGCGGGCTGCCAGCGCTTGCGGCCTGGTTCGTGTTCGTCGCGATCGTCATGGTCGACATGTTCCGTCTCTTCAGACGGGGCCGCGAACGCGTGCTCGCCGCCGCGGGGCTGGCGGCGATGGCGGCCATGCTGGCCGCTGGCATGTTCGAGTACAACTTCGGGGACTCGGAGTTCCTGATGCTGCTGCTGCTACTCATCACGCTGCCGTTCGCCGCCAATCGCGACGCCGTGCCCGACGCGCACGCATGACCCTTCCCGCGCTCGATCCACGGCGGGCGCGGCACCTGCTGTCCCGCCTGCATGGGCATCGCATCCTGGTCGTCGGCGACGTCATGCTGGATCGCTTCATCGTCGGACGCGTCGACCGGATCTCACCCGAAGCGCCTGTGCCGGTCGTGCACTTCCGATCGGAATTCGTCCGGCTGGGCGGGGCCGCCAATGTGGCGCAGAATCTCGCCAGTCTCGGCGCACACGTCTCGCTCGTCGGCGTCGTCGGCGACGATCCGGCGGCACGCAGGCTCGTCGAGCAGCTCGCCGAATCGGGGATCGCGGGGGACGGCCTGGTCACGGATCCGTCGCGGCCGACGGTCGAAAAGGTGAGAATCGTCACCGTTCGCAACCAGCAGGTGGCGCGCATCGATTACGAGAACGACGCCGACATCGACGGCAGCGTCGAAGCCGCGGTCTGCGCGCGCATTTCATCGCAGGGCCGTGACGCCAAGGTCCTGCTCGTCTCGGACTACCTGAAGGGCGTTCTGACTCGTCGCGTAATGTCGGCGTTGACCGACTTGAAGAGCGCCGGCATCCCGTTGCTCGTGGATCCGAAGATCCCTCATCTCGACCGTTACGCCGGCGCGACGCTCATCACCCCGAATCGTCAGGAGGCCGAAACGGCCACGCACCTGCGGATCCGCGACGACGACGAGGCCAGGTCGGCAGCGCTCGCTTTTCGCGGCCGCACGCAGTGTGAGGGCGTGCTCATCACACGCGGCGAGCAAGGCATGTGGCTGTCGACGGACCAGGCGGAAGGCGCCATCGCGTCGACTGCCCGTGAGGTCGCTGACGTTACCGGTGCCGGCGATACAGTCGTCGCGACGCTGGCGGTGGCGCTCGCCGCCGGCGCCACCATCGCCGAAGCTGCGGCCCTTGCCAACATGGCGGCCGGAGTCGTCGTCGGACGGTTCGGCCCCGCGACAGTCACCCCTCAGGACATCGCGGAGATCGCCGGATTGCACGACCCCTAACCCCCAGTCCCAGCTCCCAGCTCCCAGTCCCCAGCATCAGTGCCTGAAGTGTCGCCGTCCGGTGAAGACCATGGCCAGGCCATGTTCGTCGGCCGCGGCGATGACCTCGGCATCGCGAACCGAGCCGCCGGGTTGGACGACCGCTGTCGCGCCAGCCGCGGCGACGGCGTCGAGGCCGTCCCTGAACGGGAAAAACGCGTCGGAGGCTGCAACCGATCCGGCCAGCGGACGGTCATGATCGGCATCTGAGGCTCGAGCTTTCATGATGGCCACGTTGACGGCATCGACACGGCTCATCTGGCCGGCACCGATGGCCAGCGTGCGCGCGGCATCGGTGAAGATGACGGTGTTCGATTTGACATGCGCGCCGACGCGCCAGGCGAAGCGCAATGCCTCCCACTCCTCGCGCGTCGGTTGGCGCTTGGTCACGACGCGGAGGGTGTCCGGCAGCGAGTCGAGGCTCCATGGATGCCGTGCCTCGATGACATGGTCGCGGGCCTGAACCAGGACACCACCCAGAATCGACCGCAGTTCTGCACCTGCATCGGTGAGTCCGAAACCCGGCCGCCGGAACGCCGAGAAGTCGGCGGTGACGACTCGCATGTTGGCACGCCGTGCAAGCACTTCGCGCGCCGCGGGTTCTATTTCGGGAGCGATGACGGCCTCGATGAATGTCGAGACAATCGCTTCTGCCGTCGCGACGTCGAGCGGGCGATTGAGGCCGACAATGCCGCCGTAGGCCGCGAGCGCGTCCGCCTGTCGCGCCTTCACATAGGCCTCGGCCGCCGACGATCCGATCGCGGCTCCGCAGGGATTCGTATGCTTGATAACGGCGGCGGCCGGCTCGTCGAATTCGAGCACGATGCGCGCGGCAGCATCGAGATCCAGAAGGTTCGTGTAGGACAGCTCGCGGCCCTGCAGCACCTGGGCACCGCCAAAACCGGCCGGCGCGTCACCCGCCGTCAGCCCGCCGGCGTACCACGCCGCAGGCTGCTGAGGGTTCTCGCCATATCGCAAATCGCGGATTTTCGTGAGCGAGACTGTCAGTCTCTGCGAGGCCCCCTCATCCGGCGTCCGCTCGAACCGGCCGTCGTCGACCGTCACCGTCCCGAGCGTCGCCGCGATGGCCGTGTCGTAGGCGGCAGTGTGCGCGATCGCCTTGCGCATCAGCTCGAAGCGAAACGCCAGGGTCGGACCGCTGTCGATGGCGGCGAGCAGGCGGGGATAGTCGGCCGGATCGACAACCACCAGCACGCCGCGGAAGTTCTTGGCCGCCGCGCGAACAAGCGATGGGCCGCCGATATCGATCTCGTCGATCAGGGCGTCGAACGCCGTCGCCGGATTCGAGGCGGCCTTCACAAATGGATACAGATTGACCACGACCACGTCGACCAGGCCGATGCCGAGCCGCTCGAGAGCGGCGAGATCGTCGGGCCGCTCGCGCCGCGCCAGGATGCCGCCGTGCAGCGCCGGGTGCAGGGTTTTCACGCGGCCGTCCATCATTTCGGGAAACCCGGTCAGCGAAGAGACGTCGGTGACGGCCAGGCCGGCCTCTCGCAGCGCACGCGCGGTACCGCCGGTCGACACGAGCTCGAAGCCGCGGGTGGCGAGACCGGCTCCGAGTACATCCATCCCTGTCTTGTCAGACACGCTCAGTAGAGCTCTTGGCATATGGAATAAAGTCCAGTATCATCCCCTGCGACGCCGGGCGGGCCTGGCGCCGCAAGGGAAAGGCCGCACAACGCGGCCTTTTTTTATGCTCCGGCGGTCTTCCGACACCGGGGTTGGTTCAAAGATGCGGCCGATACCGCGTCACAGCACGCAGGAAGAGAACGATGCGCATCACAGGCAAGGTCAAGTGGTTCAACAACGCCAAGGGTTATGGGTTCATCGAACGAGACGGTGGGAGCGACGTGTTCGTCCACTACTCGGCGATCCAGGGCGACGGGTTCCGGTCGCTCGAGGAGGGCCAGGCCGTCGAGTTCGAAATCGTTGACGGTCCGAAGGGCCCGCAGGCTGGCAACGTCACCAAAATCTGAACCGTTTACGCGAAGCTGGACGCCGCAAGGCGTCCGGCTTCGGCGTTTCGCACCCCGCCTCGCCGATCTCCAGCCCCTAACCCCCAGCTCCTAGTCCCCCAGTTCCCAGCCCCGGGCGCCGACTACTTCTCCGCCTTCGTCCCCTTGGCGGTAAACGTGACCTTGCCGTCCTTCACGGCGACCCGGAACGCCACTTCCTCGTTGCCGTTCGCCTTCAGCTTGCCGACTTGGGTTTTCACCAGTTCGGCGAACTTGTGAAAGGGAACCGCGTCTTCGCCGACCGTCCGCCGCGCTTCAACGAGCGAGTCGTACAGCTTGTGGAGGCCGTCCATCTCCTTCATCGGATCGCGGAACGAGGTCACGTGCATCACGCGGTTGCCCGACTTCGTTTCACCGGCCGGCGCCGGCCGTTTCTGCGCGAACGGTCCGGACCGGCCTTCCTCACGGGCGCGCAGGCCGCGGTCCCA
>JBKPSC010000420.1:0-6739 GCA_046734915.1 Acidobacteriota bacterium | reverse complement strand
GATCGAGCTGGAGGGTCGAGCCAATTCGAAGTACGACGTTCTCCTGTCTCAGTCGTCTGAATCCAGAGAGCTCGGCCTGAACGTGGTACGGTCCAGGCAGCAATCCCGGGACCAGAAAGCTGCCGTCGGCCTCAGTCACCGTCTCGCGGACAGTGCCGCTCTCGGCATGGGTGATGAGAATGGCCACACCTGGCAGCACGGCTTGCTGTTCGTCGACGACGTGCCCGCGGATCGCGGACCCGCCCTGCTGGGCCTGCACGGCTGTCGCCAATCCCATGGCGAACAGCCAGATCGCTATTAACCCTCGCTGTCGCAGCATTTCAGCCTCCTCGCGAGCCGGTCGATTTTTTGTTCCTCGCGCGGCACACTCTAGCGGCGGCTCAGTCCGGGGACATCCCTTGAATCAGGGAAGTGCAAAAAGTGGGTGAGGAGGATACAAGAATTTGGGGACCGGGCCGAAGGGGCGTTGCGTCCAATCCGACATGGGAGCGATCGCCAATCGGATCAGCCAGGAAATCCTGTCCTGGCCGGGCGTCACAGTTGAACCGCATCGGTTCGGCGGCGTCGAGTTCAGAGTGGGCCGGCGCGAGCTGGGCCACCTGCACGGCGACCGGATGGCCGACCTGCCCTTCCCGCGCACCATCCGCGAGCAGTTGGTCTCCGCTGGTCGGGCGGAGCCGCACCACATCCTGCCCGCTTCCGGGTGGGTCACCCGCCGGATCCGGAGTGACGCCGACGTCGCGGAGGTGATCGAGCTGTTTCGCCTGAATTACCGTCGAAAGCCGTCCGGATGAGCCGACGGGCCGTCGCTTTCGCGTACGATACGCGCAGGAGGCTGGCATGAAGCATCAATCACGAACCCGACCGTTCGCCATTGGCCTGACGGCGCTGGCGGTCGTTCTCTTGCTCACAGCGAGCCCGCTACGCGCGCATCACGGCTGGGGCGGCTACGAGGCTCGCGATTCAGAGATCACTGGGACTCTCGAAGTGCCGGTCAGCACGGCCGGACCCCATGCGACGATGAAAGTCCGCGTCGCCGACAAAGTCTGGGATGTAGTGCTGGCCCCTCCGGCGCGTACGATCGCCGCCGGCCTGAAGGAAGGTGTCATCCCGGTCGGCGCCGAAGTGAAGGTGCACGGACACAAGCACCGCGATGCCAAGAAGCTCGAGATCAAGACCGAGCGCGTGACCTGGAACGGCCGCGTCTTCAACGTCTATCCCGACCGCACGTGACACGCTGACCGGCAGCGCGCCCGATGCTGTCGCTGCTCTCTTTTCTGCAGGCCTCGCCGCTCGGCCATTTCATGCGCGAGTCGAGCGCGTGGACCTACGCGGTCGTCAACCTGGCGCACATCCTGGGAATTTCGTCGCTCTTCGGCTCGGTCCTGGTGCTCGATCTGCGCCTGATGGGCGCGTGGCGCCACGTGCCGTTGTCGAGCATCGCGTCTACCGCCTCCCCCATCGCCATGACGGGCTTTGTTCTTGCCGCAGCCAGCGGCATCGGCATGCTCAGCGCCAACGGCACCGATTACGTCGGCAATCCATTCCTGCTGGTGAAGTTCCCGGCGATTGGCCTTGGCCTGTTGAACGCCCTCGTGATCCATCGGTCCAACGCCTGGCGCGTCAGCCACACGCGCCAGCTCACGCCGCCCGAACAGCGTCAACTGAAGGTGATGGGTGGAACGTCGCTCGCCTGCTGGCTGACCGCAATTACAGCGGGAAGGATGATTGGATACTGGTAGTCGTCTGGTCGTTAGCCTCGTCCGACTGTCCCAGTCGTTCGTGACGACCTTCCCTCATTCCCTCACTCCCTCATTCCCTCACTCCCTCCTTCCCTCATTCCCTCATTCAGCTGTGTGTTTCCGACAGATATAGGTGTAGCTGATCCATCTTGGTCCTGCGGCGTTGTCGTCGACGGCTTTGAGCAGTTGCCCTCCGCTGGCTTGAATGACCTGCTCGATTTCGGCTCGAGGGACGACGTGCATTTCGAAGGTGGGCGTGCCGCCGCGTAGGCGCCGCAACAGCCGCCGCACCAACGGAGGGCGTGGCTTCGAAGGCGCCGGGTTCTTGAGGACATCGGGCGGAGACAACGCCGCGACCTCGCGCGCAGTCACGGCGCTGGCGACGTCCACGCTGATTCGAGCCACCGGCGATCCCTTCTGCGCGAACCAGGCAACATGTTCCTGAACGACGTCGACCTCGAGGATGTACCGGCCGGGCGCCTCAGGCGCCTGGACCTTCAACGTCATCTCTACCCGCCGGCCCGGCTCGATCGACACCGGCAGCGGCGTTCGACCGTCGTCGAAGACGGCGGCGGTGCCATCCTCGCGGAGCCAGTGATTGCCTAGACAGAGATGACGACCGGCCGGGATATCGGCCGGCCAGGTGGTGACGCTGCGGTTCGTGACGCCGACCGCAATTGTCGCCGCGAATCCGCCTCCAAAAAGCGCCGGAGCATCGACGAACTCGAGCTGCGCGGCGAAGGCCGAGTCTGGCAGCGAGTAGCTGGCAGTGAGCTCGCTCTCGCTCCTCAGGACGGCCGGTACCTGAAAGACGACGAGGCCGCCAGGCTTCGCCACCCGGAAGAACTCTTCGATGTATTTGATTGTGTACTCGGGCGGGATGTGCTGAAGCACGAGACACGAATGGACGACGTCGAACGAGCCGTCCCCGAATCGGCGCAGATGGGGATCGCGGTTCACGACGAACTCGCAGCGCGCGTCTGCCGGCCGATGTTCGCGCGCCGTCTGGATCATCGTCCCGGCCACGTCGACGCCGACGGTGCGGCGGAACGAGGCTGCGAGCGGAACGGTCAGTCGTCCAACGCCGCAGCCGAAGTCCAGACACGAACCAGGCTCGAACGAGGCGCCCGCGTCGGCGAGCCGTTGGTGCAACAACTGCACGTGTGCGACGCCCGACGCAAAGAACTCGTCCACGTCCCACCGGCCCCCCATCTTTGCCGGGTCAGACAACACGCCAAACAGCGGGTCCTGGTCGCCAAACGCCTCCCAGTTCCGGGCCAGAGTTCGGAATTTCCTTATGTCGGACATGATGCGATTATGCCCGCTCGCATCGCGGCATGTGCGCCGGCTGCGGCGACAGCGCGGCTGAGCCTGAGCGCTGAGGTCGTCGGAGGGTGGGTGGGACGTTTCGTCGGCTGAGAAATCCGGCTCGGACTGGTCTGGATCAGTCCTGTGCGAACGCACCAGCAAGCGGCACCGGGCTGCGACCGTGGCCCTTGTCGACGGACTCGGTCGCGACAGTGTGCGCGCGCCTTGCGGGCCAGGCGATGAGGAAGAGCACGAGGATCAGACAGCAGCCTGAGGTGCTTGCACCCCAGAGCACGCCAGTCGGTCTATAGGTGTACTCCACCTCATGCCGGCCCGGCGCAAGATGCACCGCTCGAAACACGCCGTTCGCCCGGACGGTCTCGGCCGGCTGCCCATCGACCATGGCTTTCCAGTCCGGGTCGTAGGAATCGAGCAGCTGCAGGTAACCACCGTCGGGCCCCGCGCCGGCCTCGAGCACCATCCGGTTCGGCGTGTCGGTCACGATGCGCGCGAACGGATCGACGGGCGCGGCCGCCTGCCCCGAAGGCGGCAGATCGTGCGTGATGAGCACGGCCTGCGGGTCCCATCGGGGATCGAAGAGCGCGGCGATCTGGTGATCAGCGTGGCGGACAATCGTCGCTCGCGGCAGGACGCTTGCGCGTGGCGTCACGTCGGATCCCCAGTCGTACAGATAACAGTGCACGTAGTACGGCACCTGCACCAGGGGATCGCGTCCGGCGGATTGCGTCGCCGGCAAGACACGGAATCGAACGCCAGTGCGATCGAGGAACCGCTCGCGCGAGGCGAGGCTCGTGAGGCCGTAAAACTGGCCGCTGGCCTTCCCGAACGTTGTCGGCCACAGTACGGCGAGGTCGTAGGACAGGAGCTCGCGTCCATGCCATGCCGAGGGATAGAACGCGGTTTGTCCGCTCAGCGCGGCACGGCTCGCCGATCCGATGAGACCAGGCGGATTCAGAAAACCCTTCGAGGCATGAACGTCTGTCGCGTCCAGCGTCCCATCACGCTTGCCGCCCACGTAGAAGCGAGCGTTCGGATCGGCCTTGGTCATCGCGAGCCATTCGGGCTCCCGCATGTACGCGGCATCGAACGTCGGATTCACGGGCCAGGCGCGGACCAGCAGATCGCCAACCACCAGCGCGCCGAACGCGATCCGCGCCAACCGCACGTCAGTACGTCCGCCGAGGATGGCCTGCAACAGCAGCGCGGTCGCCAACGCGAGCAGCATGACCAGTGACGCATGCCGTGGCAGCGATTGCAGCATGAACTCGGCCGCACCGACCGGATTGCCCGAGTACATGCGCTGGGCGATGTCGTAGAGCCAGAACGCCGTCGGAGTGGCCAGATAGAGACAGGCCGCGGCCGCCAGCGCGGTGACGAGGGTGATCGCCAGCGCAAATCCAACCGCCCAGGCCCGCGCCCGCTCGATCTTCGAGAGCAGGGCTTCCGTCCGCGGCCGGAGGATCAGGTCCCAGCCAGCCGCAGCTTGGACGGCGATCGCGAGCGCCGCGATCACGATGTACTTGGCGGGAAACCGGAACGACGCCAGGAGCGGCAGGTGATCGCGAAGGAATGGATACACCGGCGTGTAGCCACCGAACGCCCCGACGAGCGAGACGACCACCGCCGACATCCAGAATCCCGTCCAGCGTTTCGACCCGCCGGCAATGAATCCAATCAGGGCCAGCGCAAGGACCGGCACGCCGAGATACAACGAGAACAAGAACGGCTCGCGGCCGCTATTCACGATCGGAACCCACGGAATCGATGCGAGCGACTGACTCACGTAGTAGTCGCCGAAGAGCTGCGGCGCTATCGTCTCGAGAAGGGCGACCGGATGAAGCGACCAGAAGAGTCCGTTTTGAAGAGACTCATTGCGCTGCGACTGAGCCGCCGCCAGGGCCATGGGGACGATCTGGACGGCGGCTGAAGCGACGCCCGTCACGAGACCCGCCGCCGGCCATGCCGAGCGACGGATGCGGTCGACTGCGCCGAGCGCGTCTCCTCCTGCGAGCAAGACGGCGAATACCGCGGTCAGCGCCAGCGTCGACAAGAACGTGACGGGCTCGCCCGCCAGCCCTTGACAGGCGACCAACACGATCAATGTTGCCAGGTTGCGAGGCCCCGGCCGATCGACGAGCCGATCGACCGCCCAGAGTATCCAGGGTATTGCGGCGACGGTCCACGACATGTTGGGGAAGTTGCTGGTCGCGTAGATGGGACCGCACAAGGCGAACGTGACGGCGCCAAGCGTGGACGCAGCCGGCGAGTACCGTCGACGAAGGAACAACCAGCCGCCGAGCGCCGCGAGCGGGAATGGCGCGGCGACCCATAAATTGAACCCGACCACCTCGCTGCCGATCAGCCGGATGAGAACGGCCGGCAGCAGAAACATCTGATGAAGAGCGTCGGCCACGGCGGCCTGTCCGCCGCCGACGTAGGGATCCCAGAGCGGGAACTCCCCCGACAGCCACGCCCGGCGCAGCCAGAGGTACCGTCCCCAGAAATACAAGCTCAGGTCACGGATATAAAAAATGCGAGATCCCGTGAAGCCAGGTGCAAGCGGCAAGGCCGCTAGTACGACGGCGGCGACGGCCCACAGCCAGGCCGGAAGGCGCGGGAGACGAGACCGTGGAGCGATCTCCATCCAATCAGGTATCGGGGCTGACACGCTACAGGTTTAGACTGAAGTCATGCGGACGCGGACGATCGGAGTGGTCCTCGCGGCCATCGTATTGATGGCCTCCGTCGGAGCCGCCCAATTCGGCCGCCGCGGTCTTTATCAGCGCCGCGCCGCATTCGCCACGCTGAAGGACTTCGACAGCGGCTACCAGTTCTGCCGTGTGGCCTTCCGGCAATCGCGCGGCGGCGACGGCGCGGGATGGAACGTGGACTGGCCGCGGGCCGACGAGAACCTGTCCATCCGCCTGTCGGAGTTGTCGCGCGTGCCGGTCAGCATGGACGCCGAACACGAACCGAAGCCGCTTCTCGTGCGCCTGAACGATCCCGTGATCAACCATTGCCCGTTCATCATGATGACCGAGCCCGGGGGTGCGTTTCTAGATGACGACGAGGCCAAGGGCCTCCACGATTACCTGATGCGTGGCGGATTTCTGTGGGCCGACGATTTCTGGGGCGAGTTGGCGTGGGAGAACTGGGAAGCGCAGCTGCGTAAAGCTCTGCCCTCCTCCACGTATCCCATTTTCGAGGTGCCGCTCGATCATCCGGTCTTCCACCAGATGTTCCAGGTGTCGAGCTTTCCACAGATTCCAGGTATCGGCTACTGGGACGGCCGCGATCGTACATCCGAACGCGGACGCGAGACAGCCACGCCCCATTTGCGCGCGATCAACGACGACCGCGGCCGCGTCATGGTGCTCATGACGTTCAACACCGATTTCGGCGACTCGTACGAGCGGGAGACCGAGAACCCCCTGTACTTCCAGAAGTTCTCGGTCCCCGGCTACGCCTTCGGGATCAATGTCATCGTGTATTCGATGACGCACTAGCGACCGCGTGTCGCCGTAGGGTCCGCTTACCGCGTCGACGTCGGCCGTCCTGCCCACTTCGTCAGCTCTTCCATCGTGATCTTGCGGCTGTCGGCGGGATAGTGGACGGGCACGATTCGCTGCACGTCGAGCTTGAGGCGAGCAATGTTGTCGATGAGGCTC
>JBKPSC010000419.1:0-6340 GCA_046734915.1 Acidobacteriota bacterium | reverse complement strand
GCCGAAGGAGTATGGCGGCATCACGGCCTACGACATGAACTCGGGCGACAAGAAGTGGTGGGCGCCTAACGTCGGCATGGTCTCGCAGACGTCGAGCGACCCACTCTTCTCGGGCGTGACGCTGCCGCCGCAGGGCGGACGCGGCCAGGCGCAGATCATCACGACGAAGACGCTCGTGATCTACGGCTCGGGGCGCAGCGGCGGCGTGCCGGGGAAGGGGCCGGAGCTCTACGCTGTGGACAAAGCGACGGGCAAGCAGGTGGGGGCGGTCAAGATTCCGGCGAAGACCACGGCCGTGCCGATGACGTTCCTGCATAACGGGCGGCAGTACATCGTGTTCGCGATCGGCGCGGGATCGAACACGTCGTTGGTGGCTTTGACGTTGCCGCGCGCGGGAGCGGCGGGGACGGGCGGGAATCGGGAATAGGAGAAGCCGGGATACACGGTTTCGCCATGCAATCGTCCGGACTCTCCGACGCTCGTTAGGCTTCCATCACTGCGATAGACACGCGCCTCGGCGCGCTGCGGGTCGAGCCACGTCCGGCAGCCGGAGCTGCCGGTTTCGATCGATCACGTGGTTGCACCGAGCTTTGACGCGGGCTAGACTCCGCCGCTGACGAGAGGCCGATCAAACCCATCCAATCGAGGTTCGATGTTCGAACTTCGGACGTTCGGAGGCGTCGCGCTCCTTCGCGACGGTGTCCCAGTGACCGGCCCCGCGATCCAGCGCCGCCGGCTGGCGGTGCTCGTGCAATTGGCCGCCGCCGGTGAGGTCGGAGTAAGCCGCGACAAGCTGCTGGCTCGGCTTTGGCCGGAGAGCAGCGAGGAACCAGCACGTAAGGCATTCGCACAGACCGTCTACGCGATGCGCCGTGCGCTTGGCGATGACCATCTCATCGATGGGACGTCGGTGCTTCGGCTCAACGACTCGCTCATTGGGAGCGACGTCCGCCGGTTCAACAACGCGATCGCGCGAGGCGACCTCGTCGGGGCCGTCGCAGAGTACGGTGGACCGTTTCTGGATGGATTTCACGTCCCCGACGCAGTCGACTTCGAGCACTGGGAGGAGGACGAGCGCCAGCGCCTGCAGCGAGAGTATGCCCGGGCATTGGAGAAGCTCGCCGAGGACGCAGGCCGGCGCGCGGACCATGCCGCCGAGGCCGAGTGGTGGCGGCGTCGCGCGGCCATCGATCCGCTCGACACGCGCGTTGGGGCGCGACTCATGGAAGCGCTGCATGCGTCTGGCGATCTCGCTGCGGCGCTGCAGTACGCGCGCGTTCACGACACGCTCGCGCAGGAGGAGCTCGGAGACTCGCAACAAAGCCCGCTGGTCGAGCTCGGGCAACGTCTCCGTTCCCGCCCGGTTGCGGACCTTCCGTCGCCGTCGACTCCGATCTCAGGGACGCCAGCACTGGTGCCGGTGGCGTCGTTGCCGGCTCCCGTGGAGCCACGATCGGCTGACTTGCCACAACCGGCCGAAGACGGCGCCCCGCCGCCCAAGCGTCGCTGGCGGTTGGCCGTCGGGCTCATGGTCGCCGCTGCACTTGCCGGAATCGCGTGGGTCTACGCGACCCGCCCCGACAACCGCGTGATGGTCGCCGACGGCGGCTACACTACGCTCGCCGTGCTTCCGTTCGTGACGCTCACGCCGGGAGGCGATCTGGATTTCCTTCGTATCGGGATCGCCGACGCGATCATCACCCAGCTCGCGAACGCGAAGCAGCTCCGCGTTCGGCCGACGAGCGCGATCCTGCGGTTCGACAGCCAGCGCGTCGACCCGCGCCGGGCGGGTCGGGCGCTTGCAGCGGAGTACTTGCTGATCGGAACCGTCCAGGACGTCGGTGCGCGCCTGCGCGTCAGCGTGCAGCTGATCGGCGCCGGCGAAGGCACCCCACGGTGGGGAGAGAGCTACGAACTGTCGCGCTCCGACCTATTCGCGCTGCAGGACTCCGTGGCGCGGCGCGTGGTGGGCGCGCTTCCCGTTAGGCTCAGCGAGGCCGAACGGGAGCGGCTGTTCAGGCGGTATACAGCCAACACCGCGGCGTACGAGGCGTATTTGCGGGGGCGCGGCGACCTCGCCCGTCACACCGAGACTGGGACGAGGGCCGCGATCCGAGCGTTCTCCGAGGCACTCGCATTGGACTCGGCGTATGCGCTCGCCTGGGCCGGAGTTGGCATGGCGAGCGCCGAGATGCATTTGCGGTTTGCGACGGGGGCCGCGGTGAACGCATGGCGAGATTCGGCTCAACAGCAGACGCAGCGCGCGCTCGCCCTCGACTCATCGCTCGCCGAAGTTCACCAGTCGCTCGCCGCGGTGGCCCGGAAAAGCGACTTCGACTGGGACCGCACGATATCCGAGAGTCGACGCGCGATCGCGTTGAGCTCGAGTCTCGACGTGCCGCACTACTACGTTGCCGGCGCGTTCTATCACCTCGGCATGTTGGATGAGGCCGAGCACGAAGTGACCGCGGGCAGGGAGGTGAATCCCGCCGGTGATGATCTCGAGCAGCTTCTCTCGCACGGCGTGACGTCGCTGCTCGCAGGGCGGTATCAGGACGCAGTCAATGCGCTCGAGCAGGCCAATCGGCTCGGCGATCCGTCGGTCTCCGGAACGTATCTCGCGGAGGCGCAGTACCACGCTGGCCATCGTGCCGAAGCGGAGGCGATTCTCCGCGAGCTCGTTCGCTCAGGGTCCGCGTCGGCCGCCGCCCGCGCGCGGGCCCTTCTGGCCACCATTCTCGCGGCCGCCGGCTCACACGATGACGCCCGCACGCTCCTTCAGAGCGCGGAGGGTAGCGACTACATGGGTCATCATGTCGCGTACAGCATCGGTACCGCGTACGCGCAACTCGGGGACCGGCGTGCGGCTGTGCGCTGGCTAGAACGTGCGGCGGCAACAGGGTTCCCGTGCTACCCATGGTATGCGCGCGACCCGCTGCTCTTACCGCTCCAGTCGGATTCGGGGTTCAAACGCCTGCTGGAGGAGCTACGCGGGACGACAGAGCGCGCGCGTCGGCGATACGCATCGCCGGGTGCGACTGCGGGTTTGCCGGCCTAACGTATTTCTAGGCGCGGCGGCGCGTCGTTACTTCCGCCACTTGGTCCGCGGCGCCCCCCGTGCGCGATGAGCCAAAGGTGTAATGGTCCCCACGCTGCCCGAGATACGATTCTGAGGGTCGACGGGACCATTTTCACCTTCCCCCCCGTGAGGCATGCGCACTCGAGCGCCACGCCACAACACGACGCGAGTGCTCCGGCGCGCGGGCGCGATCGTAACGCTGTGCCTGGGTCTCGTCTCCGCTCCCGCGCAGGGGCAGGTATTGATCGGCATGCTGTTCGGCGGCGCCCTCGCGTCCGAGAACTTCAACATCGGTTTCGAGATCGGAATGAACCTGTCCAACGTGGATGGGTTGAATGGTGGGTCGCTATCGCGCGGAACGCTGCTGGGCCTGTATGGGTCCTGGCGGTTCAGTGAGCACTACCACCTGTACACGGCGATCCTGCCGCTCTCGGCCAAGGGTGCGAAGGACGCCGATCCCATCTCGCTCAACGATCCGACGCTCGATCCGCTCGTGGCCACAGGCAAGATGTCGCGAGAGCTCGGCTACTTCGACATTCCGGTGATCGTACAGTTCGCCCAGCGCCGCACCGATGGGTTTCGCATTGGCGCTGGCCCGCAGGTTGGCATCCTGCTTTCCGCCAAGGATCGCTACGAAGGCCTAACGCCGCAGGGCACCGGCGTTACGGTCGAGAACGATATCGAAGGATCGACGCAACGGTTCGACGCAGGACTGGCGCTCGATACGGAATACCGATTCGCCAAAATCCCCCTCGCGATCGGCGTGCGGTACTACTACGGGATGACGGACACCATGAAGGGGTCCGGGCCCGCGGTGTACAATCGTGTCCTGAGTGGATCAGGACGGATCGCGTTAGGTGTCAGTCGCAAAAAACCGCCGGAGCCGAAACAGTGAGACATTACGCTCTTGCTGGTGCGCTCATCGCGCTCGCCGCAAACGTCGCGGTCGCGCAGAATCCCGATCTCGCGCTCTCGAAGGCCGAGCGTGACAGCCTCCTCGCGCACTATCACAATCGCTTCCCGATCTGGGGGCGCAAGGCGATCGAGCGCGGGTTCGACCTGCCGTACCCGGTCGGCCTCAGCGTGAACGGCGTGTGGGCGAGCCAGAACATCGACATCTCGAACCTGTCGCTCAGCACCGGTGACAACCCGGTCGTGCCGATACAGGTCGTCAAGTTCGGCGATGTTACGGCACCGATCTTCACGGCGAACCTGCGCGCGGATCTGTGGCTCCTCCCGTTCCTCAACGTGTATGGCTTCGGCGGCCACGCCTGGGTCAGCACCGATGTAAACCTCGCAGAGCCTGTCACGTTCCACACGAAGGTCGACCAGGAAGGCTCGTACCTCGGCCTCGGCACCACGGCGACCATGGGCATCAAGCACAACTGGCTCGCGTTCGACGTGAACTGGGCCTGGACGCAGACCGAGAAACTCTCCGAGCCGGTTCGGACGCGGATCTTCGGAATTCGCTTCGGTCGCGCGCAGAAGCTGAAGGGGACCCAGCGCCTCGCGCTGTGGATCGGCGCCATGAAGCAGACGCTCAACTCGACGACCAAGGGGAGCATCGACCTGAGCGAAGTCATTTCGGGCGGCGGGAGCGGCGGCGGGCTTGGCGACTATCAGAACAGCGAGTGGTATCAGGGGCTCACGCCACAACAGAAGGTCGTCGTCGACGCGATCGCCCGGCGGCTGCAGGGGATCGACCCAACCGACGTGACGGTCAACTATCACCTCGACAAGGCAGTCACCGACCCGTGGAACATGCTCGTCGGCGCATCCTACGAGTTCAACAAGCGCTGGCAGGCACGCGTGGAGCCAGGATTCATCGGTCGCAAGCAGCTGCTGGCTCAGGTGAACTACCGGTTCAACTGGTAGCCTGGCGCGAGCCCGTTGGCCGCCTACGGATTCAACCAGTAGTTCACCTTCACGACGAAGATGTTGTTCGGCTGGGCGCGAAACAGGGCGCGCCGGTCACGCCCTAACGCGAAGTCGCCATAGGGCGCCATGTCGGCGCGCTGCTGTTGCCACGCGACATACAGCGTGGAACCCTGTCGCCACTCCCAGCGCAGCACGGCGTTGCCGCGCAGCGAGCGGAGATTGAAGTCGAGGTCGGGCGCCGCGCCCGTGTAGGGCACGAAATCGAACGTCTTCGGCGCCACGAGCTGCTTGGTCGGACCGTAGTCCGCGCTCGAAATGAGCGGCTGCAGGTACGTCTCCAACGTGAGACGCGGGGTGAAGGTCAGGTTGAACCGTGTTTCCACCCCGACTTCGGTTTGGTCGAGCGGCGCAAAGACATAGAGCTGGCCGAACGTCGGTGTGTACGACGAGTCAGCCACCGTCGCGACGTACTGCGCGGCGACTCGTTGCCTCGTGACGGACGGCGAGAGCGTGAGGTTCCAGCGGCTGGATCCCTTCACGCCCACCTCGACGCCCGCGGTCCAGCTCCACTGATCGTAGTCACCGCGAGTGACACCCAGCCCGAGGCCCACAGTGACCGGCTTCCGCGTGTCCGACTCCATCATCAGGTTCCCGCCGATGTTCGCGGGTCTGATGGCCATCGGACCGCCCCGCGTTAGGCGGTCATCGTAGGCAGTGAAGAAGCGTTGGGCGTTCACGAACACGGTCCAGTAGCCCACCGTCTGCCCGTCGGCGCTCACGGTCGCCGTGGTCAGAATGGGATCGAACGCGTAGTTGTGCTCGGAACGACCTGACGCGGAGAGCTCCCACCGACGCCACACGCTGCCGGGACGGTTCTCGACGTACCGAACGTCGAGCTCCGCATCCTGACGATCCGTGCGATACGAGAAGCCCATGTCGTTCACCTCGTAGCGGGGGCTCGTGAGCGCCCCGGCGATCGACCCGCGCCAGTGCTCGCCCTGTTGCTTGGCCACCGACATGTTGACGGAATATCCCGTGAGCGATGTCGCATTCGAATCGACTCCGAGGTGATCCGCGTCCGGACGCTGCAGGTAGTGGTTAGGCTGCTCCTGCACGAGCACCATCGCGCTCGGCGTTCCCGCGATGCGGCTGCCTTCCGCGTCGCCTTGAACGACCCATGTTCGGTCGCCGATCTCGTGCCGAAAGTCCACGCCGGTCGCGTAAGCCGAGTTGCGAAGCGTCGACGCGAGCGCGTCGGTGTCCAGCCGGCGGTTGACGGCGCTCACGATGCCGCCAACGAACGTGCGCCCATCGCGCATCTCGCGTCGTGCACGGCCCACGAAGTAGTTCGATAGCGGCTCGACGGTCATCTCGCGATCGACG
>JBKPSC010000418.1:0-9619 GCA_046734915.1 Acidobacteriota bacterium | reverse complement strand
GTGGGCGTGCCGCAGTCGCCGCAGCTGAGTCTCGCCGCGGTGGGGAACATCCTGTTCATGATCGACCGCGGCAACACGAAGCCGGGATCGTCGGGACGGCTGTGGCTGACGGCGGTGGCGCTGCGCGCCAAATAAAAGCGTTCGTCAGGTTCTGACCGTCAGGTTCATGTAAATCGCCGCGGCCCCGAACAGAATGTTCGGCGCCCAGGCGGCCAGCGTCGGCGCCAACAATCCGCCGGCGCCCAGCGCGCCAAACAGGCTGAGCGCAATCCAGTAGACAATCGCCAGCACGATGCCGATGCCGATGCCGTACAGCGCGCCGCGACGTCCGGTCGTCACGGCAAACGGCAGGGCGATCAGGGTCATGACGACCGTCACGAAGGGGAAGGCGACTTTGCGCTGCAGCGCGACCAGGTAAGGAACGACGTAGGCCCCGCTGGCCTCCAGCTTCACGATGTAGTCCTGCAGCTGACCGTAATTCATCATCTCGGCGTCCGGCACGTCGCTTTTGAAGTACGCCGGCGGATCGAAGTTCATCGCTTGCTGATCGAACGGCGTGTAGCGGACGCCAGGCGCCTCACGGCGCCGGCTGCCGGCCGTCACGAACTCGCGGTGCCAGCCGTGGCGCGCAATCCATCCAGGAGCGGATTCGCCGTCTGCCGGAGCCGCCTGCGCGATCGCGTCCTCGGCGTACGTCATGGCCATCAGCCGCCATAGCCGCGCATCCATGTGGTAGACCCGCAGGCGGGAAAAGCGATCGGCCATTGGATCGAAGAAGTCGAAGTGATACAGCTCGCCGCCTTGACCGATCACCCAGCGGCGATTGAGTGCCGTCGTCTGCGGTGCGAATCCGCGCATCACGCGGTTCAAGCGGTCTGCTTCACGGTTCGCCGGTGCGAGCACCTGCTCTTGCATCACGAACAGGGTGCCGCTGGCCAGCACGGCGAAAAGCAACAGCGGCAGTGCCGTGCGGTACAGACTGATACCGCAGGCCCGCATCACCAGCAGCTCACTGTTCTTCGTCAGTACGCCAATCGTGACGAGCGTCGCGACGAGGACGCTCATCGGAATGACGTAATACACGAACTGAGGCGTCTGAAAGTAGAAGTACTGAAGCAGCGTCGCAGTGGTAGCCGCACCGCGAAACAGCTTGTCCGCCAGGTCGATGAACGTCGAGATGTAGAAGATGCCGAGCAGCGACAACACGCCCAGCAAGAAGACCCGCAAATACTCGCGCGACACGTAAAGGTCCAGCATCCGCGGCAACGGGAGGTTGATATGCGGAATGCGAATGACGACGACCGTGCGGCCGCGCGGCGTGGGCGGATGGCTGGACGCGGTGGACGCCGCGTCGCGAACCGTGCGGCGGGAGAGCAACGCCGGCACGAGCAGGCGGATCGGCTGATCGGCGGATCGCGCGCGCCAGATGAGGAGAATCACGCCGACGATACCCATCACGATGTTCGGAACCCACGGCGCGAAACCGGGGTTCATGCGGCCGCCCATCGCGACGGCGCGCGCGCCGTACAGGAGGACGTAGTACACGAGGATGACGCCGAACCCCAGGACGAACGAGGCCAGACGGCCATCCTTGCGGGCGCTGGCGCCAAGGGCCAGCCCGATTAGCGCCAGGATGGGGCACGTCGCTGGCAAGGCCAGCTTGTAGTGGTACATGAATCGTTCGGACGTGGCCGGCTGACCCTGGCGGGCCGCCTCGTCGATCGTCTGGCGCAGCTCGGCGAACGTTTTTTCCGGCGGGCCCTTTGGTGGCGGCCGGCGGAAGACGGTCTCGGGGTCGAGATTGATGGTGATGCGCTCGAACTGGGTGCTCTCGTACGATTCGGGACGCGCGCCGGAGGTCGTGTGGCTGGTGCCGCCGCTGAGCTGCAACTGCACGCGGCGCTGTTCGCGGTCGATGAGGATTCGGCCCTCGCGAGCGAAATAGACCGTCGTCTGATCCGGCCGTGACGTATCGGCCAGGAACACGTCGCGCCAGCCGCCGCCGGCTGGTAGATCGCGGATGTAGATCACGCGATCGGGAAAGTCTTCGAAGAACACGCGAGGCTTGACGTTCTGTTCGACCCGTGTGGCGACGATGCCGAACGTGATTTCGCGGAAGCTCTGATTCGCGTCCGGCAAGGCGACAATGATCTGGTGGGCCGTCGCCAGCGTCGCCAGCACGGCGACCAGCGTGACCGGGCGGGCCAGCCGCATCAGGCTGACGCCGCAGGCTTGCATCGCGACGAACTCCCGGTCGCTCGACACCCTTCCGAACCCAACCAGGATCCCGAGCAGCACGGCCATCGGGATGGTCAGCGCGAGCGCCTGCGGCAGCAGCGTGAGCAGCACCCGGAACACGACGCCCCATTCGACGCCCTTCGAGATGAGCGCCTCGGCCTCGCGCAGGATTGGTGGAATCTCCAGCACGAAGGTGAGCACCACGAGCCCGATGGCGAAGGGCAGCGCGATCTCACGAATGAGGTAGCGATCGAGGATCTTCACGATGTCATGCGGCGCGGCGCGAGCTGACGCCGGCAATGCGTCGCTGCACTAGAGTACACCCTATGACTCAGGTCGCCTTCCTCTGGCACATGCATCAGCCGTACTACGAGGATCTCGTGACCAGGGAGCACATCCTCCCGTGGGTGCGGCTGCACGCGCTCAAGGACTATTTCGGCATGGTCGCGCTGCTTCGGGAGTTTCCCGCCGTCCGCATGACGTTCAACCTGGTGCCATCGCTGCTCGTCCAGCTCGAAGCATTCGCCGGGGATCGCGCGCACGATCGCTATCTCGAGGTGGGGATGAAGCCGGCCGCGGACCTGACGGGGACCGACGTCACGTTCATCCTCGAGAACTTCTTTCACGCCCACCGGCCGCGCATGATCGACGTTTACCCTCGGTACGCGGAATTGCTGGCCCGGCGGGGAAGTCAGCTGCGTGGCGCCGACAATCTCGCGGCGGCCGTCAGGCGGTTCGGCGTCGACGACCTTCGCGACCTTCAGGTGTGGCAGAAGCTGGCCTGGCTGGACCCGTTCTACCTGGACGGCGACGAACGCGTCCGCCGTCTCATCGCCAAGCAGCGCCACTTCGACGAAAGCGACAAACGGGTGCTGCGCGAAGTCGAGCTCGAGCTGTTGAACAAGGTCATCCCGGAGTACCGGGCAGCCTCGGAGCGTCGCCAGATCGAGATCTCCACCTCGCCTTTCTATCACCCGATTCTGCCGCTCCTGTGCGACACCGACATCTACCGGCGCACCCACCCGATGTCGAAGATGCCGAAGCATCGCTTTCAGCGTTCCGAGGACGCCTTCGACCAACTCGCGCGCGCCGTCGCCTACCACGAGCGGTTGTTCGGCGCCCGGCCGACAGGACTCTGGCCGTCAGAAGGTTCGGTCTCCGATGCGATGGTCCCGCTGGCGGTGAAGGCCGGATTCCGTTGGATGGCGACCGACGAATTGATCCTGGCGAGAACCCTGGGCACCGGCTTCAACCGGGACGGCCGGGGCCAGATCGACCAGCCGCACCGCTTGTATACGCCCTACACGGTCGAGACCGGTGGCAGCCGCATCAGCTGTCTATTCCGCGATCACGCACTCTCGGATCTCATCGGATTCAGCTATGCCGGCTGGCCGACCGAGGCTGCGGCCGACGACTTCGTCGGCAGGCTGGCCGAAGCAGGCCGCCGATTCGCGTCGGCAACTGGGCAGGACGCGACGATCCCCATCATCCTCGACGGGGAGAACGCCTGGGAGCATTTCGAAGGCGGCGGCCGGCCGTTTCTCCGGGCGCTGTACGGGCGGCTATCGGCGCATCCCGAGTTGCACACGGTCACAATGGCCGAGGCATCCGCTCGGCCGGGGCCGACGCTGTCGACGATCTTCCCAGGCTCCTGGATCGACGCAAATTTCTACATCTGGATTGGTCATGGCGACGACCAGAAGGCCTGGAGCCAGCTGGCCGAGGCCCGCGCCGCGCTCGACACCGCGACGGGTGACGCGGCGACGCTGGATCGGGCCCGCGAGGAGATTTACATCGCCGAAGGCAGCGATTGGTGCTGGTGGTATGGAGACGATCACTCATCGGATCACGACCTGGCGTTCGATGAGCTGTTTCGCCGGCACCTGAGGAACGTCTATCGGCTCATCGGACAGGGCGTGCCCGACGAGCTCTTCGTCAGCAACGTCTCGTCCGGCGCCCTGGCATCGGCCGAAGCAGCGCCAACGGGGCTCATTACGCCTACGCTCGACGGCGAAGAATCGAGTTACTTCGAGTGGATGGGCGCCGGTCATTTCGACGTCGAATTCACGGTCGGCGCGATGCATCAGGCGGAGCGCCAGGCGTACTTGCTCACGGACCTGCAGTTCGGTTTCGGACCGGAGACCCTGTACGTCCGCCTGGACGGCGCACGGCCCATCCGAGACCTGCTCGAAAACGGGCACCGGTTCGCGCTGAAGTTTCTCCGACCCGACGGGCTCAGCGTGGCGATTCAGAAGACGACGGCTGCTCGCGGCCTGGTCGCGACGTTGATGGAGCGCGGCGCCGATGGGAGCTGGAGCACTCGTCCCAGTTCGGTCAAAGCCGCAGCCGGCACGGTGCTCGAAGTGGCCGTGCCGCTTGCGAGTATTGGAATGCGGCCCGGAGGCGGGCCGCTGTCGTTCTTCATTGCCGTGCAGGATGCCCGCGGAGCTGAACTCGAGCGCCACCCGACCCATCACCCGATCGAGGTGCAGGTTCCGGATCACCGGTTCGAAGCCATCAACTGGACCGCATAGGCGATCCACAAACCGTCCACAGCCCGGTTTTATTGGGCGAATCGGGTGAGTCTGATAATGAGTGTTATGTTAACCAACCGGCAGCGATTCGTTCCGAACAGGATGATTCGCCACGGCTTCTCCGCACACTTGTACTCGCTCGTTCCAACGCCGACTTACTCGCTGTCTTCTGCGTGGATCAACTTGCCGGATTCCACGGTCACGCAGGCTCCTGGCCCTTAGGTTTGGCGCCTGGAACCGCCGAGCGGCTTAACGTGGTCTGACGCTTTGGCCTTGAAGCGCGGGGTCCGGTTGCCGGTCCTCGAATTAAGGCCCGAACCGAGGACCCGGCACTAACGCCAACTGCCGACAGCGACTCTCCGGAGCCCGCTACTCGGGACTGAGGCTTTCAGGATTCACGAAGCTCGCGGAGGATCGCCTCGAGCGCGTCGATGATTTCGGCGCGGTCGACGCGATGTTTATTGAAGCTCAACTTCAAATTGAAAAGCTTTGTAGGCGGACGGTAGGCAAAGACGTAATGCTTGGGCCGACCGGCCTTGGGCTTGGCGGCCGCGTCGCGAAGCTGCTGACGCGTCGCGCCGCCTTGGCTGGCGATTTTCTCAATCAGGGCGGTCATTTTCGCCGGCTTTTCCTGCCTAACTATCTGCAAAAGTAGAGACTTAGAGGAAATGTCGGCCAGCCGACAAAGATTTCGGACCTCATCCGGCATCGCCAGGAGGGTCAGCGACTCTGTGATCGAGGTGCGTGACTTCCCCAACCGACGCGCCAGGTCCTCATGGGTATACCCGCAGCGACTGGCAAGTCCGTGCAACGCCTCGGCCTCTTCAAACGGCGTCAGGTCTTTCCGCTGAAGGTTTTCGATGAGCGCGAGCTCAATGACTTCTGTGTCGTCGACCTCGCGAATGACAACCGGCAATTCGCGAAGGCCGGCTTGAACGGCCGCCTGATACCGTCGCTCGCCGGCGATGATCTGAAAGCGTTCGCCGCGCTGCCGGACGACCAACGGCTCGATAATGCCCTTCTCGCCGATGGACGCGATGAGCTCCGACAAATCGCCCATCACCTGCCGCGGCTGATTGGGATTCGGATCGATCTCATCAATCGGCACCATCCGCCCGACCGGGGTGCCAGCGGACGCCGCCAGCGCATCCACGTAGTGCTCGTCGTGTCGCATCGCAATCGTAGTCGGCAGCCCTCGTCTAGGCACGGTCGATGACCTCCTCGCAGAGTCGGTAGTACTCGGTCGCGCCGGTCGAGTCGGGCGCGAACGTAAAGATGGATTCTTTGTAGGCCGGGCTCTCTTCGAGCCGGACGCTCTTCGTGATGACTGTCTTGAAGACCTTGCCACCGAAGACCTTCTGAATCTGCGCTCGAATGTCTCGCGCGAGCGCGGTGCGCTTGTCATGCATCGTGATGACGACGCCGAGGATGCGGAGCGCAGGGTTCGGCCGCGCTCGCACCTTCTCGATCGTCTCGAGCAAGTCGTCGGTTCCCTCGAGCGCGAAGTACGACGATTGGATCGGGATGAGGAGATGGGTCGCCGCGACGAGCGCGTTGACGGTCAGGAGACCAAGCGTCGGCGGGCAGTCGATGACGACGTGCGGAAACTCGCCTCGCAACGCCTCGAGCTTGTCTTTCAGGCGGAAGTGCGCGTCCATCTCCCCCACCAACTTCGCTTCGAGCTTCGCGAGCGCGATACGCGACGGCGCCACCGCCAGGTTCTCGATCGGCGACTGCAGAATCACGTCTGCCAGCGACACGCTCGGCTCGGCGATCGCGTCGTAGACGCTTCGCGTCACCTGTTGCATGTCGAGGAACGACATCGTGCTATTGGACTGAGGATCGAGGTCGATGAGGAGCGTCCGCTTGCCTCGGAGTGCCAGAGCTGCGGCGAGGTTGATGGCGGTGGTGGTTTTCCCCACGCCACCCTTCTGATTGGCGATGGCAACGATCATCAAATAGGCCGGTGGGGCGATTGTAGAGAGGCGCCCCCGGTCTGTCAATTTTTGTTAGTCGAGCGGGGGCGAAACCGATTCCTGGGGGGCACTGGGTGGGCGGCCCCAAGGAATGGGGGATCGAGGCCTAACATCTTGTACTTACCGAGATCCTCGGGATCCAGGCTCTCAAGCCACTTGTGCAGACGCTCCGCGTCGTTCTTGTCCGATGTCACGCTGACCGTCTTCGCGTTGTCGATGACGGCGTCCTCGACGAAGATCGGCGCCTTCGTGCGCAGCGCAAGCGCGATCGCGTCGCTCGGTCTGGCATCGATGGCAACGGTGTCGCCCTGGAGCCCAAGGTAGATGAGCGCGTAGAACGTGTTCTCCTGCAGATCGCAGACGACAATCTTCTCGACGGTCGCCTTCAGATCGGCAATCACGTTGCGCAGCAGATCGTGGGTCATCGGTCGCGGCGTGGACACGTTCTCGATTTGAAGCGCAATGGCGTTCGCTTCGAACAGGCCCACCCAGATCGGCAGCACCCGCTGCCCTTCGAGATCCCGCAGGATGACGATGGGCATGTTCGTATCAGGGTCGACCATCAGTCCCTTGATCGTCATCTCGATTTGCATGATGGCTACACCCTAGGCGCCGCGGGCGCCGCTGTCAAATCACATTGCACGATCACGTGAGTCAACCCGCCCCCACACACTGTGTGGGCCGCTGCGCTCGATTGTGACCGGTACCGTTTTACCAATCCAGCTGCTCGGGCCCGGGAGATTCACGACGACGTTCTGCGCTGTTCGTCCCGAAAGCTCGGTCTCGCGGCGCCGGCTGGCTGCGTCGACCAGCACTTCCACTCGCTGGCCGATCAACCCCTCGTTCAGTTCCGACTGAATCTGCCGCTGCAGTCCCTGGAGCGCCACGATGCGCCGCGTCTTTTCGGCCTCGTCGACGTCGTCGGAAAGACGCTTCTCGGCGAGTGTATTGGGACGGGGCGAGTACTTGAACGAGAACATGCTGTGGAAGCGCACGATCTCGGTCAGCGACATCGTCTCGGTGAAGTCCTGCACGGTCTCCCCAGGGAATCCAACGATCATATCGGTCGACAGCGCAACCTCCGGCAGCCGGTATCTGATGCGTTCGACGAGATCCAGATAGCTGGACCGCGTATAGCGCCGACGCATCGCGGAGAGAACACGCGTCGATCCTGATTGAACCGGCAGGTGAAGGTGACGGCAGACTTTCGGCAGCCGCGCCATCGCGTCCAGAAATCGGTCGTCGAAGTGCCGCGGGTGCGGGCTCGCGAATCGGATGCGATCGACGCCTGGAACGTCGTGAACCGCCTCGAGGAGACCGACAAAGTCGCAGCCGGGATCGTCGGGCGCGTCGTAATGATTGACGATCTGCCCGAGAAGTTGCACCTCGGTGCGCCCCGATTCGACTGCCTCGCGCACTTCAGCGAGGATGTCGGCTTTCGCGCGCATCCGCTCGTGGCCCCGGGTGTACGGGACCACGCAGAAACTGCAGAACTCGTTACAGCCCTCGATGATCGTCACGTACGCCTTGACCGGATCACTGCGGCGAGCCACG
Source organism: Acidobacteriota bacterium (assembly GCA_046734915.1). Classification (GTDB taxonomy): domain Bacteria; phylum Acidobacteriota; class Vicinamibacteria; order Vicinamibacterales; family CAVVIG01; genus VFZL01. Next base: position 1,317 of record JBKPSC010000418.1, on the reverse strand, counting down.
CCCAGTGGAAACGTCACATCGTCGTAGGGATTGAGGTCGACCGCCGGCACCCGCTCGGCTGCCGCACGATCCACGAGCATTGGCAGCCGGCGAATCGCCTGCGTTCCGACGATCACATCGATGACGCCGGGCGCCCGCTTCAGCATCGCCGTGCCTTCCTGCTGCGCCACACAACCGGCGACCGCCACGATCGGATCGTGGCCACCCTCGTTTGCCATCTGCCGGAGTTCGCCCAAGCGAGTAAACAGCTTTTCTTCGGCGCGCTCACGCACGCTGCACGTGTTGATGACGACCACGTCTGCCTCGAAGGAGTCCAGGGTCGGTTCGTAGCCCGCCTGTTCCAGCAGGCCAGCCATGCGCTCCGAGTCGTGCGCGTTCATCTGGCAGCCGAAGGTTTCGATCAGATACTTACGCGCCACGTGCGTTCCCCCGGTTCCGCGCTCTTTCGCTTTCGCCTTTCGTCTTCAATTCGCCTTTCGCCCCGCGATTTGGCTGATCCGTGTTGCGCGCCAACAGGTCACGGGCCGACGCGCGATTGGTCTCAGTGACGACGCTGCCGGCGAGCATGCGCGCCAGTTCGTCGACTCGGCGCTCGGGCGACAGGCGCGCGACGTGTGTCTCAGTACGATCGCCAGTCACCCGCTTCTCTATCAGAAAGTGCGTGTCGGCGTGCGCCGCGACCTGGGGCAGGTGCGTGATGCACAGCACCTGAAACGCTGAACCCAGACTGCGGAGCCGCCGGCCCACAATGTCCGCGACCGCTCCCCCAATGCCCGCATCGACCTCATCGAAGATCATGCCGGGCGGCGCGATACCCGGCACGCGCCCACCTTCACCGCTCTGCCTCGCGTCGACCTTGGCATGAAACGTCAATGTCTTCAACGCCAGCATGACACGTGAGAGCTCACCGCCGGAAGCAATCCGCGACAACGGTCGCAACTCTTCACCGGGGTTAGGCGAAATGAAAAACTCGAGCCGATCGACGCCAAGTTCTCCCCACTCAGACTCGCCAAGTGGTTGGTCGTTGAACCTCGCCTCGAATCGCGTCCGATCCAGCGCCAGGTCGGCGAGCAAGCTCACGAGCCGGGGCGTGAGCACACGAGCCGCCTCTCGCCGGCACGCGCTGAGATGCCCGGCCCGGTCGACGAACCGCGCGCGAAGAGCGGCGGCGTCACGATCCACCTGCTCGAGCCGGCTCTCGCCGCCCTCGAGGTCCGCGACCTCCCGTGCCAGCTCCGCGCGGCGCTCCAGTACGTCATCGAGTGTCGATCCAAACTTGCGCTTGATGCGCTCGAGCAACGCGAGACGCTCCTCGAT
>JBKPSC010000417.1:0-6069 GCA_046734915.1 Acidobacteriota bacterium | reverse complement strand
TTACTCGTCGAGCTGCGGCGGCAACGGCTACGCGCCGACGCTGACCGTGCTGAACACGCCGCCGGCGACCGGCCAGCAGGCGTTCATCAGCCCCGACCTGAGCTCGAACGGCGTGGTCAAGAGCGGCTACTACGTCAACGTTGCGGCCGATACGAGCGCCGCGACCGTGACCGCCGCTTCGCAGACCTGCAACGCGGCGGCGGCGTCGATCTCGTCGTACTTCGCCGAAGCGCATCCAGTGACGATTGGGTCGACCGGTCAGCGTTCGTTCGCGACCGACACCCGCGGCACCATCTACTTCCTCAACACCGGCGCGACGATCGCGGCCGGTATGAGCGGCGCCTCGGTTCTCCAGTAAGCTCTTCTCCGGCGACTTCCGTGGGATGCCCGTTCCGGGCATCCCACTTTGCTTTTATGGCGTGCTCTTGACGCCTTCCGGCTCTGGGGCTACAACTGCCTGCGTGGCTGAAGATACCGCACCCGCCGCCGGCCCCGCCGCAGCCCGCCTGTCTCTGATGTTTGCCCTCGTCGGGCTGGGTGCCGCGACCGCCGCCGCCTACGTGCACTACCACGTGTTGGCCGATCCGACCTATCTGTCCTTCTGCGACGTGAACGAAACCTTCAGCTGCACGCAGGTTTACAGCAGCCGGTTCGGGAGCTGGCAGGGCATCTCGGTTGCCGTCTTTGGTGCCATCTGGTTCGCGTTCGCGACGCTGATGTCGGTGGCGTGGCTCACCGCGCGATCGGCCATTCGCGAGAGCGTGCCAGCGTATCTCTTCGCCGGGTCGACTCTCAGTCTCGCGGTGGTCCTGTATCTCGCCTACGCGTCGTTCTTTCTGCTGAAGCTCGTGTGCGTGTTGTGCCTGATCACATATGCCGCCGTGATCGGCCTGTTCATTGTCACTGGAGCGGCCACCACTATTCCCATGCTGACGCTGCCCCGGCGCCTCGCCCACGATCTCAAAGTCCTGATTTCGAATCCGGTGGCGCTCACGCTGACGCTGCTGGTCGCCGCGGGCGCGGGCTCCGCGCTGGCCTTCTTCCCGCGTGAGGCGACCGTTGGCGTGGACGCGAACGCCGCCGAGGCCAGCGCCGGCGCCGCCGAGCAGGCGTCGTCGGAGCTGGAGCGGTTCATGGCCGGCGCCGTGCGCCTGCCGCTCGTGGTGCCTGCCGAAGGCGCCAAGGTGCTGATCGTCAAGTTCAATGACTATCAGTGCCCGGCTTGCGGTCAGTCCTATCTGGTCTACAAGCCGATTCTGGAGAAGTACGCCAAGTCGAACCCTGGCGAAGTCCGCGTCGTGCTGAAAGACTACCCGCTCAACTCTGAGTGCAACGCCAACGTCAACACAGTCATGCACGCGGCTGCATGCGACGCCGCAGTGGCAGTGCGCCTCGCCCGCGAGCACAATCGAGCCGAAGCGCTGGAGGATTGGCTCTATACGAATCAGGCGTCGATGACGCCCGATGCGGTGCGCAAAGCTGCGCGTGAGATCGGGCAAGTCACGGATTTCGACGCCAAGTACGCCTCTACGCTCACGTCCGTGAAGTCCGATATTGCGTATGGGAAGCAGCTCGCCGTCCGGTCTACGCCGACGTTCTTCATCAACGGCGTCAAGGTCGAAGGGGCGATGCAGCCCCAGTTCTTCGACCAAGCCATTGCCTATGAGTTGCAACACCCTAGAGGCCAGTAGCCAGCCCGCGACCTCCACGAGCCGGGGGTGCTGAGCTGTGCAAGCCCTGGCCACAACGGATCTCTCGAAAGACTATGCCGTCGGGTTCTGGCGTAAGCGCCCGTACCGGGCACTCGACCGCCTCACGCTCGCCGTCGAGCCTGGCGAGGTCTTCGGCTTCCTCGGTCCAAACGGCGCCGGAAAGACGACGACGCTGAAGCTGCTGATGCGGCTGGTGTTCCCCACCTCGGGCTCCGCCGAGCTGCTGGGTCGCCCGCTCGGCGACCGCGATGCCCGCCGCCGGATCGGGTACCTCCCTGAGAACCCGTACTTCTACGACTACCTCACGGCGGAGGAGCTTCTGCGCTACTTCGCCGGGCTGTTCGGTCTGTCACGCGCGGAGGGTCGGGCGCGAGCGGCGCGGCTGCTCGATGAGGTAGGCCTTGGCGCCGAGCGCCGACTGCAGCTGCGCAAGTTTTCCAAAGGCATGCTGCAGCGAGTCGGCATTGCCCAGGCGCTCATCAACGATCCCGAACTGGTGATTTTCGACGAGCCAATGTCGGGCCTCGACCCGCTCGGCCGGCGCGACGTTCGCGCCTTGATCCTGCGCCTGCGCGATCGCGGGTGCACGGTGTTTTTCAGCTCGCATGTGCTGAGCGACGCCGAGTCGCTGTGCAGCCGGGTTGCGATTCTGGCGAAAGGGCGCCTGCTGACACAGGGCCGCCTGACCGACTTGCTCGCATTCCAGGCGGAAGGCTGGGAGCTCGTCGCCGAGCGCGTCACCGATCACGCCCTCCGCGTGCTGCAGCCCGCCGCCAGCCGCGTCGTGCGCATCAGCGAGGGCCGCTATCAGATTGAGCTGCCGGTCAACGCGTCCCCCGATCGCGTCCTCGCCCAGCTCGCGTCGTCGGGGGCGCTGCTCGTCTCGCTGAATCCCATCCGGCGCACTCTCGAAGACGTGTTCGTTCAGCAGGTGACCGCCAGGGACGTGGTCGAAGCCGATCGCGGCCTCGACGCCGCCGTTGGCACGGGGCGACGCTGATGAGAGCCATTGGCGTCATCGCGCTGAACGTCTTCCGTGAGTCGGTCCGCGACAAGGTGCTCTACAACCTCGTCTTCTTCGCGATTCTGCTGATGGGCGCTTCGTATCTCATCGGACAGCTCACGGCGGGGCAGGACGTGAAGATCATCAAAGATCTCGGCCTCGCGGCCACGTCCATCTTCGGGCTCTTCATCGCGGTGTTCATCGGCATTGGCCTCGTCTCGAAGGAGGTCGAGCGCCGAAGCATCTACGGTCTGCTGTCGAAACCCATCGAGCGTCATCAGCTGGTCATCGGCAAGTATGTCGGGCTGGCCCTGACGCTCGCCGTCAACCTCTCGATCATGGCGGTGGCCTTGTACGCCGTGCTGGCGTACATGGCGTGGATGGCTGGCCCCGGCGCCGAGGCGGCCTGGGATGCCCCGGCTCTCGACCCGGCGCTCATCAAGGCTATCGGGCTGACGTTCGTCGAACTGGCCATTGTCACCGCGATCGCGCTCTTCTTCTCGACGTTCTCGACGCCGATGCTGTCGGCGGCATTCACCTTTGGCTTCTTTCTCGCCGGACGATTCAGCACGGATCTCCGGAATTTCAACGAGGTCGTCGAGTCGCCCGCGGCATCGTGGCTGGCCCGTTTTCTTTACTGGCTGTTGCCGAATCTCGCGCCGTACGATGTCCGCTCGCAGGTCGTGCACGGACTGCCCGTGCCGGCGGGCTACGTGCTGATCACGACGTTCTATGGCGCGCTGTACATCGCCGCGCTCCTGGCCGGCGCGGTGGCCGTGTTCTCGCGGCGGGACTTCAAATGATCTCGGCCCAAGGCTCCCGCGTCGTCACGCCGGTCGTCACGCTCGCGATGGTGACCTTCCTGGTCGCGGCTGCGGCGGCTGTCCAGAAGGAACGCGAGCTGCGCTATCCGCCGCCGGCCCCTGCCGACGACATCCTCTACATCACCTCGGGACCTGTGGTGCGCCGTCTCGCCGTGGGCTACAACGCGCTCGTCGCGGACCTCTATTGGATCCGCGCCATCCAGTACTATGGCGGCACCAAGTTGAGACTGTCGAATCCGGGGGCGGCGACGAGCGGAGCGGGCGTGCCTGGCTTTACGAACGAAGCCGCGCCCTATTCGATGCTGTATCCGATGCTCGATCTGACGACGACCCTGGATCCGCGCTTCAACATCGCGTATCGGTTCGGCGCGATCTTCCTGGCCGAAGCGCTGCCGGGTGGAGCCGGCCGGCCCGATCTCGCGATTGACCTGCTCGAAAAGGGACTGCGCGAGCGGCCCGATCGTTGGGAGTACATGCAGGACATCGGCTTCGTCCACTATTGGTGGCGGCACGACTACAAGGCCGCATCTGACTGGTTCACGCGGGCCAGCGCCGTGCCGGGCGCGCCGTGGTGGCTGAAGTCTCTCGCGGCAAACACCCTGACCGAAGGCGGCGATCGGCGTTCCTCACGGTTGATGTGGGAGAGCATCCGCGAGTCTGCCGAGATCGACTGGCTGCGCAATGACGCCGAGCGCCGGTTGACGCAACTCCGCGCGCTCGACGAGATCGACGTGCTTCAAGCGGCCGTCGACCGGGCCGTCGCGGCCGGGGTGACCCCGATCGATTGGCCTTCGATCGTCCGGACCGGCGTTCTGCCAGGTATCCCAGTGGATCCGTCCGGGAGCCTGTACGAAATCGGCGCCGACGAACGCGTGAGGCTGTCGACCAAGTCGTCGCTCTATCCGCTCCCTGCCGAGCCCCATCCGCTCCAGTCTGCTCCGTGACTCCGAGCCCTCTTTCGATCGCCTTCGCGTCGATCTTTGGCGCGGTCATCGGCAGCTTTCTGAACGTCTGCATCTATCGTCTGCCGATCGACAAGTCGATTGTCTGGCCCGCATCGGCGTGTCCCCGCTGCAGCCGCGAGCTGGCCTGGTACGAGAACGTTCCGATCATCAGCTGGTTGTTCTTGCGAGGGCGCTGCCGGACGTGCGGTGAGCGCATCTCCATCCGCTATCCGATTATCGAGTTGCTCACGGCGGTCATGTGCGCGGGCGCGTTCTGGTACTACGGCCCGACCCTGCTCTTCGTCTCGCGATTCGTCTTTGGTTGTGCGCTCATCATCCTGTTCGCCATCGATCTCGAGCACCATCTGCTGCCAAACGTGATCACGCTGCCCGGCATCGTCGTCGGGTTTGCGTTCAGCCTGGTCACCGGACCTGGATATCTGTCGTCGCTCATCGGCATCCTCGTCGGGGGCGGTCTGCTGTTTCTGATCGCCGAGGCCTACTACCGCGTCCGGCACGAAGAAGGGCTGGGCATGGGTGACGTGAAGATGCTCGCGATGGTGGGCGCGTTTCTGGGCTGGCCGGCGACGCTCATGACGCTGATGATGGGTTCTGTCGCCGGCTCGGTCGTCGGGGTGGCGCTCATTGCGCTCAAACGCGGCGACATGAAATACGCGCTGCCGTTCGGAACCTTTCTCGCGATGGGGGCCGCCCTCGCGGCGACCGTCGGTCCCGACCTGCTCGACTGGTATCTGAGGTTCTGGTGATCCCGGGACGCGTTCTCTCCGACCGTGCTGCCGCTGGTGCAACATTCGCGGGTCGGCAGGCGGCGGTTGGCATCGCGAGGCTCGTCAACGCGGCATTCTTCGGGCTGACGTCTGCCTACTGTCTGCTGACCTACAACGCGTTCGCGTACCGCCAGTTCCTCAAACCCAGGCTCATCGTCTGGTTGACCGACTTCGTAGCCTGGCATCCCGTGTGGTATTGGCTTGCGCTCTGCATCACCGCGCTCAGCATGGCCACCGAGCTGCGAAGCCAGAAAGGGCGGACCCGGTGGATCGGCGGCAGCTATCTCGTTGTCGCCGCTTCGGCCGGCGTCGCGCTCAGCCTCGAGCCGGTCATGCCCCAGGTCGAGAACAACTGGCGGGGCCTGCTGTTTGCGATGCTCGCGCTTCTGCCGCTTCTCTGGCTGTCCATCTACGATCACGTGTGCAGCCTGGGCCGCGTGTCCCTGTCACCATCGTCGTCGCTCCGCGTCTTTCGGGGTGGCCTTCTGGCGGGCGCGTTGATTTGGGCGGTCTACAGCCTCTGGGTTCCCTGGCGCCTCGATCGCACGGGCGAGATCGTCTTGTCCGGTGGGGACGTGGCCTTCGGCATGGCCGTCTCCGCCATCGCACATCTAATGGCGAGCACCGCGATCGCCCTGGTCGCGGTGCTGGCGCTTGGTGCGACGAAGCGAATCAGCACTGACGCCCGTCTCGAATACTGGATGCTGGCACTGCTCGCATGGGTGGCTGTCGCCTCGGGCTGCTATCGCATCGTGTTCGCGCCGCTTGCGTTTACCGGCGGCCTGGCCTGGTTGGTGG
>JBKPSC010000416.1:0-7187 GCA_046734915.1 Acidobacteriota bacterium | reverse complement strand
GCTGTGAAGACCGTGCCTGCGGCCACCGCCAGGACAACGCTGACCAGAGTCCGGCTGACAGTCCTCATCGAGGCCTCGCTTTGAATGCCAGGATTGCAGAAACTGCAGAATTGCAGGAAGGATACAACGGAACTTCTAACTTCCTTTCTGTAATCCTGCAATTCTGCAATCCTGCAATGCAGCGTTCAGGATCAATGTCTTGTCGCGATGAGGTACAACCGGCGCGCGGTGGTCAGGTAAAGCGCGTCACCGACTGCAGCCGGACGCGAATAGAGCGGGGCGTCCATTTCGATCTCCGCCAGCAGTTCTTTTTGCCTTCCGGCACGAAGAACGGTCATGAGGCCGCCAACGTTCCCAACGTAAAGGCGGTCGCCGGCCAGCAGGAGGCTTCCCCATATGGCGTCGTTCGTCTCGTGCTTCCAAAGGTGGGCACCGGTTGCCGCGTCCAGGCAATGAACGGTTCCCCTCAAGTCTCCAACGTACAGCAGACCGTCCTTCACGACGGGCGTTCCCACTACGCGGCCGACCTCACGCGAGGTCCACAGGCGCCCGCTCTCGGTGACGTCGCCCTGGCCGTCGGGACTGATCGCGTGAATCAACGAAGGCCCGTTGCCGTGTCCAGGAGACTGCCCCATGGCAACGAAGACGCGGCCGTCGGCGGAGACCGGTGAAGCGATGATAGAGCCGCGTGAAAGAACGCCGGGGCGCGGAAGCCAGCGGGCATTTTTGGGGTTGCCGTCAAATCGCCAGGTTTCGTGACCCGACGCTGCGTCGTAGGCGCGCAGCCAACCATCTCCTCCACCGAAGAGCACCTGCACGCGGCCGTTGCCGTTGGCCGCCACAGGGCTGGCCCAGGCGCCGTGCAGAACCTTGTCTCCTGCTCCGATGGCGCGCCAGACCACCGCTCCCGTGTGCTTGTTCACCGCGATCAAACTTGGCGCCCGCGGCGATGGGACGCGCGTGTGACCCTCATTCTGGCCGTTGGAAGTACCGACCATGAGCAGATCACCAAGGGTCAACACGTCGCTGCTGCAGGCTTCATGTGGAAAGACACCCAGGGCGGGCATGTCGAGTTGCCAGACGACGTCTGCTGCACGTTTGTCTTTGATGTCGAGGGAACGGAGTTGACACTCGGCGGTGACGTAGTACAACCGGTTGCCTTCAACATAAGGAGCACTTGTCGTCGAGGGCAACAGCCACTCCCGCAGGCCGCGCTCCACCCGCGGCGCCTCGTCCTGCCAAAGCAACGTGCCATCCGTCGCCTGGAACGCCAGGAGCACGCCGGCATCTTCCTGAAGGTCGGAGCTGATTTGCCGCGTATTGTCGGCGCCCACATAGACCACGTCGCCGGCAATCACCGGTCTGCCAAACACTTCCTTCCCCAACTCGACGCTCCAGACGATGTTTCGCCCCGTGGTGGGATCCCAATCAATGGGAGGATTACCGGTTTGAGCCACACTCGTCTGGGGTTGGAGCGGCACGGAAGGCTCTGGCAACTGGGGTGAGACAACAGGCTCGTCAGATTCGATGCCGGCGATGCGATTCAACGCCCATTGGGCCTGGTCGTGCAATGCGGGCTCGTTTGCGGCTGCGACTAACGCCTCCCGGGCTGTCTGAGCCTTCGGCCCGATGCTTCCGAGCGCGGCGGCCGCGCAGATGCGAACGTAGAGAAATTCATCCTTCAGAGCTTCGATCAACTGCGGCACAGCCAACTGCGCGGCCGGGCCGATGCCGGCGAGCGCTTCACCCGCCGCCCATCGGACGCCGGGAATCGGATCGCCCAACGCTCTGGCGAGGTCCTTGGCCGCCGTGCCCGCCTGCGGACCGATCGACGCCAAGGCCTCGGCCGCGTAAATGCGGACGTATGCATTCTCGTGCGAGAGACTCATGACGAGAGCGGCGACCGAAGGGCCGGCTCGTTTGCCCAAAGCGCCCAAGGCACGTGCGGCATCGGCCGCGACCATCGAATCTTCGTCGCTCAGCGCTTGTCTCAACGCCGGCTGGATCGATTCTGTATCGGGCGCCAGGTCGATCAAGGCATCGGCGGCGAAGCTGCGGAAGGAGACCTCGTCATGCCGAAGCAGCTCGACCAGCAGCGGAATGGATGGCGCACCGATTTGCCGGATGATTTCAAACGTCCGCTGACGCAGGCGTTCATCGTCGCTGGCGAGGAGTCGTCTCAGCAACGGTAGCGAACGCCGCAACGATTGGACCAGGGCGGCCTCGGCGGTTGCCCGGACCTTCGAGTCGTTGGCCAGCAGTCGATCTGCCCAGTCACGTACGGCCGCGGGGTTTGTGGAGAGACTCGACTCGGTCTGGGGTGGCGGTGATTGGGACAGCGCGGCCTCTTGGCTGAGGCCAGCAGCTACAACTACTGCGAGAGCGAGTCTGCTCAGGAAGGATCGCACGCAGCCCTTTCGCGAACGCCTGACGTTCCACTCACCCCGACCGCCGAATCGATCGCGATACGCAACGACATCGTTCACTATAGTCGCTTTGCCAACATCTGTTGCTCGAGGGGGTATCGAGATCGAAGTCGTGCTAGACTTCGCGTCTCGGAGAGGTCATGCGCATCATCGTCGCGAGCGGTCTTGTTGCTCTCTATGTGGCCGCGATGTTCGGACCTCGCGTTTCTTCCCAAGCGCAAGCTCCGGAGCGAACTCCGGAGTTCCTTCGGCAGCGCGCAGAGGAATTTCGTCAGCGGTCCGTACAGGCGGATAGTACCGGCCTTGCCCAGCCATTTAGAGGGCTCACCGCCAACGGTGAGGTGGAACAGGGGCTGTTCGGCATCCGCTCCACTGGTGTCTCGACCGAACCCGTTAAAAAGGCCGCCACAGCACTCCTCGCTGCGCTCACTCCGGCCCAACGAAAGAAGACGCTTTTCTCGGTCGGCGACGACGAGTGGCGCCGGTGGATGAATCAGGATTTTTACGTACGGCAGGGCGTGAGCTTCCTTGAACTCTCGGAGACGCAGCGCGAGGCTGCGGTCGCACTTCTAGGCGCTTCCCTCAGCGCAAAAGGCTTGAAGCAAACTCGCGACATCATGCGGCTGAATCACACCCTGGGTGAGTTGAACGATAACGACTTCGATCGCTATGGCGAATGGCGGTACTACCTCACGGTAATGGGACAACCGTCCGCCACAGAGCCGTGGGGATGGCAGCTGGACGGCCATCACGCCGTCATCAACTACTTTGTGCTCGGCGACCAGGTCGTGATGACGCCGTCGTTCGCGGGTTCGGAGCCGGTCATCGCTCGGTCCGGCAAATTCGCCGGAACGTCTGTCCTTCAAGAGGAACAGAATCAAGGTCTCGCGTTGATCCATGCGCTCAGGGAGCAGGACCGTGCCAAGGCGATCCTGAAGGTTTCAAAAACGGGGAACGAAATACTCACCGAAGCATGGAAAGACAATGTCACTCTTGACTACGCGGGGCTCAGGGCAGCCGAGATGAGCCTTGCGCAGCGGAGTCAGTTGCTGTCTCTCATCCGCCTCTATGTCGGCAACATGGATGATGGTCATGCGCGAGTCAAGATGGACGAGGTCGAACGCTCTCTCGATCGCACCTGGTTCGCCTGGATCGGAAGCACGAATGCCGATGGCGTGTTCTACTATCGCATTCACAGCCCGGTCATTCTGATCGAGTTCGATCACCAACTGCCGGTCAACCTGAGACAGTACGCCAAGGACCCAACGGCACCAAACCATGAGCATATTCACACGGTTGTTCGGACACCCAACGGCAACGACTATGGAAAGGATCTTTTGCGACTGCACTATCAGCAACACCCGCATGCGACGGGCGGCTGATTAATCTCCCGAGTCTTCACCTATTCGCGTGACGCCGGACGCTTCAGTCCGCGCGCCGTTCATCTTGCCTGTCAGGTCGCCGCCACGAAGCCTAGGAAGGAAATCATGCCCTTGTCTCGGATTCGTGCCAGGCACGCACTGGAACTGATAGCTTTGCTCTGGTTCCCAGTCGCTGACGCGCAGGCCGCTGAGATTCCGTGCGTCAACCTGAAGTCTCTGAGCATTCCGGCGGCTGCGATCGGGCTCCCCTCCCGAGGCGCCACGATACGGTCCGCCGATACAGTCGTCGCGGCCGGCCGGACCGGAGGCTCGAACGCTGGGGTGACACCGGCCTCGTCGGAATATTGCAAAGTCATCGGCACAATTGCACCAGTGGATCTCTCCGCGCCCATGATCACGTTCCAAGTAAACCTGCCGGCGACGTGGAACGGGAAGGCTCTCCAATATGGGGGCGGAGGATTCAACGGCACTCTCGTCACTGGTCTGGCCCCAGCCGTTGACGCCGCGCCGAGCCTGCCGACGCCTCTCGCTCAAGGATACGTTACCTTTGGCACCGATTCAGGGCATCAAGCGGCCTCTCTGCCTGAACCTCAGGCCTTCGCCTTAAATGATGAAGCCCTTGAGAACTTCGCGTATGCCTCATACAAGAAAGTGCGAGACGCCGCCGTCGAGATTATGGTGGCGAGATACGAACGAAGGCCAGCCAGGGTGTATTACATGGGCACATCCGAGGGGGGGCGCGAAGGTCTCACCATGGCGCAGCGCTTTCCGACAGATTACGACGGCATCATCAGCCGCGTGCCCGTGATCAATTGGATTGGGCTGCAGCACGCCGGTCATCGCAGTGGCGTTGTGCAACAAGATGGCGGGTGGTTGAGCCCAGCCAAAGTACGTCTCGTGAGTCTCTCAGTCCTGAAGGCCTGCGATGCGCTTGACGGGCTGTCCGATGGCATCGTCAGCAAGTATCTGGCCTGCGGGTCCGCATTCAGTGCGACGAGCCTGCGGTGTCCGAGCGGCGCGGACGAAGGAGACACCTGTCTCTCCGAGCACCAAGTGGCGGCGATCGAGGCTCTGCACGCACCGTTTGAGTTTCCATTCTCGGTGGCGAATGCGGTACGTGCGTACCCAGCATTCGGGTATGGCGGCGAGGCACAACCTGGTGGGTTTCCCGCGTGGGTAACCGGCACAAAGGCCGCGGCCTTCCCCGCGCCGGCGGGTAGTGGCCCCGGCCAACAATGGATCCTCGGCAATGCGACCGTTCGTTACTTCATTCTGAGAAACGGCGAGTCCAATCCGTTTGGCTATTCAGCGGCCGCGCACACCGACCGGGTCAGGCAAATTTCAGCCTTAATGGATTCGATGAATCCAGATTTGTCTGCTTTCGCGGCCCACGGCGGCAGACTGATTGTGAAAGAGCACATGGCGGATTATGCCCAGAGCCCGTTTGCGGGCATTGGTTACTATCAAAGCGTCGTGGCCACGATGGGCCAATCCTCAGTGGACCAGTTCATGCGCTTGTACGTCACCGCAGGAGTCAACCATGGCGGCGCCGGCGTGAGCGGCACCACTGGAGAAGCGATTCCGCAGTACGTCGACCTTCTTGGCACTCTCGACCGCTGGGTAGAGCGACACGAATCTCCCGGAGACCTGGTGCAGGCTTCGGTCGAGGCCAACCCGCCCTTCGCAGTCACCGCGACGAGGCCGATGTGCCTATTTCCTAAGTACCCGAGGTACAGGGGCATAGGGGATCCGAAGCTGGCAGGGAACTTCACCTGCGAAGCACATTGACCACGGGCGGACAGGGCTGAATGATTTAGGACGTCGGGGACAGACAGCCTCGCCCCTGCCGCGCTTAGTCGATAACAAACTCCGGCTCCACTTCGATGTTAGGCCGTCGCGCGGCTTGCTCGCGGTCTACTGAGCTGGTGCCGGGTACGCAATGATGAGAACCAACTCTCCATCGCCGGTGGGTCGAAGACCGTGCGACTCCTGGTCTGGTGAGCATCGCCGTGCCGGGACCAACTTGGCGTCGCGTGCCGTTCAGTGTGTATTCGCCCGTCCCGCTCAGGATGTAGTACACCTCGTCGAAGTCTTGCAAGTGGTAGCCGATCGTGGAACCTCTGTGAAGGATTCGCTTGCGGAAGGCCATCTTGAAGTCTGCGACGTTTGCGAAAACGGAAAGGCGGTCGTGTCGCCGCCACCGTCATGCGGCCCGGGCTGGTGGATCGCGATCGACGCCTCGTCCACAACCAACGATCGAGGCGGGCCAGACTCTGAGCCGCCGGCTGACTGGCCTGCAACAACACCACTCACAACACCAACCATCGCCATGGCCGAAACCAACGCCGAGAGGCGCCCGATCATCTTTGGTCTCCTCGCCTGAGTTCTCAGGACATCCGGCCTAACCAATCTGGAAGTAGACTCTGGCCCACAGGTCGCGATGGCAACTCCAAGGCGGGCGTGATATAGCATCCGCCGCCCAACGATACGTGCGGCAATTGGCTGGAAGTCAGGACGCATGGTCGCCGCCGACACTCGCTCTCGCTCCGACTTGGGAACGACGCGTCGGCTAACCCCGTCGCGATCGAGATTGGCCGGGTAGGTGCAGCCCGCGATGTCGGGCCGGTGTAAAGATGACCAAGCAGGAGTGGGCCGCAATAGCGCTCGTCGTTACGGTTCTCGCGGTCCCAATCTTTCGACTGCAGGGGGCGTCGGACGCAGCGGCTCAAGCACTTACTGATCCGATCCAAGCAGGCCCGCTCCCGTCTGGACTTGGATTAACTCTCGAAGAGTTTGTCTCGTTTCCGAAGTCGGAGCCTGTGCCGGCGCCAACAGACGCGCGGCTGGTCAGGTTGGCCCGAATCAACTACATCGGCGAGATAGCTGATGGCTCTCGGCGACTGTTTGTGCCAGACCTCAACGGCGCTCTGAACATAATCGAAAAGGGGCGACCGCACGTCTATCTCGACATTGCACGCACATTTGCCCCTGACTTCTTCTCGGGTCGCGGGCTTGGTCAAGGGTTCGGGTTCGTGGCGTTTCACCCTGAGTTCAAAAGCAACGGGAAGTTCTACACCGTTCATACCGAAACCGGAAACGCCGTTGCGGCCAAAAAGCCGGATCTGTCACCGCAGCCGAACACGCTGTACCACGGTGTCGTGACCGAGTGGACTGCGGACGATCCATCTGGCGACACATTTCAGGGCGAGCGCCGAGAGCTGCTTAGGATCGGCTTCGCTGGACAGATTCATGGGATCCAGCAGGTCGACTTCAACCCGACGGCGACGCATCGAGACAGTGACTATGGGTTGTTGTATATCGCTGTCGGCGACGGCGGTCAGGGTGCGTCGAATGACGATCCCCAGAACCTCTCGATGCC
>JBKPSC010000415.1:0-10088 GCA_046734915.1 Acidobacteriota bacterium | reverse complement strand
TCGAAGCTCTCACCCGGCGAAAGCACGGGTTGCTCGCCCACCACTCCCGGGCCGCGAACCTCTTCGACCTGGCCGGTGCCGTCGGTGATGATCCAGTGGCGGCTGAGCAGCTGCACCGTCTCATCACCTTCGTTGCTGATTCTGACGGTGTAGTGAAAGAACCATTCGTTCTGGAAGGGCTGGGACTTGTCGGCGGAGTACTGTGAGTCGACTTCGACCCGGATATTGTTGGTCACCGCGTCGGAGGACGATCCAGGAACCCGGCGTGTCCCATGAGATCCGCGCGCCCCAAGAGGTTCCTGCAGCCAGCGACTTTTGAACTCGGACATTCCAGACTCTGCTCCCAGAACCCATATTACTATGGGTTTCGGACCCTTATGAGGTGCCGCCCGAGCTGCAAGGTCCTTTCGGCGTCGGTCGCATGCGCGATCGTCGCCCTTTCGCTCGTCTGGACCGTCAATGCGCAGAATGACCTTGACCCGTTCATGCGTCAGGTTCTGGAGCGGCGCGACCAGAACTGGACGAAGCTGCAGCAGTACGTCCTCGACGAACGGGAGCGCTTCGAAGTCCGGGGTCCGACCGGCGCCCCACTGTGGGGAGAGCGTCGCGACTACACCTGGTTTCTCCGCGACGGCTTCTTCGTCAGGAGTCCGCTCAGGGTCAACGGCGCCGCCGTCGGCGAGGCCGACCGGCGCAGTTACGAAGCTGATTTCATCCGCCGCGCCCGGGAGCGCGAACGGCGGCGCGCAGCGGCCGCCGGACGCGACCCATCCGATTCGCCGGACGCCGACGACACACCCGACGTCGAAACCCTGATCCGTCAGAGCCGGCAGCCGCAGTTCGTCTCGACCGCTTACTTCCTCCGCTTCCGGTTCGAACCCGGCCGTTACGCCCTCGTCGGCCGCGAATCGATCGACGGCAGGGAGGTCCTCAGAGTCGAGTACTACCCGACGGCGCTCTTCCGCGAGCCGCGGCAGCGGACCGACGCGAACCGACGGCGCGACGATCCTGCCGACCGTGAGCTGCGGCGGCTGATGAACAAAGTGTCGCTCGTGACCCTCTGGATCGAGCCGGCCGAGCATCAAATCCTCAAGTACACCTTCGACAATGTCGCCGTGGACTTCCTGCCCTCGCAGTGGCTCGCCCGCGTCAACGATGTCCGCGCGACGATGATGATGGGTGAGCCGTTTCCCGACGTGTGGCTGCCCAAGAGCATCGACATTGCGGTCAGCGGCACCCTTGCCGTGGGGCAGTTCGACCTGCAGTACGGCGTCGAATACTTCGACTACCGGAGAGCCGACGTCGGATCGAAGGTGATTGTTCCCGACGGTCGGTGAGTCATGGGTTGGCCGCGGGTGATTGTCGCGATGTGGTTGACTGCCGCGACTCCTGTCAACGGTCACGCGCAGCCGTCTTCGACGATTGCCACGATTCAGGTGCAGGGGAACGTTCTCACATCTGAGGAAGAGATCGTCGGCTTGTCCGGCGTCAGCGTCGGGTCGTCGTTCGACGACTCGACGCTCGAGTCGGTGGCCTCACGACTACGAGGGAGCGAACGATTTCAACGCGTCGAGGTCTTGAAGCGTTTCGCCTCTATTGCCGACCCGTCTCAGATCGCGCTCGTCATCATCGTTGACGAAGGCCCTGTGGTCATCGAGCGCGTTGGGGGAGCCGATGGGACGGCGCGGCTGGTTCGAAGCGGTGCAATGCGGCTGCTTTTTCTGCCGATCCTGCGCTTCGAAGACGGGTATGGCTTCACGTACGGTCTACGGCTGGCCAGGCCGGACGTGCTCGGGTCGCGAACCCACCTGTCGGTTCCACTCACGTGGGGTGGTGAACGGCGGGCGGCGGTCCAATTGGAAAAGCGGGTGCAAGCGGGACTGATTCAGCGGGTCGAAGTCAGCGGCGGTGTTTCGCACCGCACGAATCCGTTCTACGAACTCGGAGACACGCGGAGCGGATTCAGCGTCAGAAGCGACCTCCGCGCACTCGGCCCCGCGCGCGCCGACGTGGACGCCGGATGGGACCGGGTGACGTTTGGCGGCCAACCCGACGGCGTCGGCCGCCTCGGCGCTGGCGTGACCATCGACACCCGCCTCGACCCGATGCTCGCCAGAAACGCAGTTTTTCTCCGGATAGCCGTCGCTCACGTCGACACGCGCCACGGACCTGCTTTCAACACGTCGGACATCGACGCCAGCGGCTATCTTGGCCTCATCGGTCAGACGGTTCTCGTTGCCCGGGTGTTTCGCGACGACGCCAGCCGGAGCCGGCCGCCGTATCTGAGGCCGATGCTGGGCGGACCCGACAACCTGCGTGGCTTCCGCGCCGGCAGCGCCATCGGCGACTCGCTGGCCGGCGGCTCGCTCGAAGTGCGCGCCCCGGTGACCTCGCCGCTGAATGTCGCCAAACTGGGAGTCAGTCTGTTCGTCGACGCCGCGACGGTTTACGATGAAGGCCAGCGGTTCGCCGACCAGCGGTTCGAGCGCGGTGTCGGTGGCGGCATCTGGTTGTCTGCGACGGTTGTTCGGCTCACGCTGTCTGTGGCTCGCGGCATCGGTCACGGAACACGCTTCAATGCCTCGAGCAGCCTCGTTTTCTGAAGGGCCGGGTACGGACACGATGTCTCAGAAAGAAGTTGCCGAGTCCATTGGTGTGAGCGTCGCCGGGCGCCACATCTTCCTCTGCTGCGATCAGACGACGCCGAAGTGCTGCGAGAAAGAGCGCGGCCTCGCGGCCTGGGACTTTCTCAAGGGCCGCCTCAAGGCGCTGAAACTCTCGGAGGGGGGCGGCGTTTTGAGGACGAAGGCCAATTGCCTGCGAATCTGCGAAGGGGGCCCGATTGCCGTCGTCTATCCCGAAGGGACCTGGTATCGCAACTGCGATCCCCCTGCCCTGGAAAGAATCATCCAGGAGCATCTCATTGGCGGCGTCCCGGTCCGCGAGCTTCTCATCGAGGAGCATCAGCTGAGCGGCGACGTTCACGCGAGCCTCGCCTGACTTCAGGACCGCCGTGTATCCACGACTTCTGACGCTTCCGTTCTACACGCTTCATACATTTGGCGTCCTGCTGGCCGCCGCGTACCTCACAGCCCTGTGGTGGCTGGTGCGCACGGGACGGAAGGCCGGCGTGCACCCGGATCAGCTCACCTCGCTCGGCTTCTGGGCCATCGTCGGGGCCATTGTCGGCGCCAAGGCGCTGATGGTCGTCCGCGCGCTGCCAGACTACATGAGCCAGCCGTCGGAGTTGCTGTCACGGTCGTTTCTAACGAGCGCCGGCGACTTTTACGGCGGGTTCATCGGCGGTGTCGTCGGTGCGCTCCTGTTTTTCTGGCTGAACCCGAGGCTGAGATTCTGGCCGCTCGCCGACCTGGCGGCACCGGCGATCGCTCTCGGGCAGGCCATCGGGCGCATCGGCTGCCTGATGGCCGGCGACGACTACGGCAGTGTGACGAATTTGCCGTGGGCGGTGACGTTCACCGATCCGGATGCGGCCGCCATCGGTGGTGCGCCACTCGGCGTGCCTCTGCACCCGGTCCAACTCTACGAGTCCATCTTCTGCCTGATGCTCTTCTTCGCCCTGGTATGGTTGTCGCGGCGTAAGACGTTCGATGGTCAGATTCTGCTGGCCTACTCGGTAGCCTATGCCATCGGGCGCTTCATCATCGAATACTTCCGCGGCGACGCCGATCGCGGCTTCGTTTTCGGCGGAGTTTTTTCGACGTCGCAGTTCATCGCCATCATCATCCTGGTCCTTGCTGTCATGCTCTATCCGCGACGGCGTAAGGCTGGCATTGGCCCGGCCGTCGAGGTGCCCTCTCAGCCCTCGCGGCGACGGTCGTCATGACAGCAGAGCCATCGGCTCCGCCTTCTGAACCTGCCCGTCGGCGCTGTGCGTGGGCGCAGACGGCACTGAGCATCGCGTACCACGACCTCGAATGGGGCGTGCCGGTCCACGACGACGGCGTGCTCTTCGAGTTCCTCGTCCTCGAAGGGGCGCAGGCCGGACTGAGCTGGGAAACGATCCTCAAGAAACGAGAGGGATATCGAAAGGCCTTCGCCGGATTCGATCCGAAGGCGATCGCACGATTCTCGGCAACCCGGATCGAACGTCTGATGACCAACCCTGACATCGTGCGGAACCGGCTCAAGATCGCCAGCACGGTAGACAATGCCGCGGCGTTTTTAAAGGTCCAGAAGGAGTTCGGCAGCTTCGACGCGTATGTGTGGGGGTTCGTTGACGGTTCGCCGATCATGAGTCGAAGGCGGACCCTCAAAGACCTTCCCGCGCGCACCGTCGAGTCCGACGCGCTCAGCCGCGATCTTCAGCGGCGGGGCTTCAGATTCGTCGGATCGACAATCTGCTATGCGTTCATGCAGGCCGTGGGTCTCGTGAACGATCACACCATCGATTGCTTCAAATACTCGGCTGACGTCACTTCGTCACGCGGCCGATCCACTCGGCGATCGTCTGCTGCACGCGCGCGTCGCTGACGGCTTGTTGGCGGCCACCGCCGCTGATCCTGAAGGAATGGTCGCCTCCTTCGACGACGAAGAGCGTCGGCGCCGGCGACATCGATTCGAGCACTGGTTGCAGTTCCGCAGGTGTGCCAAACGTGTCGCGGCTGCCCTGGACGAACAGCGTCGGCCGACCGATGCGCGGCAGGTGGGCGTCGCGTCGTTTGTCGGGACGTCCTGGCGGATGCAACGGGTAACCAAGGAGCACCAGACCGGTCACTGACAGCGTCGCATCCGCCGCTGCGACCTGCGTCGCAATGCGTCCGCCCATCGACTTGCCGCCGACGAAAAGGCCGCGGCCGGCACTGGCAACCTCGCGCTGGACAACGCCGATGACGTCGCGATAGCAGCCCTCCAGCACGGATGCCGAGTCAGGCAGCCGGCGTTTGGCGTCCATGTAGGGGAAGTTGAACGTCACGACATCGAGCCCCAGCGAGGCGAGCGCCTTCGCATAGCTGGTCATGAAAGGATGAATTTGACCGGCGCCCGCACCATGGGCGAGCACGAGCGTCGCAACGGCCTGATCGGCCGCAGCGTAGGTTCGCCATGAGACGGGCAGATCGCTCAGTGCCATGGTCAACCGAGGAAGCGGCCAAACGCCACGACCGTCATGATGCCGGCCGCAATGAGCAGGACCTGACGCAGCGAGCTGCGATCGAGCTGTCCGCGATGGAGATCGGGAATAAGGTCCGACATCGCGATATACAGAAGGCTGGCCGACGATACTGCCAGTACGTAAGGACGGATCGACGGCAGCAGCTCCACGGCAAGGTAGGCGAGTAACGCGCCGGCGATGCCTGACGCACCTGAAAGCAGATTCAGCACCATGGCGCGGCGCCTGCTGTAGCCCGCAGCCAGCAGGATGGCGAAGTCTCCCACCTCCTGCGGGATCTCGTGTGCGGCCACAGCAATGGCCGTGTTGACACCGAGCGGTACGGAGGTCAGGACGGCGGTGCAGATGGTGGCGCCGTCGATGAAGTTGTGGAACGCGTCTCCGAAGAGCACCAACGGAGCCGCGGCCCCGTGCACGCGGCACTCGTCCGTGTGGCAGTGACGCAGCAGGACGAGCTTCTCGAGCACGAAGAAGAGCAGAATTCCAAAGAGGAGCGTCTCGAACACAGTGACCGCGTCCAGAGACTCGAGCGCCTCCGGCAGCAAAGCCAGCAGCGCGACGCCGAGCAGAGCGCCGACGGCATAGCTAATCAACCAGGGCACGAGACGCGTGCGCAGATTGTCGTTGAAGAGGAGGAGCGACGACGCCACGACCAGCCCGCCGATGCTCCCGAGAACGCTCAAGCCCAGGGCGGTCGCGAGGAGAGACACGGGAGCATTCTACTCGGGGCCGGGAACTCGGAACTTGGGGGGTGGGGTCGGGGCTAGGCTTAGGCTAAGGCTTGCGAGTCTTTCGCTTTTCGAAGAACGCAGTCCGCAGCGCCGTCACGAATCGTTCGTCGACGAGGCCAGCCGGGTTGCCCTGATAACCGAGGCCGTGGTCTTCACGAAACTTGTCTACCGCGGCGATCGTTTCGGCGTCGAACGTGCCGTAGTCGCGGTCGTAGTCGGCTGACAGCCGCCGATAGTCGACGAGCATCTTGTCGTATTGCGCGGGGTCCGTTTTTTGAAGGACGCGCATGCGCTCGCTGTTGATCGCCGGCGGCGCTTCAGGAAACGAAGCCAGCGCCGGCCGCCAATATCCAAGCGCGTGCAGCATCCGCTTCAATTCGACAACGTCCGGGCCGCTCACGCTGGAGAAACTGCGGTAGCCGAGTCGTCGCGCCGTCGTGTAGTAGATGCGCTTCATCTCCGCGACCGGTTCGGGATGTTCACCGACCTCGATGGCCACCGCAATGTAGTCGCCTCCCCGGCCGGGATCGTTGGGATCCGCGACCTTGATCGCCGCAGATTGCAGGTTCCCCCAGCGACGATCGCCACCCTCGGCCTGCCCGGCTTCGAGCGCCAGAATCATGCGTTCTGCGAGAGGCAATCCAGTGCCGTCACTTGCTTCGAACGATTGGGCGACTGCTTCAATGACTTCGGGCCCGACCATGATGTTGGCCTGAACGGTGTAGTTCCTTCCTTGCCGGCTGCCTGCCCAGGCGCCGTTTTGTGTGCCGGTGTGCGCCGCCGAGCGTCCCCGCACGTCGATGACGCCGACCTGGCGCGTCTCGCGGCCGCTGTCGTCTGCCAACAGCTGCTGTAGCACCGCTCCCGGCTCCGTGCCTTTCGCCAGAAGGTCGAGACCGCGAGGACCGTATTCGACCACCGTCGACGCCTGGGTGCAGACCGCGCCGACGCCCGCCCGCACGTGAGGCACGGCCCGACCGACGAAGGGCACGCGAGTCGTTACCGCTGCACCTGACTGTCCGGTGGCCGGGTCAATCGCACACAGCGAAAAGGTCGAGTACTGAGGTTCGCCCCTGTCGTTGACGGGAACACCGTCGGCCGCGCGTTGTTGCGCCCAAGTCGAGGATGTCAGGAGAACGGCGAGGCAGATTGCGCCGAGCGCGTGGGAGCAGGCTGGCATGGTGCCTCCGGGCACCCTATTCTGGCACCAGGCCGGCGCACTGAGTACCACGGCGCGGGCACCAGGCGCCGGTACCAAGCACCAAGCACCAAGCCCCAAGAACCAAGCACCTCAGTTCGCGATATACCCCCGTCTGGCTCGCACTCGATACGAGCGGTCTCGCACGTCCACCCGAATCGTGTGCCACTTGCCGTCGCGCTTCCCCGTCGAGGGATACCCCATGAAGTACTGACGGCTCAGCTCGTCGGCGATGCTGGCGGTTGCCGGATCGAGATCTCGTGCCTCGCGGACGATCTCTGTCCGTCCGCCGCTGTCATCGGTGAGCTCGCGCAGCGCGGCGGCATTGACTCGCTCGTCGCCGATGACCTGGCCCGGGAATCGCGGCCGCGGCTGCCCGGTCCTGATCTGCGGCCATCCACCTCCCTGGCCCGGTACCGGTGGAAACGGCCGCGGGAACGGCGGCAGCGGCACCCTTCGCGGCGGTTGACGTTGGAAAAGATCGCTGGCCTCGCCATCGATGCCGACCGCATAAACGAGCACTTCGCTCTCACGAATCCGCTGCCGCACCTCTTGCCGCGACGTCGCACTCAGGGTGTCGTTTCCGTCGGAGACGATGAGCAACGCCTTCTTCCGGCGTGACCCAGCCTGCGCCAGTGGCAGCGCCCGCGCAACGGCGTCGTACAAGGCAGTCGCGCCCTCCGGTTCGATCCGGCCGAGGGCCCGAGAGACCAACTGACGATCGGTCGTCCAGGTCTGCAGCAATGTGGGCCGATCGCTGAACCGGTAGAGAAACACCTCATCGTCGGCGTCGAGCAGATCGAAGAGAAAACGGTCCAGCGCGGTGCGCGCCGATCGCATCTTGTCGCCTGCCATGCTGCCGCTCGTGTCGAGGACGATTCCGAGGCTGACCGGGACGCGCTCGGCGTTGAAATGGGTGATCGTCTGGGGCTCGTTGTCTTCGAAGACCGCGAAGTCTTCCCGCGTCAGATCCGGGACGAATCGGCCCCTCGCATCGGAAACCGTCGCCGTCACGTTGATCAGATCGACGCTACTGCGGAATCTGAAGGCGTCATCTTGAGACGGTTGAGCGCTGCCGCCGCCAGGCTGCTGAGCGCGCAGCGGGCCGATGCCCAGCACCAGGATCGCGACGAGGAGCGGGATTCGCCGTGGAAAGCGGACCGAGCGGATCATCGTTCGCCTCGTGCCAGCGCACGGTCGACGGTGCGCCGGTCGACATGCGGCACGACCACGTCGCGCTGCCGGAAGCTGACCTTGAATGTGGCGGGAACCCCTTGACTGAACGCGGTGAGCGCAAACGTCGATGACTCGCCAGGCTCGAGGGAGCCGCTCCCTGCGTCGCCCCGCGCCTCGGTGACGATGTGACCCTGCTGGTCGTACAGCAGAACCACCACGGAGAGATCCTGCCGTCGCGCCGCAGAGACGCCGTTGCGAATGGTGCCGGTCACGAGCAGGCCTTCCGGAGTCACCGCGTGCTTCAGCGCGATCAATTGCAGCGGCTCGGATGGCGCGGGCGGGGGTGCGACGCCGCGACTGGTCCCCGCCAGCCATATGATGCTGATGACGCTGGCGATGCCCAGGATGACAGCTGCGGCCCAAGGAACGATCGATGCGCGGGGGCTGAACGCTGGAAGATCCGAGATGCCACCGGGGCCGTGAATTTCCTCGGCCAGCGAGGCGATGCGAGCCGCGGACCGCCGCGCGCTTTCACGCGTCGTGCGCCAGGCCACGACGGTCGTGGCCGTCGCGACGAGCGTCGAGATTATCGTGAGCACGACGAGCGGCGCGTTCATCAGAGCAGTACCTGCGCGCTAGCGCAGCCTGAAGTCAACTGACACCTCCACCGCCACATCAACCGGCGTGCCCCGCAAGCGTCCGGGGCTGAACTGCCATTGCCGGACGGCCTCGATCGCGAGGGCGTCGAACTCGGGCCCGAGGCGGCGCGTCACGCGGATGTCCGCCGGTGTGCCGTCACGCCGGACGACCAGCGCCAGCACGACCTCACCCTGAATCCCCTGCCGCCGCGCGGCATCCGGGTAGTCAGGCTTGACCTCACGCAGCAGGCGCGGGGGTTCGACGCCGGATCCCGGCCGATACACGCCGCCGCCTGTGCCGCCACCCTGACCAGGTCCCAGGCCTGCGCCGCGTCCCTCGCCCACCCCCGTGCCCGTGCCCGTGCCGGCGCCGCCACTCCGGCCCGGACCGTGGCTCTCTGAATCCGCTTGCGTCGATTCGATGATGCCGGCGCGGTCGATCGAGTCGGCGGCGACGGAGGCGATTGGCGCGACCAGCACCGGAAAGGTCTCCGATTCGAGCGGCTGAATCATCGGTTGTTCGAGTTCGACGGGAGGCGCCGGGGCCACGGGATTTCCGAGCTGACGCGGTCCGCGCTTCTGCGCCTGCGAGGCTGGGACCGGCTCCGCGCGCCCTCCACCGCCGCCACCGCCTCCGGGCCCCGGGCTCGCGATGAACACCAGCCGCGCCGGTTCGACGGGAGGGTTGAGCGGGGCCGGCACCTGACCGACTGCGCGGGCGGTGCCCAGGCCGACAATCACCAAGGTGGCGAGGACCAAGGCCTGGGTCACACTGGCCGCGGCGAAGGGAAGCCTAATGGGCGTTTCGAAAGCGGCACGTCCGTAGCTGGCGGCGAAGAGAGGAAGGTGCGTTGCGCTGGTCTGGGAAAGCCGGGCCAGCTTCCGACCCAGAAGCACCGCGGTTTGATGAGGCAGGTAGATGTCGCGTGCGCCCACCGCCGCGATGACCTGCTCGAGCGGGACGCCTGCGGCGCTTGCGATCTCGAAGGGGTGAAACACTTCGTCCTTCATGGTCCTTCAGGTGGATGGGGCGGTCAGAGGCAAAAGCCTTGCCGCCCCGTCCAGGTCGCTGGCGCCCCATTTTGCGAGCAGTCCCCGCCGGGGGGAGCCGCGGTGAGTCGTCCGGCGCCCGCCGCGGTGTGCTCTGGTCAGGACAGACGCTCGTATCAGGCGACGGCGTGATTGGCGAGCTTCTCGAGCGCTTTCACCAGCGC
>JBKPSC010000414.1:0-12872 GCA_046734915.1 Acidobacteriota bacterium | reverse complement strand
GGCCGGAGCGGCCGCCGCCGGCCGTGGCGCCTCGGCTGGCGCGGAGGTTGCCGGCTGCGTCGCCGCGTTTGCGGCGGGTGACTGCGCTGCAGGCGCGGGTTCGGCCGGAGCTGCCGCTGCGGCTGGCGCGGCCGACGCCTCGGGCGCGCCCGTGGTGCCGGTGGCTTCCTGTCCGGTGGCGGCAGATTGGGGATTGCTTTGCGAACATGCCGCCGCAAGACTCGCCGCAAGCACCAGCGTCAAAAGCGATTTCATCAGCTTGCACCTCCTGAGCAGACGCTACGCCAGAGATTCTACCGCCGCCATGCAGAATCGGCAGGTAAATAGAGGCCCTTGGTCTGAGCTCTGCCGTACGCGCTAGTGCGCCTGGTCCGCCCACCGCAGCGTCCGCAGCGCCTCTTCACCGGGCCGAATCGAGTACCCGGCATCGCCAACCACTTCGCTGACGACGCGATTCGTGTCGAAGTGCACCTGCCAATAGTGATCGTTATGGCAGTACGAGTGCACCGCCAGGACGGCGCCGGTTGGTTTGAATTCGAGGATCTGCACGCTCGGCGCGGGTTCGCTCAGGACGTTGGCGATCGAAGACACGCGAGCTGACAACTGGGTCATCACAGCTACGGCATCGACCCCGTAAGCAATGGGTGCGTTGACGACGACCCGGCGGTACGGGTTCGTGGTGTAGTTCCTGATGGAGTCTGCAAATATCTTGTTGTTGCCGATCGACACGCGCACGTTGTCGGGCGAGTCGATGGCCGTGGTGAAGAGGCCGATTTCGCGGACGGTGCCGGTCACGCCGCCGGCCTCCACGGCATCGCCCACCTTGAACGGTCGCAAAAACAGCAGGAACAGCCCCGCGGCGAAATTGGCGAGGAGCCCGGACCAGGCCGCACCGATTGCTATACCGGCGGCCGCCAGCAACGCCGCGAACGAGGTGGTCTCGACACCCAGGACGCCAAAGACCGCAATGAGCAGCAGGATCTTCAGAACGATGCCAAGGCTGGTATCGAGATAGCCCGCGAGGGTGGCATCGAAGCGTCTCACCGCCATCAGGCGGCGAGACGCGTTCCGCACCACGTTGATGACCGCCAGTCCGATCAACCAGACGGCCGCCGCTCCCAGCAGCTTCCAGCCGAAGGGGACGAGGTAGGCCCGCAGCAGAGTGTCGACGTAGTAGGTGACGTTCGTGTCCATGTGCGACGCTTCCGAGTCAATGACGCGAATCAGAACCGAAGGACCATGCCGATGGATCCGCGCCAGAAGTCCAGACTCTTGCTATCCAATTGGAACGAAGGGAAGGTGAGATCTTCGAGCGTTCGGAGATACCGCAAATCGCCACGCAGACCCACGTGCTGGGAGAAAAGACCAATCAGTCCGCCGCCGACGCTCATCCCAAGACTGTTGTTCGAGAATGCGTTGTAGGCGCCGACCGATGACTCGTTGATGTCGGTGTGGATCACGCCGAGGCCGCCAACGGCGTACGGCCGGACGGGCCCGAGCGGCACGCCAACAAGCACGTTGCCCATGAAGGTCATCACGTAGTTGTCGGCCCGGGCGCTGCCCTCGCCAAAGAAACGAGGGGCGTGGGCGAACTCGCCCTCGAAGCCGATAACGCCGCCGACCATGAAGCTCACCCCGATCCCCCACGTCAGTTGCTTTGACTCACAGGGCGTGATGCCCTCGCAACTACCGGCATCACCACCGAAGTCGGCGCCGACGAACGGCACGATGAGGCCGTCGGCGCGGGCCGGCGAGGACGTCAGCCACACGAACATCGCCGCCATCGACAGGATCCAGAGCTGACCGCGAGTCTTACGCATAATCATTCACCTTTCATTGTTCGCCATCGCTGACCAGCGCACGCATCAGACGCGCGCCTTCCGCATGGCCCAGAACCGCGCTCGCCATTCGCCGGCCCGCGCCACAGCGGACTCGTCCCGAAGGCGGGCTTCAGTGCGATGACGGTCAACTCGACGGGGTCAATCCATCTGAAGACGCCGACGAACTGCGTCAACACGTCGTCCATCTCGCCACCAAGAGTCTCTGCCTCAAACGAACTGCAACTCCGGATCCCGAAGAAGCGTCGGCGGATTTCGTCGGGATTGTTCATAACCCCAGTGAGTTGGCGGCCACCATCACGCGGAGGACAATACCATCCCGCGATATATGGTGGTCACGTCGTAACGCTCGTCGCCACGCGTCACATCGCCAGACCGAGCATCCCGCATCTACCGCGGGTCGCCGGCTTCGCGAGAAACGCCGCGTAGCAGCCGGTCACATTCATAAGAGGGGCAACTGAAGCGCTGTCAGGAGTTTGGGCTTGGCAACCGGCCATCGTCACGTGACACACATCTGCACAATCGTCTGAAAGGGTTGGATGCATGAGCTAGACCCTGGAAAATGGCACTAGCTCATCATTGAGCGAGTCAGTGAGGCAAGGGTTCATGTGGTCCGGTCTCAACCCGGAACTCCAACGGCAGCTCCAGAGCGTCCGGCAGATGGTGCAACGCTCTCATCAAACGCCCACGCGCGAATGGCCCCTGATTTTCCTGGAGGACCATGACGCCCTGCTGGTTGTTCGTGAGTGGCCGGACGGGACGATTACCGCGTACGCCACCTCGGAGTTCTCATATCTCCTTCGCAACGGTCGCCGGTTCTAACACCGCGGTTCCGAATCACGAGCGTCCGGGGCCCGCGGGAACAGTGCGGCTCGGCGCTCCAGCCAGTCGATGACGCGGTCGCAGGCGCGAAGCCAAAACCCACGAGCGGTTGCGGCTGCTGCGGCCCTCTTTGGCCGCAGTCCGCGCATTTGCTCGGAAGTACCGACCTTTAGCCCGGGAATATAGGTTGCACAGGCGGCAACGTGTCGGCCATGCTGATTGCTTCCGTCAGCTTTCGCGCGCAACCGCATAAGCGGGGTGAGCTGCTGAGCGGCGTCGACGAAATGGTCGAGCGGATGCGACAGGCTCCAGGCTGCGCGCATTGCCGCCTCCTGGTCGATACCGAAGACCCCAACGCCTTCATCCTCGCCTCGGAATGGCTATCGATCGCCTCGGCCGACGCGTTCTTCGCTTCGCGGGGCTTTCAGACGTTTCGCGGCATCCGCATCCTGCTTCGCGACGAGCCGGTCATTGTGCTGGACGAAGTCCAGTCGCGGATCACGCGCCTGCTTCAGGCGGGGTAGCCGCGCGGCGCCGCATCGCCCGGGTCGCATCGAGATCGCGCAC
Organism: Acidobacteriota bacterium; assembly: GCA_046734915.1. GTDB lineage: Bacteria > Acidobacteriota > Vicinamibacteria > Vicinamibacterales > CAVVIG01 > VFZL01. The sequence continues at coordinate 9,645 of JBKPSC010000414.1, read as the reverse complement.
GATCCCCAGCTTGCCCATGCGATGGCGAAGCGTGCTCGGCTTCATGCCGAGGATGCGTGCGGCCCCGGAGGCGCCTTCGATCCGCCAGCCCGCTGTCTGAAGCACGTTCATGATGTGACGCCGCTCCAACTCGAGGAGCGGGAGTGCTTCGCCGATGGGCAGCCGCTCCCGCGGCGGCAGCCAGGCGTCGCCGATCGACAAGACCGGACCGTTGGTCAGAATGATCGCCCGCTGGATGACGTTTTCGAGCTCGCGCACGTTGCCTGGCCAGTCGTAGGTTTCGAGCAGCCGCATCACCTCGGCCGGAACCACCTCGATCCGCCTGCCGAGCGCGCGCCCGAACCGTTCAACCATGTGCCAGACGAGCTGTGGAATGTCGCTCCGGCGCTCTCGCAACGCGGGCAACGTGATCGGGAAGACATTCAGCCGGTAGTAGAGATCCCTTCTGAACCGGTTTTCCTGAACCTCTTCGAAGAGATCGCGATTGCTGGCGGCGATGACCCGGACGTCGACATCGACGCTTCGCGGGCTGCCGAGGCGCTCGACCTGGCCTTCCTGGAGTACGCGCAAGAGCCGAGACTGCAGTTCGAGCGGCAGTTCGCCCACTTCGTCGAGGAACACCGTACCGCGGTGCGCCAGCTCGAATCGTCCGACCTGGCTCTCGTGCGCTCCCGTGAACGCACCTCGCTGTCGACCGAACAACTCGCTCTCGATCAGCGTGGCTGGCAGTGCGGCGCAGTTGACGACCACGAACGGAAAATCGCGCCGCGGGCTCTGGCGGTGAATCGCATGGGCAAGCAGCTCTTTGCCGGTCCCGGTTTCCCCGCACAGCAGAACGGTCGCCTCGGTTGGAGCGACCCGCTCGACGCGCGACAGCACATAGCGCAGAGCATCGCTGTCGCCAATGATGGCGTCGCGATCATCTCCACGGTTCCAGCGATCGACCCGCTGCCTCGATGCGTTCGGCGCGCGTGGATCATGCAGCGATCTGACAACAGTCGTATTCATGGTGGTGTCGCCCTCTCCATGTGCTAGCAGGCCTCGCGCGCTTGGAAACAGTTCCATCTGTTACACCCGCACGACACAGCGAAACCCACGTGGCAGGTGGATGTGTCGATCGGTTGTGGAAAACACGCCGCCGGACGATACCGGCGGCGGTAGTTGGACGCGCAGAGGTGCGAGCCACCCTCGAGCACCTTGCGGGGAATTCTGATCCGCGGGTTGCAGCCCGCCAAGCGGGCGTCCTGCCCCGCCCGCTCGAGCGGGCTTGCAGACGCACTCATCGTCTACTCCTGGCAGGCACCATAGCTAACGGCGTGTCGGACCAGCTATGCAGATCCGGCAGCCGCTCAGCTTCGTCTTCGAGACTCCATCTTGCGAGTGCGATGACAGCGAGGCCGCCTTTAGCACCGGCGATCCGTGCCTCGTCGGTCGTTCATCGGTGGCCCGTGCCCTTGGCCTGGGCAGCTCGTCCACATACGCGCGCGACGCGAATCACCGACCACCAAACCGAAACGTCACGCCGCCCGAGAACTGGAACTGGTTCGAGTAGTCGGGATCGGCGAGCACCCAGCACGTCGGGTAGAACGGGTCGCACCATACGCCGCCGGAATCTGACTTGATGTAGGTCGGCGTCCACCGCGCCGTTCCTTTGATGCCGACATGCGGGCTGGCATAAACCTTCACGCCGCCGCCCCACGTTGAAGAGAACTTGGTGTGTGATGAGATCCTGGCGAGTGACGCGCCGTTGGGAATGCCAGCATCGTAGTCGCCGGGCGAGTAGTGGGTCGCGCCCAGGCCGGCGAAGAAGAATGGCCGTACCTTCGCGTCAGACTCGCCCCAGTTGTAGACGAAGTTGCCGTGGTAGTTGTCGACGTTCTGGTCGGCAAGCGTCAGATCCGGCGCGGGGTTGCTAATCTGCACCGTACTGAATTGGCGGTCCCACAGGAATTCCAGCTCGAAATTCGGGCCGACAAAGGCGCCGATCGTGAAGCCGAACGATGCTCCACTCGTCACGTCGAGGCTGTCGTACCGCAGCCCCAGAATCTGACGCTGCTCCGAAGCGACGATGCCTTCGCTGAAGGTATACCCTCCCTGAACGCTCGCTTCGATCTGCTGCGCAGATGCGTGCGGTACGGCCAGCGCGGCCCACGCAACGAATAGAACGGCTCCTCTGAATAAAAATTGAAGCTGGCTCCAGCTGCCCATAACGTTGCCTACCCTTTCTCGACCTGGTTCGTCTGACCGACCCACGCCTCTCCGACGTCTTGCTCAGCCGTGATCACGCTCTCCTCGCATCTCACGGAGCGTAGAGTCGTGCGCCTTGTTCAGCTATGCAGAACCGGCATACTGGTCCCATATGGGCACCTACACAGATTCGGACGGACCGGGTCACGAGCCGCCGTGGATGCCACACGAGCGCCCACGACGCGTTGAGGGCTCTCTAGCCTGAGTGATTCGCGTGCCTCCGAAATGCACGCGATTCCCTGACCTTCACTCCGCGCGGCACGGCACAAGACTGGAATGACACGCTCAGCTGATGTGCTGCTGGGCATTGCTGCCCAAATAAGGAAGGGAGCGCCAGATGACACCGATGAAGTGGAAGCCCGCCGCTGTCGCGACGATGGTCGTGACGATGCTTGGCATGGGCGCGACCGTGTGGGCCCAAGGGAACCGGCCCGAAGATCCGTGGAGCGTGGAAGTCGGTATCGGGTGGGACAACGGGATCGGTGGCCAGGTGAACTCCAGCGGTATCGGGACACTCAACAATCAAGTGGTGGTCATCACCAAGAACTCGTATGAAGACGTGTACGGCACAGGCTTGCACCTGCGCTTCGGCGGCGGCTACATGTTGAACGAGACAACGGAAGCGCGAGTCACATTCACCTTCCAGTCTCTCGACGCAGATTTCATCGTTCCGATGGGCGACATCGGCGTGTCTAACCTCTACGGTCAGTTCAGCGACTATCAGAGCTTTGGCCTCGACGTCGGATTGCGCAAATACGCCACGCTCCGGCCCAGGCTGCGCGCCTACGGCGAAGGGACGATCGGAATCGGCTTCGTCGACAAGATCGACGCCGTGCTCGCCGCTCCAGGCGCCAACTTTACGACCCAGGCCAACGACTTTTATGATCAATCAGCGGCGTTCACCTTCGGCGTGAACGCGGGTCTGCTGGCACAGACGGAGGGAAAGTTCGGCTACTTTGCTCAGCTGGGCTTTCGCCGGGTGAGCGGACTGGCGGAGGTCGATGACCTCATCGGCACCGGCCTGGACAACATCAACGACAAGAGCACGCGCTGGACCTTTCCCTTTATCGTTGGAGTCCGGTATCAGTTCTAGCGGGTCTTCGCGCCAGCCGCCGCCGTCAGGCCGACTTGAGAGCGGGCGAAACCGTGTCGGACAACGGCGGCGTCACCGGAACTCGTACGCAGACCGAGGTACCACGGCCTGGAGCGCTGTGAATCGTCACCTGCCCCTGCAGCGGAGTCACCCGCTCACGCATGCTGACGAGGCCGAGGCCAACGCGTGACGTGCTGTTGGCGTCGAAACCCACGCCGGAGTCGGTGATCTGCAAGCACAGTGTGGCGTCATCCAGGACCAGCCGGACCTCAGCGTCCCCGGCCCGGCTATGCTTTGCCACGTTATGGAGCGCTTCCTGCGCGATCCGATAGAGGCACAGGGAGACGTTCGGATCGATGACCGCGGGCAGTTCGTCATGGAAGAACGTGACGCGAAGCACGCGCTGTTCGCCGATGTCCCGGCACAGACCTTGTACGGCTGCCGCCAAACCGAGTGTCTGCAGCTTCGAAGGATGCAGCTCGTGTGATAGCTGATGCACATCGGTGGCAATCTCGCCGACCCGGTTCGACAAACGGTGCAACCGCGAGCGGTAGTCGTCCGGAATGGTCGGGAAGCGAAGCTGATCGATCTCGATGCTCAGCAGCGCAATCTTCTGGCTCAAGTCGTCGTGCAGCTCGCGCGCGATTCGCTGACGCTCGCGCTCCTGGCTGACAATCAGGCGGCTCGCCAGCTCGCGATTCAGCTCGAGCGCCCGCTTCGACTCGGTCACGTCGCGGACGATGCTCAGGACGCGGTCGTCCTCGGCGTGAATCAACCGGGCCTCGAAGTGGCGCTGACCGTCCATCTCGAGCTCGTACTCGACGACAACCGCATCATGCGCCCCATGCGCTTCTTCGATCGCGCGCATGAACGTGTCGGCGAGACCAGGGGGCATCACCTCTCGCACGTTCCGGCCGATGAACTCGCTCGGCGGCGCGAACAGCAGCGCGGGATCACGTGCGTGGTAGTCGACGTAGGTTCCATCGCGACGGACCACGAACATCAGGTCTGGCATCGCGCGCACCATCGCGCTGTTGCGCGACGCCAACTGGCCGACGACCTGCTCGGCGCACTTCTGTTCGGTGATGTCACGGCCGACAGCTTGGAACTCGAGCGCGTCACCGATTACGTGACACCGCCATTGCTGCCAGCGGATGCCGCCGTCCGGCAGTGACACCGGATACTCGATCGAGGCGGACCCGCTCGCGAGATCTCGGAACCGTTCCAGCACGGCCTCCCGCTCCGAAAGCGGCACGCGGTCGATGAACTTCGTTCCCAGGAGCTCGCTCCGCGTCTGCTGCCAGACGCGGCAAAACGCGTCGTTGACGAACGTCAGAGTCGTGTCGGGCAGAAAGCGGCAGCTCAGCTCGCTTTGCGTGTCCACGATGCTGCGATAGCGCGCTTCCGTCTTTCGTGTATCGGCTTCCGCTCGCCGGCGCCGGACCCGCTGGACAAGAAGGTACGCGATCAAGCCGAATTGGACCGCGAACACCGCCAATCCGCCGACGACGTACCAGCGATTCACGTCGAAGAACGACTGCGGCCGGAACAAGACGATCGTTCCTGAGGGGAGGCGTGACTCCGGAATCTGCCAGCGCTGCAGCTGTTGCCAGTCGACGAGCGTTGTATACGTCGCGCGGCCGCTCGGGATGTCACGCGCGCTGACGCCGTTCACGATGCGCTTCGCCATCTCGGCCATGCGCTTGGCGTCGGTTTCGAATCGCCAGATGTGGCCACCGACGATGCCGCGGCCCATGAATTCTTCGAGTTGGCTGAATACCGGCACTCGTGAAGCAGCCACGACCCGCGCCAGCGCTTCGAACTGGTCGACGTCGCGCGACTGATCGAGCACGGTCTGTCGGGCGAAGAGCACAATCGAACGATCCGGAGCGGCGGCGACCCGCGAAACCAGCTCGCTCAGCGGAAGATTCTGAAGATACTCGAGCCGAATCCGTTCCCGACGGGGCAACAGCTGTCGTTCGAATTCGGAGCGAAGGTCATGGGTGTTCTCGCGAGACCCATCGATAACGAGCACCGACTGCGTTTCGGGACGAAGCGCAAGCGCCAGGTCGACCGTCGCGCTGATCCAGAATCCGCCCTGGAGTCCGGTCACGTTGTCGTTGGTTCCGCCGACGTATCCCGACGGCGATGCGATCGCCACAATCGGAGGATCACCGAAGATCGTGCGGTTCTGCCGGGCAAACCTCAATGAGGCGCTTCCCTGAGCGACGATGACATCGATCTTGCGATCGGCGTACTTCTGACTCAGGTACTCCTTCATGAGCTGCGCCTGGTCTTCGCCGGGAAACCGCGACGCCTCAACGGTCTCTTCGTAGAGCTCAACGGTCTCTTCGTCGAGAGCGATCTCGCCGAACTCGCTGGACCGCACCGCTTCGACAAACGCCGCATCGAATCTGGCACGAATCGGTTCACCGACGGCTGACTGATGCAGCAGCAGCACGCGCTTGGCCGCCTGCGGCTCGGATGCCGCAAGACCAAAATCGGCAAACGTCAGGATCACCGACAGCGCGGCACCGATGGTCCTGGCGGTGCTCTTCACAGACAAAATCCTCTTCGAGCGATCGCAGCGGCGGCCACAAGTCGAATGTTGCGGCCGGCTGAATCCGGCGGATCCATTCGCCGCGCGGTCCTGGAAAAGGATAAGTCGCGCTCGTCACGAACCGGTGACGCGCATTGTTCGAAATGCTGGATAGTTACGGCGCTGTGAAAGAGAGCGGTCGACGGTGGTCTGGCGGAAACGGTTTCGGCAAGAAGCGCGGTGCCCGTTGCCTGAGGGACAGTCCTTTGATCACCGGGCGCGATCGCGACGGCCGTCGAAGCTTGACCGGCTAAAAACAAGGCTAGGGCCACGCAGGCGAACCTCATCGCCGGCCGGCGACACCGAACCATCCGCAGCCGGATGAGAGTAGGGCCGAGTGGCCGTTGTGGACTCACGACCGCTACCGACGACGTCCCCAGCCAACGTCAATTGCCGAGCTCTTTGTGGACTACTGACAATATTAAGTTGCACCAAGACTGTTCCATCCTGAAACAGGGCTTTGGTCCTACCTGAAATCAGGTATGCGCTGGCGACAATCGTGTGGTTTTCGGTCAGGCGGCCCCGCGACTCAGCTGCTGATGCCTCGCCTTTCTCAGGGTTTCCGAGGGCGCTTCCCCGAAGAGCGACTTGTAAGCGCCCGCAAATCGACCGAGCTCATAGAATCCATTGTCGGTTGCGACGTCAGTCACGGTCGCCGCACACGTTCCGGCTCGGAGCGCGCGACGGACTTGATGGAGCTGCCAGAGTTTCATGTAGCGCTTGGGACTCGTCGTGTAGACGTCGTAGAACGCATTGCGCAGACTTCGCTCGCTCACGCCAGCCACGTTCGAAAGTTCGGCAACCGACACTCCTTCGCTCATGTGGCAACGGAAGAACGCCTCCGCCCGGGAGACAATCCGGCTCCGGTCGCCGATCATCACGGCGTCCGCCCGCGTCGCCCCCGCCTGGTGGAGGCACTCGATCACGGCCTGTTCCAAGAACGCGGCACCTGCCTTGGGCGAGCGTGCGGACGCCTCGACCTGCTCGCGCACGCTGATGAGGCCATCGCGAAGCGTGGCGATGTCTGGGCCGCACGCGACGGCGACCGGCCCGGAACCCCGAATGGCACAGAAAGGCAGTGCGGCCTCGGCTATCGCGCTGGCTGTGTGGGCGGTCAGAATCGCGAAGCGCGTGGACGACGGATCGAAGGCGAGACATTCGCTCCGAGGCGGACACACCATCAGGTCATCGTGGCGAAGCCGATGGCCGTTCCAGCGCGCCGGCTCGGGCACGTCGAGGGGAATCATCAGCGCCCATCGATCCGCCGGAATTCGAAGGCGTCTGAAGACCGCTATCTCCTCTGACCCGAACTGCAGAACGAACGGGTCGAAGTGCACGATGCTCCAGCGGGCACGGAACGGCGTGGACTCGAGCTGCACGTAATCGCATCTCACCCCATCGGCAATCACCCGGGCCATCGCGTCGACGTCCTCGATGACGCGGGAAGCCGCAGGGACATCCTTGCGGCTCGATTGGTTGGCGCGCATGCCGTCGATGATTCGTCCGTGCGACGCAAGGGAGAACTGTCAGGGGTGCACGTCGGTGCCGGGAAAATTGACAGGAGGTGTATGAATACTCGTCGGGTGCGAGAGCATGATGTGGTCTTCCGAAACTGCATAGGCGACAGGCCCGGACGAGCTATGCTTGTCGGCCAGATGTAACGTGATTGCGACACGCCCGTGAGACGACAGGTTGGGGGCAGGTTCTTCTCACAGGCTGCACAGAAATCACAGTCGGACCCAATGCATGGGAAGCATGCACATGCACGCAGACGTCAATCCATCGTTTGGGTCTAGGTAGCTGCGCATGATTCGACCTCGTATCTTGCTCGCCGACGACCACACGCTGCTGCTCGAAGCGTTCGCGAAGCTGTTGTCCGAGGAGTGCGACATCGTTGGCACGGTCTCAGATGGGCACGCTCTGCTCGAGTTGGCTCAGCAACTGCGTCCGGACATCGCTGTTCTCGACATCGCCATGCCCATTCTCAACGGCATCGATGCGACCCGCCGGCTGAAGCAGATAATGCCTGAGGTGCGCGTCGTGTTTCTCACGATGAACGAGGACCCGGACCTGGCGGCGGAGGCGTTCCGGGCCGGTGCCTCGGCGTACTTGCTCAAACGGTCGGCGGGCTCCGAGCTCTTGACGGCCATCCGGGAGGTGATGCGCCGGCGGTCTTATGTGACCCCGCTCGTGACCGAGGGGCTGGTCACCTCGATGATGAATCGTCAGGCGAGCGGCAGTCCCGACGATAACCTGACGGTCCGGCAGCGCGAGATCGTCCAGCTCATCGCCGAGGGCCACTCGATGAAGGAAGTGGCCTCAATCCTCAATATCGCACCGCGCACCGTGGCCTTTCACAAGTACAAGATCATGGCCCACCTGCGGATCAAGACCACCGCAGAGCTCGTGCAGTACGCGATCAAGCATCACATGGTGTGAGAGGTGGACTGAGCGGCCGCCAGGCGGTCCTCGGCCCGCCGGCCATAAGGCGCCCCGACCGCGTCGGTATGCCGCTCGACGAAGAGCGGAAGGCTCACGTTCAGGCTGGTGCCGCGTCCCGGCGCAGACTGGATCGAAATCTGTCCGCCGGCCAGGCGCGCCCGCTCCCGCATGCTGACCAGACCAAGACCTTCGCTCGTGCGGCCGTTCATCTGAAAGCCCCGTCCGTGATCGACAACCCGCAGGTCAACAGCTTGCTGGGAAACGCTCAACTCGACCAGCACGTGCTGTGCCCTGCTGTGTTTCACGACGTTGTGCAACGCCTCCTGGACGATGCGATACAGATGCAGCGAAACGTGGTCATGGTGAGGCGGCGGCTCCCCTACACGACGAAAGTCGACATCGATCCCATGCTTGTCGGCGATATCACGGCATAGGCTGTCGATCGACGTCACCAGGCCCAGGGTTTCGAGCTTCGCCGGGTGCAGCTCGTGTGACAGGCCGTGGACGTCGCTCGAGATCTCGGCGATCGAAGCTGACAGCCAGCGCAGCAATCGCTCGAGACGGCCGTCCTCGGGCGGCGGCGCGGCCTTGAAGGCGTCGACCTCGATCGCGAGGAGCGCCAGCTTCTGGCCCAGGTCGTCGTGGAGGTCGCGGGCAATGCGCCGCCGCTCGACCTCCTGCGCCACCAGCAGCCTGCCGGCGAGCGACTCCTTCTCGCTGTGAATCTGGCGGACCTCGGCCTCGCGCACCTCGAGGGCCCGCTGAACGTGCTTGCTATCGGTGATGTCACGGACGATCGCCAGGAACTGATCTAACCCATACCGGACAACGCGTACCTCGAATTCGCGGAAGGGACTCTCACCGCTGCCACATTCCTCGATACAAGGAGCGGTGCCCTGTGCGGCTCGTGCGATGGCCCTTTCGAGAGCCGCGGCGACCTCGGGCGCCGCCACCGAGCGCAGTTTGTGTCCAACAGACCCATCTGATCGGAATACACCCACGGGTCCTCGAGCGTGCTGTTCGCAAATGAGACCGTCGGCGGTGAGAACGAGGACGGCATCCGGCAGCGCGGCCAGCATCGTCTGGGAGCGGCTCGCAATGAGACGCAACCGCGCCTCGGCGTTACGGTGCCGCCGGTCGCAGACGACAACGGCGGCAATCAACACCAAGACGCCCAGAGCAAGAACTCCGCTCGAAACGGGCACGTGCACCACCGGTAGACGGCTCACGGCTTCCAGGCTCGACACGCTGCATATCCATGCAT
>JBKPSC010000413.1:0-9817 GCA_046734915.1 Acidobacteriota bacterium | reverse complement strand
TGGCCGACGAAGCGTTTGAGCGACCGCGTCAGGTGCGGCTGATCGTAATAGCCGGATTCGTGCACGGCGTCGAGAATCGACGTGCCGTGTGCGACGAGATGCGTCGCGTATCGGGCGCGCTCGATCTGACGCGCCAAGCTGTACGTGAGACCGGTCGTCCGCAGAAAGTGACGCTGTGTCGAGCGCAGCGAGCCGCCCGGCCCCTCGCCGCTCAAGATGGCGCTGACAGACCGGTCGCGGGCAATGAGCCCCTTGCGGACGAGCCGCACGACGAACGTCTCGGCGTTTTCGAAATCCGGATACTCCCACGCTGACCCATTCAGCCAGAACGATCGCGTGGCCGCGCCAGGCAGCGTCACGTCGCGGCGGTTGCTGAGATCGCCGGGTGCGAAGCGCGGCATGAAGGTGCCGAGCTTGAAGCGGATGCCGAGCCACTCGCCGCCGGCCGGGCACTCCGCGGCGGTCGCAACGGTTTCTGGCCCGCGCAGCGTCATGAACGTCCGGCCCTCGTGCCGCGTCACGGCCATCTCGAAGTGGCACGCGGCAATCGACAGAAATGGGCCGCCGCGCTCGCTCCGGCTCGTCCAGACCCGCTCGACCAACGGCGAATCGGAGAGCCGTGCCTCGAACGTGAGCACTTCCTGCTGATCCATCGGCACCCTTCAGAACGCCATCATCCACGTGAGCTTGGCGATGACCGATCGATCCACGAGATCGCCGGTCGTGTCGAGCCGCCGCTCGTTGTAGACGAAAAAGAAGTCGCTCAACGGCCGGTGGATCAGATTGAGCCTGGCGTTCGAGCTCCACTGATGCGTGTCGGTGTTGTACTGCACGAGCGCGTTCACGAAGAAGCGGGTGTTGAAGCTGTAGTTCACCCGCGTCGCGATGAGCGTCGAGACGTACGAGGCGACCGGCAGGTCGATGTCGTTGATCTGCAGACTCACCGAGGCGTTGAAGTGCTCGTTGAGCCGGACCGTCGGGGCGATCGCGTAGCCGCGGCGCTCGCCGTCGTAAAACGCGCCGTCCGAGTAGCGGCCCTCCACCGACACCCGGGCGGAGTTGTTCGATCGGTACAGCGCGAAGTACTCGTCGAACTCGTACTCACCGGCCGGCAACCGCACCCCACGGGCGGCGTTGAGCGTGAACGGCACCAGGGCGCCTTCGAGGTTCCGGTTGACCCCGCCTTCGAAGAACCCGCCGTCGTTCATCATCAGCACCAGGTGCCAGTCGAAGTAGCGCGACTCGGTGCCGCTGCCGTCGCGCCGGTCGAACTGGTCGAAGTGAAGGTGCGGGCCGATTTCACGGATGCCCATGCGCGCCGCCCATTCCGGACGGAGGTTGTTGCGCGTGTAGGCGGCGACGTGGTTCACGCCGATCCGCGGCACGAAGCCCAGCTCGTCGCGAAACCGACGGCCGATCGTCTCGTAGGCGCCGCGCACGATCCACGCCCGCGACTGGTAGTTGAAGTTTCCCCGCGCCGACGCGTCCTCGCCGTGCCCGGGGACGCTCGTCTGCGGCGCCACCGTCTTCACGCCGTACGCGCCGACACTGAGCTGCCCGAACCGCAGGTTCGTATCGATGCCGGCGACCCGGTTATAGGCCGGGCCGTTGGCATCCTTGTTGAGGAAGATCAGCCCGACATCCGAATTGGCGAGGATGGCTCGCTGCAGGCGGACCGTCGTGAAGTTCGTGGACGGTACGACCCCCTCGGCGCGCTGCTGGATGTTGAGTGCGCCGACCGAATACCGGCCGGCCCGTCCGGTCACACGCGCGCCGGCCAGAATCGGAATGGCCGCGCCCGCTTCCGACAATCCGATCTGCCGGCTGAAGAACAGGCGCGCATCGGGCGGCGAGTTCTGCCGTCCCGCCGAGGCGGGGCTGCCAACGCCGGTGCCGGCCGTGCCCGTCGAGGGCAGGCCGAACTGGAAGATGCCGGAGTTCTCCAGGAAGAAATCGCGCTTCTCGGGGAAGAGGAGGCTGAAGCGCGTGAGGTTCACCTGCTGCTCGTCGGCTTCGACCTGTGAGAAATCGGTGTTCACCGTCGCGTCGAGCGTGAGGCCGTTGGTCACGCCGTACTTCACGTCCACGCCGCCCGATAGGTCGCCGTCGGACGGCGATCGACCCACGGTGCTCGAGCTCGCCGCGCCGTACGGCTTCACGCGCAGGTTGCGGCCGGGCCGCAGCTGGCGCAGTCCGTCGATGGTGCCGGCGAGCGAGACCCGCTCGATGTTGTAAATCCGCGGCAACGGCGCCCAGAAGCTGTCTTCGTTGCGCCGGCGCAGGCGGCGCTCGAAGTTCAATCCCCATGTCTGGGGATCGCGATTGTTGAATTTCAGCGTCCGAAACGGAATCCAGATCTCCGCGTACCAGCCGTTCTCGACAATCCGTGTCCGCACGTCCCACACGCCGTCCCAGTTCACGTTGATCTCGCGGCCCTCGTTCGACATCTGCGCGTCCCACTTCGCACCGGCGGGGTTGGTCGCGAACTCGAAGCCGTTGCGCTCGTCGGCGAAGGTGTCGATGACCAGCAGGAAGCCGTCGCTCGCCGCGGTGTTGAAGTCCTTCCGCAGGTCGCTGACGATGATCTCGGACGGTTCGTCGTCTCGGGCGAACACGCCGACGTAGAGCGCCTGCGCGTCGTACAGCACGCGGACTTCCGTGTCGAACGTCGCCGGCTGACCCTCGCGCGGCTCGTTCTGGAGAAAGCCGCTGGCGACCGGTGCCTCCTGCCAGGCCGCTTCGTCGAGCGACCCGTCCAGCGTGATCTCGCCGCTCGCGCGCGTCGCCAGCAGTCGGCGTTCGAAGCGTGCCGTGTCGTAATTGATGGTCCCTGACGATTGCGCCCCCGCAGACGCCGTCGCTCCGAGCACGGCCCAGGCGCAGAGCCACCGCATCGACCGAGCACCGAGCGGCGAATGGGCCTGCAGGTTCATGGCGGGGCCGGTATAAGTCGACTGGACTGCGTCTTACCGCTCCTCGAGGAGCGCGTCGATCGCCGCCTGCACCGTCGGCCACGCCGCCGAGCCGGGGCTGGCAATCTCGAAGTGGCCGGCACCTGGAATGACCATCAAGCGCACGTGGTCGCCCGAACGTTCGGCGGCGGCGGCGTACTGCTCGACCAGCGTCTGTGGCACGTACTCCTCACGCGATCCCCAGACGAGAAGCTGTCTGGCCCCGAGCGGCAGAAACGTTCGCGCCGACACAGCCCTGTAGCGGTCGCCGACGTCGGCGGGCCGCCCGCCCATCAAGTTGGTGACGACGGCGGCGCCGCAGGCCTCTTCCATGTGCGGGATGTTTTCGAGCATGTCGATTGTGCCGGCAAGGTTCACAACGGCGCGAACTGGCAACGGGTCGGAGACGTATAACGGACTTGCTCGATCGATCTTTCTCCGGGTTCCTGTCCACATCGCGAGATGTCCGCCGGCGGAGTGGCCGACGACAACGACTCGCGCGAGATCGAGGCGATGCGGCGTCGACAGGGCCCGCAGATGGTCGACGGCCCGCCCAACGTCTTGGTACGTTCCAGGCCAGCCGCTGCCCGACTGCCCGAGCCTTCGGTACTCGATATTCCAGCTGGCGATTCCGTCGGCTTTCAGTGCGTCACCGATCGGTCCGAGGTCGCGCAGCGTTGCGTAATCGGCCATCCAGCACCCCCCATGGATCAGCACGACCACCGGGTGCGGCCCGCCTTGCGGCGGAAGACGCAGCTCTCCAAACTGGTTAGGATCGTCGCCGTAGCTGATGCGATGGTCCGCGGGTGTCGGTACCGCCGTCTGGAACTGCGCTGGCGACATCACCGCTGTGGCGTTCGCCGACTGCTGCCCGGCCTCGACCGTCGTCAGAGACAAGCAGACCAGCATGGCGGCCGTGCGCGGGAAGCCGGGATTCGCGCGCTCGATCATTGCCGGAACTCTACTGCAATCCGCCGCGCACCGAGGTGATGCGCTGGGTGTTGAACCCGAGCCAGTGCATCCGGCCGACGTAGCGCGCGTGCTCGACCTTGATACAGCGGTCCATCACCACCGACAGGCCGCCGGCTTCCGCGATGCGCGCCCCCTCCTCGCTGATCACGGTGAACTGGCACCACAGGTTGCCGGCGCCGATCGCGACGGCCTCTTTGGCGATGGCCGGCACGGCGTCGGGCGCGCGGAACACGTTGACGATGTCCACCGGGACGGGCACGTCGCTCAGCGTGGCGAAGCTCTTCTCGCCGAGGATTTCCGGCTCGCGGGGGTTGACCGGAATCACCCGGTAGCCATGGCGCCCGAGGTAGTAGCCGACGAAATAGCTCGCGCGCAGATGATTTTTCGACAGCCCGACGACGGCGATGGTCTTCGCAGTGTGAATGACCTGCTGAATCGTGAGCGGATTCTGATAACGGGTGAGATCGCGGGCGGCGCTCATCGGGATGCCGCTCCTGTGGCCGCCGACGCCGCGACACGCGCGAAGCCCTGCTCGAGATCCCAGATCAGATCGTCGACCGCCTCGATGCCGACCGAGAGACGGATGGTGCCCGGCCCGACGCCGGCGGCGCGCAGCTCCTGTTCGTCGAGCTGCCGGTGCGTCGTGCTCGCCGGGTGGATGATGAGGCTCTTCGAATCGCCGACGTTCGCCAGGTGCGACCACAGGGTCACCCCGCGGATGAAATCCTGACCGGCGGCGCGGCCGCCCTGGCAGTCGAACGAAAAGACGGCGCCGGCGCCGAGGGGCAGGTACTTCTCTACGAGTGGACGGTACCGGCTCGTCTTCAGCCCCGGATAGGTGACGTTGGAGACGAGGTCGCGCGACGCCAGATGATTGGCCACCGCCTCGGCATTCTCGACGTGGCGGGCCATCCGCAGCGACAGCGTCTCGAGCCCTTGCAGAAAGAGAAACGCGTTGAACGGGCTCATGCACGCGCCGAGATCGCGCAGCGTCTCGGCCCTGAGCTTCATGCAGTAGCCGTACATCCCGAACGTCTCGTGGAATTGCAGCCCGTGATACGCCGGCGATGGCTCGGCGATGACCGGGTATCGGCCATTCGACCAGTTGAACTGCCCCGAATCGACGACCACGCCGCCGATGCTCGTGCCGTGGCCGCAGATGAACTTCGTCGCCGAGTGCAGGACGATGTCGGCGCCCCACTCGATCGGACGGCACAGATAGGGCGTGGCGAACGTGTTGTCGACGAGCAGCGGAAGATCGTGTTCGTGGGCGATGGCGGCGATGGCTTCGATGTCGAGCACGTTGCCGGCAGGGTTGCCGATGGTCTCGCCATAGAAGACTTTGGTATTGGGCTTCACGGCTCGCTTCCACGCGTCCAGATCGTCTGGGTCGACCCACGTGAGCTCGATGCTCATCTTGCGGAGCAGGTGCTTGAGCTGGTTGACCGTTCCGCCGTAAAGGGCAGACGAGGACACGATGTGATCGCCCGGCGACAGCAGCGTGAAGAGCGCTCCGGCCTGCGCGGCGATGCCGCTGGCGAAGGCGACCGCGCCGCAGCCGCCTTCGAGGTTGGCCATCCGCTCCTCGAAGACCGCGACCGTCGGGTTCATGATGCGCGAGTAGGTGTTGCCGTACTCCTGAAGGTTGAAATAGGCGGCCGCCGATTCCGGATCTTCGAAGACGTAGCTGGTGGTCTGATAGATCGGTACGGCGCGGGCGCCGGTATTCGGATCGGGACGCTGGCCGGCGTGCACCTGACGGGTCTCGAAGCCGAACCGCCGGGACTCTTCCATGAACGGAGCCTCCTAGCCTTTGAGAAACGCCTGGATCATCGGCGTCTGTCGCGCTTCTTCCAACAAGAAACAGTCGTGGCCGTATGGTGCGTCGATCACGTGGAGCTCGACCTCGCTGCCCGAGGCACGCAGCGCCGCGGCCAGCGCCTCGGAGTCGGCCGGCGGGTACAGCCAGTCGGAGCTGAAGGCGATGAGCAGGGCGCGCGCCTTGACGCCGCGCACTGCGCGTGCGAGATCGCCGCCGCCATACTGCCGGGCCAGATCGAAATACGACAGCGCTCGCGACGTGTAGAGATAGGTGTTCGCATCGAAGCGTCGGACGAAGCTCGCCGCCTGATGACGGAGGTAGCTCTCGACTTCGAACTCGGGTTCGGTGAGCACGTAACGGACGTCGTCGGCGAACTGCAGGCGCCGGCCGAATTTGACGGCGAGCGACATGGCGGAAAGATATGTGACGTGGCCGACCATGCGGGCGACGCCCATGCCGGCCGAGGGCGTTCGTCCGGTGCCGTAATAATGACCGCCCTGCCAATCGGGATCGGCGGTGATGGCGTTGCGCGCAATCGCGTTCCACGCCACGCCCTGCGGCTGCAGCGCGTGCGTGCTCGCAATGGGGATGATCGCATCGACCGCGTCCGGAAACTGGACCGCCCACTCGAGCGCCTGCATCCCGCCGAGCGATCCGCCGGCGACCGCTGCCAGCCGCGAAATGCCGAGCTCGTGCAGCAGGGCGCGCTCGACGCGCACCATGTCGGCGACGGTGACGACCGGGAAATCAGACCCGTATGGCCGGCCGGTGGCCGGGTTTGTCGAGACCGGTCCGGTCGTGCCGCGGCAGCCCGCCAGCAGATTCGAGCTGACGACGAAGAAGCGATCGGTGTCGAACGCCTTGCCGGGACCGATCATGCCGTCCCACCACCCCAGCCCGGGCCCCGCCCCGGCGTCGCGCTCGTCGGCGCGGAAGCCGTCCCGGGTGCTCTCGGCCGGCGGCTTCGAGGAAAATCCCGCCGCGTGCGCGTCGCCACTGAGCGCATGACACACGAGAATGACGTTGTCGCGAGCCGGCGACAGCGTTCCGTAAGTCTCGTATGCCACGCGGACGGGATGGAGCTCCGCTCCGCAGTCGAGCTCGAGCGGCCGGGGGAGATCCAGGAACTGTGTGTCGACCGTGCCCACGGATCCGACCGCGGCCTTCGACACTGGCGCCGTCATGAACTGGATTCTATCCCGAGGTAAGATGCAGGACTTGCCTCGCTGTTCGACCGAGTGTCAACGCGTCAATCGAGCGAAGGGGGATTACGATGGCTGTGTCGAGCGTCAATAACGGTGTCAACGTGCAGGCCCTGCTGGACGCCCGCGAAGCGTTGAAGGGCGCCCCGGAAGCGGCCAAGTTCAAGTGGCGGGCCTCCTGCAAATGGCAGAATGGCACGCACAGCCGAACCAAGATTCAGGGCTTCCATGGCCTCGGTCAGGAACAGAAGCACAAGACGGAATTCTCCTTCGATGCCGACCATCCGGAGATCTTCGCGTCCGAGGATCTCGGCGCGACGCCGATCGAGCTCGTGCTCGTCGGTCTGGCCAGCTGCCTGACGGCGGGCGTCGCGGCTGTCGCGCAGAACCGCGGCATCCAGCTGCGCTCGGTCGAGGCGAAGCTCGAAGGATCGATGGACATCCAGGGCATTCTGGGCATCGACAGCGACGTACGCAACGGCTACGACGACATCAAGGTCACCTTCAACATCGACGCTGACGCGTCGAAGAAGGACATCGAGGCCCTGGTCGCGCAGTCACAGAAGCGCTCCGCGGTCTACGACGTCATTACCAATCCGACGAACGTCACGGTCGTCGTCACCTAGACCGGTCGGGCTGACCGCAGCGGGAGCCGGCCATCGAACGCGTCACCACGGTCGTCATCGGAGGCGGACACGCCGGGCTGGCGACCAGCCGCTGCCTGAGCGAGCGTGCGATCGACCACGTGGTGCTCGAGCGCGGCGAGGTCGCCAACTCCTGGCGGCGCGAGCGTTGGGACTCGCTGCGGTTGCTGACGCCCAACTGGCAGAGCCGGCTGCCCGGCTATCGCTACGAAGGACCGGACCCCGACGGCTTCATGACGATGGCGGAGGTCGTCGCGTTCGTTTCGCGTTATGCCTCCGTCGCGAAGGCACCGGTGCGAACGCAGACGACCGTCACGTCGGTCCGCATCGCAGACGCGGGCTATCTCGTCGCCACCGATCGCGGCGACTTCCACTGTTGCAGCGTCGTAGTCGCCAGCGGCGCATGCAACCTGCCGAGCGTGCCAGGTATTCGCGAGGCCGTGCCGTCGGCCATCGTGTGCGTGACCGCGCTCGACTATCGCAATCCAGACCAGCTGCCGGACGGCGGCGTGTTGATCGTTGGCGCGTCTGCCACCGGTGTCCAGCTGGCCGATGAAGTGGCGCGCTCCGGCCACCGCGTGGTTCTGTCCGTGGGCGAGCACGTCCGGTTGCCGCGAACCTATCGCGGCCGCGATGTGCTCTGGTGGATGGACGTCTCCGGCGTCTGGAACGAGCGTTACGACGAAATCGAGGATCTCACGCGGGCCCGCCGTCTTCCGTCGCCGCAGCTGGTGGGCACGCCCGAACGCACGACCCTGGATTTGAACGTGCTCGCCGGCGCCGGCGTGGAGATCGTCGGACGGCTGGCCGCCGTGCGCGACGGGCGGGCGCTCTTCTCCGGCGGGCTGCGCAATCAGTTCGCGCTCGCCGATCTCAAGATGGAGCGCCTGCTCGATACGTTCGACGAGTGGGCGCGCGGGCACGCGCGGGATGCCGACGTCGGCCCTCCGGAGCGTTTCGAGCCGACGCGCGTGCCGGCCGCGCCTCGGCTCTCGCTCGACTTCCACAGCGGCGAGATTCGCTCCATCATCTGGGCGACCGGCTTCCGTCCCGATTACAGCTGGCTTCACGTGCCGGTGGTCGATCACAAGGGGCAGCTGCGTCACGACGGGGGGGTCGTCGACGCGCCGGGGATGTACGCCATCGGCCTGCCGGTGCTGCGCCGTCGGAAATCGAGCTTCATCCACGGCGCCGAAGACGACGCGCGCGATCTCGTCGGCCATCTGGCGGCCTGGTTGGCGAAACCTGCTTAGAATCGAGGTCATGCGCCTCACCAACACGCTCGTCCGATCGCTGCCGAAAGTCCTGCTCCACGACCATCTCGATGGTGGGCTTCGCCCGCGGACGGCGATCGAGTTGGCGAGAGATCAGGGCTACACGGACCTGCCGACGGCAGATGCGGGAGAGCTTGCCGCCTGGTTCCACCGTGGGGCTCAACGCGGCAGCCTGCCCATGTATCTGGAAGGTTTCAAGCACACGTGCGGCGTAATGCAGACCGAGGACGCTCTCGAGCGGGTCGCCTACGAGATGATGGAAGACATGCACGACGACGGCGTCGTGTACGTCGAGACGCGCTTCGCGCCGGTCTTCCACACCGAGAAGGACCTGCACTGGGACGAAGTCGTCAACGCGGTCTTGAAGGGTCTCGAACGCGGCAAGGCGGCGTTCGGCGTCGAGTACGGCCTCATCATCTGCGCGATGCGCAACATGCGCCTGTCGCAGGAAATGGCGGAGCTCGCCGTCGACTTCCGTGAACGCGGCGTCGTCGGCTTCGATCTGGCCGGCGAGGAAGGCGGGTTCCCGCCGAAGAAACACATCGACGCGTTCCACTACATCCAGCGCGAGAACTTCAACATCACCATTCACGCCGGCGAGGCGTTCGGCAAGGAAAGCATCTGGCAGGCCATCCAGTGGTGCGGCGCGCACCGCATCGGCCATGCGACGCGGCTCGTCGAGGATATCGGCCTCGATGCGGACGACCGGACGAAGATTGTGAAGATGGGTTATCTCGCGCAGTACATCCTCGACAAGCGCATTCCGCTCGAGATCTGCTTGAGCAGCAACCAGCACACCGGCGCCGTCGACTCGCTGCCGGCGCACCCGTTCGGCATCTACCACCGCTACAAGTTTCGAGTCACGCTCAACACCGACGATCGCCTGATGAGCGATACGACGATGACGAAAGAGCTGATGCTGGCGCAGGAGCTGTTCGGACTAGGACTGGAC
>JBKPSC010000412.1:0-41680 GCA_046734915.1 Acidobacteriota bacterium | reverse complement strand
CCTGGAGGAAATCCGCACGAACTGGGGGGGACCGGTTGGCATCGAGGTCCGGGCCCCCAGCCGCGCAAACGATTCCGCATTCAGGAGTTGGTGGAGCCATTACCTGCGACTCGGGGCGAGTCCCGGTGCGGCGCTCGCGCTCACACAGATGAACGCGGAAATCGACGTCCGCCACGTGCTGCCGCTCGTGCGCGTGCCGACGCTCGTCCTCCATCGCACCGGCGATCAATGTCTCCTCATCGACGAGGGCCGCTACGTCGCCGACCTCGTTCCAGGCAGCCGCTTCGTGGCGCTGCCCGGCAACGATCATCTGCCGTTCGTGGGCGACCAGGACGCGATGCTCGACGAGATTCAGGCGTTCGTCACGGCCACCGCCGGAGCGGCGCGGCAGGATCGCGTGCTCGCCACCGTGCTGTGCGCGCAATTTGGCGACGGCTACGCCCCGCCGGAGTCAGACGCCGCCTTCGCCGACCACGTCAGGCGGCAGCTCGCTTCGTTCCGTGGCCGAGGCTTGACGTTCGAGGGGGACGGATTCTTCGCGGCGTTCGACGGTCCGGCGCGCGCCATTGCCTGCGCGCGTGTGCTGTCGGCTGATGCCGCGCGCCTCGGGTGGCGCGGACACTTCGGCCTGCATACCGGCGAGTGCGACGTTTCGTCTGACGGGCGTGTCTCGGGCCTGGCGTTCGAGCGGGCGCAGGCCGTCGCGAGCGTCGCCGGCCCTGGCGAAGTGCTCGTCTCGCGCACGGTAACCGACCTGGTCGCCGGCTCGGGCGTGGTCTTCGAAGTCCGCGGAAGCCATCCGCTCTCAGCCGACGGCATACCGTGGCGGCTGTTCGCCGTCGTCTGACAGCGAACCGAAGATCCAGCTGGCCAGCGCCGGCACCGTCTCCCGCGAATCGAATTCGCTCAACAAAGCCGCCGTCCGCTCGGGGCTCGAGGTGATGGCCCAGAAGCGATCCGGATGGTCGAAACCGTCGCCATACATGTCAGCGAGAGCCTGATGCTTCGCGCTCGCACCGAGCAGCTGGCGGTAGTGTGGTAGCGGCGGACGCAACCGCGCGTTGGCCGCGTCGCTCACGGCAATGGCGTACGCGGCGATCTCCTGTTCGACGCGCTCGCAGAACGGGCGGTCGAACCTGTCCGCGTCGCGAATAGCTTCAGCAAGCACCCGGGCGCCATGAGACGCGGTATTGGCGCCCTGGCCAGTGATCGGATCCATCACCACATGCGCATCCCCAAGAGCCATCACCCATCGGCCGCTTGGGAGCTCGGCGTAGCCGCGGCGGACGGTCGGCGTGATCGCCGCATACCCCAGGTCGAGCGGACGCGCCAGGTCGAAACGGTCCGGATCGACGCGTTCGTAGATGGACGGTGCGAACTCGCGCAACACCCCGAGCACGGCGTTCACCCAGGCGGCGGGGTCGTCGGCGTACTTCAGATGCCGCAGCGGCTCGAACGATCCGCCTGAAGTGATCAGGATGCCGATGCCAGTCAGATTCGGCTCGAACGAGTAGATCGGCGCCGCAATCATCTCACCGTGTCCAGGATTGATCACGACCTCGAGCGCGCGCGGCTCCGAATAGGCTATGCCCCGAAACAAGCCACCGATGACCAGCCGCTGAGGGCACGTGAACGGTGAGTGCTCTGGCACCCGCGGAAAAATGGTCGACAGATTCGCCCGGCCCGAGGCGACAACGACGAGATCGTGTTGCGTGGCGAGCCGCTCGAACTCCGACGTCTGGAGCGTCCGCATGACGACGGATCCGCCGCGGCTGGCAAAGTCTTCAAGCAAACGGGCCCAATAGATCCGCATGTCCACGAGCTGCGCCGGAGCCTGCAACTGACCGGAGAACGCGACCGCTTGCGGACCCTGGACGCACAACGACAGGCGGACCATGTCGTAAATGGGGGAATCCCAGTGGTTGACGCGCAGTTGTCGTTCTCGCGCCCGCGTAGGTGCATTCCGGCAAACCAGATTCGAGAGTGGCCGCCCGAGTTGCTGTTCCGGGGTTCGCTCGGCGTAGATGGTGGTCGTGACGCCGTACTTCTGCAGAGTCAGTCCAAGTTGCAGGCCGGCAATGCCGCTGCCGATGATGCCGATGTTTGCCATCTGTGAAATCCTCGTATCCCGTCGGCTTCTGCGTCGGTGACGCGGTGGTCGAGCTTGGTAGGCCTCCGCTGCAGGTCGCGGGAGCCTGCAGCATCAAGATAGAGGCGACGGACGCGAGAGTGGTCAGCGACGGGTAAGAGTTGGGTTGGAGCGATGAGAGAAAATCGATTCGATCGCAAGAGACGGAGTGTCCGCGGCGCCCGTCCAAGCAATAGTGGACGCATGATGCAGAACCCGCAGAACACTGTGAACGATCCGCGATGGGCGGCCGTGGCGGCGCGCGATCGCCAGGCCGACGGAATGTTCTACTACTCGGTTGCTACGACCGGCGTCTACTGCCGGCCGTCCTGCCCGTCGCGGCTGGCCAATCCGAAGAACGTGCGCTTCCACCGGACGACCGGCGAGGCCGAACGGGCCGGCTTTCGCCCGTGCCGGCGCTGCCGCCCGGACGAGCCGCCGCTCGCCCAGGTTCACGCGGCGCTCATCGCCGACATCTGCCGCCGAATCGAACGCGCCGACGAAGCGCCGCGACTCGCTGAGCTCGCGGCAGAAGCGGAGATGAGCCCCTATCACTTCCATCGCGTGTTCAAGGAGGTCACCGGCGTCACTCCCAAGGCCTACGCGACGGCTCACCGGACGACCCGGGTGCGGCGCGAGCTTCAGAACGGGCGGGCGACCGTTACCGAAGCCATTTTCAACGCCGGGTTCAACTCCGGCGGCCGCTTCTACGAAACCGCCGTCCAGGTTCTGGGTATGACGCCGCGGAAATACCGCGCCGGCGGCGGCGGCATCGAGATTCGCTTCGCCGTCGGCCTGTGCTCGCTTGGATCGATCCTCGTCGCCCGGAGCGCGAAGGGCATCTGTGCCATCCTGCTCGGGGACGATCCGGACGCCCTTGTCCGCGACCTTCAAGACCGATTTCCCAAGGCGCAGCTCATTGGGGGCGATGAAGCCTTCGAGCGCACGGTGGCCCGGGTGATTCAGTTCGTCGAGCAGCCGGCTCAGAAGTTCGACCTGCCGCTCGACGTCCGCGGCACCGCATTTCAGCAGCGCGTCTGGCAGGCGCTGCGTACAATTCCCGCCGGCACTACGGCGACCTATGCGGAGATCGCCACGCGTATCGGCGTACCCGGCGCCGTGCGCGCGGTCGCCCAGGCGTGCGGTGCAAACAACCTTGCGGTCGCGATTCCCTGCCATCGAGTCGTCCGAATCGATGGCTCGCTTTCAGGGTATCGCTGGGGCGTCGAACGCAAGCAGGATCTCCTGACGAAGGAGAGCCGGCAGTGACGACCGCCTCCACGGCGGCGACGCCTGCTCGCGAGGTCCCAGACCGCGTCAGCGGCTACGACTGGGCTCGCGTCGGGGAGCATCTCGACGCGCACGGCTGGGCGGTGCTTCCGAAGATCCTGTCCGCCAGCGAAGCGCAGGCCCTCGCTTCTCTCTATGGTGACGACAGCCTGTTCCGGAGCCGCATCGTGATGGCGCGGCATGGTTTCGGCCGGGGCGAGTACAAGTACTTCAAGTATCCGCTGCCAGAGACCATTGCCGCTCTGCGCGTCTCGCTATATCCGCATCTCGCGCCGGTCGCGAACCGGTGGAACGAGGCGATGGGCATCGAGGTCCGGTATCCGCACGCGCTCACCGACTTCCTCGCACGATGCCATGCCGCCGGACAGACCCGCCCGACGCCGCTGCTCCTGCAATACGAGGAAGGCGACTTCAACGCCTTGCACCAGGATGTGTACGGCGAGCACGTCTTCCCGCTGCAGGCGATGGTGCTCCTGTCACGTCCCGGTGACGACTTTGCCGGCGGCGAGTTCGTGCTCGTCGAACAGCGCCCGCGAATGCAGTCGCGCCTCGAGGTCGTACCGCTGACGCAAGGCGACGCGGCGATCTGGCCGGTACGCCATCGGCCGGTCCGCGGCACCCGCGGTTCCTACCGCGTCAACATGCGCCACGGCGTCAGCCGTATTCGATCCGGCCACCGGCAAACGGCAGGTGTGATCTTCCACGACGCGGCCTGAGCTTCAGACTATCCGCCGCCCAAGGTGAAATCGCCTCTGATTCGACAGAAGTCCGCGCGGCTAGCGCTGACAGACCGGGCAGTAGAACGTCGACCGGCCGGCTTGGACGATGCGGCGAATCACTCCGCGGCAGCCGCGCCGTAGGCAGCGCTCGCCCTCGTGCTCGTAGACGCGGAAACGCGATTCACGATAGCGCCGGCCCGGCACGCGCTCGATCGCCACGATAATCGCCTCTTTGATCGCTGCCGCGAGGCGGCGGGCGGCTGGCCGCGGCCGGCCTGACCTCGTCGCAATGGTCGACGCGGCACGCCGTGGCGACAGCCGCGCCCGATGCAGGGCTTCGCTGGCGTAGATGTTGCCCAGGCCGGCAACGACGCGCTGGTCGAGCAGCAGCACCTTGATCGGCGTCCGCCTGCCGGCGCACGCCCCCGCCAACGTTTCGGCATCGAATGCCGGGTCGAGCGGTTCGGGTCCGAGGGTCAGGCCATCGCCTGGCGGACCCGCCGGTATCAGGTCCATGACCCCGAAACGGCGCGGATCGTTGAACACGATCCGCGCGCCCGACGTCAGGTCAATCACCACGTGGTCATGGCGGGGGTCGTCTGATGTCGGCGCCGGAGGCTCACTTGGCCGCGCGATTCTGAACGACCCGGACATGCCGAGGTGTACGAGCAGAGTCTCGCCCGACGACAACAGGAAGAAGAGATACTTTCCTCGCCTGGCGATCGTGCCAACCGTCTGGCCTTCGAGCCTGGCAACGAACCCCACCGGGAATGGACGCCGCAGATTCTCGCGGTTGAGGACGACGCGGGAGATGCGCTGGCCCCGAAGAACGGGCTCCAGTTCGCGGCGGAGGCGCTCGACTTCGGGAAGCTCCGGCACGACACTATCATCACATCAGATCCGGGAAGGCAATATGGGCGAGTACATCGAGCTCCCTGGGGTGAAAACCTGGTTCGACGTCGAAGGCGACGGCGAACCTCTCGTGCTCTTGCACGGCGGTTTGTGCACCAACGAGACGTGGGGACCGATGCGACCGGCGCTTGCGGCGCGCTTCCGGACCTTTCTTCCGGAACGGCGCGCGCATGGGCACACGCCCGACGTCGAAGGGCCGCTGACCTATGCCGCCATGGCGAGCGATACGGTCGACTTCCTTGCGACGGTCGTCAGAAAGCCAGCTCACCTCGTCGGCTTTAGCGATGGCGGCATTGTCGCTCTATTAGTTGCGGTCGCTCGTCCCGAACTCGTCCGAAAGATGGTCGTGATTGGCGCCAACTTCGAACCCGCGCTGGCCTGTTTGCCGTTCGCCGAGGCGATGCTGGAGGGCCTCAGGGCCGACAGTCCCACCCTGGCGATGTTCCGCGGGCTCTACGAGGCCACGTCGCCTGATGGCCCAAGCCACTGGCCCACCGTCGTGGCCAAGTTCGCCGCGATGGTGCGGAGCAACGAGCCGAATATCCGCATCGACGAGCTCGGGCGCATTCTGGCCCCGACGATGGTCATGGTCGGGGACGACGACCTTCCGACCCTCGAGCACACGATTGCGCTCTATCGGGCGATCCCCAACTCCGACCTCGCGGTCGTGCCTCGTGCATCGCACGCGCTCCCGATGGAGAAGCCGTCGCTGGCCGGTCAGCTTGTCGTCGATTTTCTGGTGAATGAGCCCATTTCCACGATGATGCCGACCCGGAGGGCGGCGCCCGCGGTCAGCTGAATCGCCACGGTGACTCGGATGAGCTTGCCTCGAAAACCTCTCGTGCGGGCACCGGAGGCGGTCACTCGCCGGCCTCAACAGCAGTCAGTCTGACTGCACGGACTTGCCTAAATTGCCAGTTCCCGACACTGGGTGCCGGGGCTAACGTTCGAAAACCGCTGGGTATCGACGAAGTCTGGTCGCCGGGGAGTGCCGGCCAAACATCACGGCCCAGCCGAAGCGCATCTCTCGATTGAGCGCAGCGCCGCCAGCGCCAGGGGACCCGCGACATGTTGACAGGCATTCGTTCGTTCGATGACAGCCGAACTCCCACAGCTCCGCCCCAGGAGCGAACACGCGATCTCTCTTTGCGCGTTCTGCAGGCCGCAGCGGAGTCGATGCCGCTCGGCGTGATCGTCTCGAGCGAAGCCGGCCGCATCCTGCATGCGAACGCCCGCGCTTGCGCGATGTTTGGCTACAGCTCGACCGAAGTTTTGAACCGGACCGTCGACGGGCTGATCGCGATTGGACTGGATGAGCTCAGGAAGCACGCTGCGGCCGACCGTCAACAGATGGCGACCGACACCGTGGCGCCGGCCGTCGTGGGATTCAGGAAGGATGGCCAATCGCTGCGACTAGAGCTCGGCGCGAGCGTCGTGCCAACCGACGAGGCTGAACTGATGGTGGTCTCCGTCATGGAGCGCTCATCCCCGCGGAGCGTCGATGAGCGCCTGAATGCAGATCAGAGCGCTGGCCCCGGTGTGCAGCCGCTGCTCACCGAGATCGCGACGAGGCTGGTCACTGTTCCTCCCGATGAAATCGACGGCTCGATCGTGCGGAGCCTCGAGGAAATCACCGCCGTCCTGAACACCGACGGTGCGACAGTCTTCCAGCTTGCGTCGGATTCGACGACGCTCGTGCCGACTCATTATTCGACGCACGGCCCGACCATCAGCGCCGGATGCCTGTCACTCGTTTCTCTTCCCTGGCTCGGCGCGAAGCTGAAGGCCGGCGAAGCTGCCTGGTTCACGCGGCTCGAGGAGGTGCAGGATCGCGCCGATCGCGAGACGCTCGCCGCGGCCGGTTGCCACGCTCTGGCGGTGTTCCCAATCGCGCCGGGGGCGTCGGATTCGGAGGGTGTCGGTGCGTTGATTGTCGGGTCGTCAACCCACAATCAGCCATGGTGCCCGGCGACACTCCACCACCTCCGTCTCATGGCGCTCATCATCGGCCAGGCCCTGGATCGCCAGAGGAGCCACAAGGCTTTGCAGCGCGCGCTCGACCAGACGGGCTCGCTGCGCGAGGCCGTCGCGAGCCAGCAACGGACGCCACGGCATGGGGCGCTGCGACGCCCCTCCGGCACGAGTTCGTACGAGAGCGACGCCGCCCAACGCACTCTCGGGCAAGTGGAGTTGGTGGCGGCCACACCGGCCACGGTGCTGTTGCTCGGCGAGACCGGCAGCGGTAAGGAGGTCATCGCCCAATCCATTCACGACCTCAGCCCGCGCCGCCAGAGACCGATGATTCGGGTCAGCTGCGCCGCGATTCCGAGCGCGCTCATCGAAAGCGAGCTGTTCGGCCGTGAACGCGGCGCCTATACGGGCGCACTGTCGCGTCAGATCGGCCGGTTCGAGGCGGCCGATCGGTCCACGCTGTTCCTGGACGAAATCGGAGACCTGCCGGCCGAGATGCAGGTCAAGCTGCTGCGCGTCCTGCAGGAACACGTGTTCGAGAGGCTGGGCAGCTCGCACCCGATCAAAGTCGACGTGCGGATCATCGCCGCCACCAATCGGAATCTCGAGAAGGCCGTCGAAGACAAGACCTTCCGAGACGACCTGTACTATCGCCTCAACGTCTTCCCGATTGTCGTGCCGCCGCTGCGTGAGCGGGTCGAGGACATTCCGGCGCTGGTCTGGGGATTCGTCGACGAGTTCTCGAAGTCGTTCGGCAGGAAGATCGAGTCGATTAGCCAGGACGCGATGCAGCGCCTGCAGGCGTACACCTGGCCGGGCAACATTCGCGAGCTGCGCAACGTCGTCGAGCGGGCGGTCATCGTTTCCACCGGTCCTCGACTCGAGATCCCGATGCCGACGCCGGCCATCCCGCGGCCCTCGCGATCGAGCCTGACGCTCGTCGAGCTCGAGGCCGAACACATTCGCAGCGTGCTGGAATCGTCGAACTGGCGTGTGCGCGGTCCCGGCGGAGCGGCAGCGCGTCTCGGTCTCAAGCCGACGACGCTCGAAAGCCGCATGGCCCGGCTGGGGATTAAGCGCGGGGCGGCTCAGATCAGAGTTGCCTGACCTCGTTCGCCGCGTGAGGCGGCGGCGAGTTCGACAGGACCGTCGAAGGTGGCTGCCGCTACCGCCGGCGGCCACCCCCGCGCATGCCACCGCTTGGACGATAGCTGCCACCCGAACGCGAGCCGCCGCTGCCGCTGCGCGTCGTGCCGTAATCCTGTGTCCGCGTCGCACCTTCCGTTCGCGCGGCACGATCGCGCTCGAGCTGTCCGGCTGTTTCGGCACCGACCGTAGCCTTGTTCGTTCCGGTACTCCCGGTCGCTCGCGTCCCTGTTCCAGCCGCACGATCGCCCGATGACGCGGTTTCGGCGCGTTCGCGGCCTGCCGCCGTGTCGACGGATCCCCATGAGCCGTTGTCGTATTTCTGCCAGCTGCCGTCCTGCTGCCGGTAGACGTTGCCGTCGCGACCGGCATAGACGTCGCCGCTGCCGGTGCGCGTCACGTTCGATGTCCCGCCCGGCCCGCGGCGCGTCACGGAGGTGCCGCCGCCGCTGCCTTGCGTCACGCGCGTGGTGTTTCCGGTCACCCGATTCGTCACCCGTGACGTCTGCGCCCACTGATTACCGCGCTGGACCGCCGTCGTCCCCCAACTGCCGTACACGCCCGCACCTTGCGAGGTTCGCGCGTATGTTCCGGTGCGCGGGTTGTACGCCTGGGCCCCGGCACGGGCGCCATAAGGACCCCAGGCGGCGGCGCCGCGGGAGTAGACGCCGGTGGACGGGTTGTAACGGGCGCCGACCCCTGCACCACCGTACGGTCCGTACCACGCCGCGCCGCGACCGTACGCGCCGGTCCACGGGTTGTACCAGGCGCCGGCGCCGTACGTCGGATAGAACGGGTAGTACACGGGATAGAAACCGCCGTAGCCGATGTACGGCGGGTAGTACCAGCCGGTGCCCCACACCGTGCACCCCCACGCGACCATCATGCCCGTGTAACCCGCGACGGCGGCGAAGGTCACCCACTCGTCATCGTCATCCTCGACCACGGTGACGTACGTGACGTTGTGCGCCGGAGAGCTGGCCGGGATCTCGTAGATCTCTTTCGGAATTGTTTCGGCTACCTGCCATGGGCCGGTCGCGCTGCGGCTCATGAACCACACACCCTGGAAACACAAGTAGTACAGATCGCCGACCTTGATGACGTCCTTGTCGGTGTTGACGGCACGCGAGACCGTCGTCTTCTCAATCGGTTGAAACTGCGGCTCTCCCTGATAGGCGACGTCGGGACCCTTCAACTCCTTCGGATTCACGCGCGCCGTCTGCGGCACCTGCGCCAGCAGCACCGCTTCGGCGGCTTGCGGTGTGCCGGGCACGCTCGCCAGCACGCGGGAACGCGCGTGCTCGAGCGAGATGCGCTTGAAGTCAGCCGGAAGATCCAGCGTCGCAAATTTCCACGGTCCTGAAAACCCCGGAGCCGTGAACCATCGACCGGAAACGAGGTAGTACACTGCGCCGCCGACGCCCATCCTGAACACATCGCTGTCGGTGTTGCTCACCCACATCAATCCGGTGCCGGTCACCGGCACATAAATAGGATCGCCAGTCACGAGAATGAGCTCGGCAGGCACGATGCTCACGTGCACCGCAGGAAGCGCTTTGGCGGCGACACCTGGCAGCGACGCTTTGACGTCGTTCCAGTTGTCGTCGGACGGCAGCTTCGAGAAGCTGGCGGGCAACTGACCGGCCGCGGACCACGGCCCCTGGATGTCACTCGCTTTCAGCCACGTCTTGTCATTACGCAGGTAAAGGGTCTTCGTCGGTTCGTAGAGAAACACGTCCCAGTTGGTGTTGACCGCAAACTTCAAATCGTTGTCCTTGATGGGACTCCAGACGGGATCGCCGTCGAAGTTCACGAGAACGGCTGGACGTGTGCTGTAGAAAATCGACGGCGGATCGGCCTTCACGCCCTCGACGTTGCGGGGAAAGATCTGGCTCTGATCGAGGTTCGCGAGAATCCGATCCAACGCGATCACCCGTTCCTCTTCGGGGATCCCCTTTTCGATTGTCGCGAGAAGATCCTGGACCTGATCCCGGTTCAGCGAGCTGAAATTCGTTTCAGCGATTCGCAACTGTGAGAACCGGACGAGACGATCCTCCACCGAGACTTCGGTCGCCGCTTCGATCTTGACCGTTCCCAGCGCAGGTTTCTGGCTCCCGGGAGTCGCGTACGACACGGCGGCGTAGGCGACCATCCGCTGGCGCGAATCCCAACTCGCGATCTGCGGCTGATAGAGCACCATCTCGGCCTTTGCGCCCGATACCAATGCGCGCGGCCAGCCGCCGTCTATTGTTCCCGGGGCGACTGCCGTGCTGGGGGCGGGGGCTTGCGCCTGGGCGATGTCCCGAGTGGGTGCCAACAGGATGGCCGCGATTGCGGCCATTGCACTCAGTCGACGCGTCACGCCTGCTCGACGTGGATTGATAGGCATAATTTGACCATCTGCTTGAAGAAGCGGCTCGCCTGGAGGCACGTCCCGTGCCGCCGTTCTGCCGACTACTAGCATGGCACCGCGCTGGCTAAGCGGAGAATCGCAGGTCCGATATTTCGGAGCTTCCCCGATTGCTTGGACAGTTCGAACTGCAGGAACCCGGTTGGGACCAGGAGTCTGCATGCGGTTTGCCGCACCGTGCGCGCTATCGCGACAGTTCGCGCCGTCTTTCGAAGAAGCCGCGAGAGCTGCTCTGTCCATTGGTGGCCACGACTTCTGACGGCTCCGGCTCACATCGGCGCGGATCTTGAACTACTGCGATCCAAATTCCCATGCACGAGCTGGTGCGCGAAGCCAACGGGTCGGAAACCGCGTCTCTGAGCGTTCTACGTCTGGCCTTCGACAACGCACCTCAGGGTGTCATCGGTCTGACCACTGACGGCACCATCCTGTTTGCGAATCAGTCGGCAGACGCGATATTCGCCTATCCGCCTGGCGAACTGGTCGGCCAGTCGATCGAGCGGCTGCTTCGCGGACCATCGGTCGGTGTCGAGCACGGTCTCTGGAAGAACCTCCCGCGCCATCCTCAGACCGGACACGTCGCGATGAGCGATGGCGTCAGCGGGCGGCGCAAGGATGGCGCGACCGTTCCGCTCCAGGTGAGCCTCGAGGTCGTAGCCGTCGAGGATTCCCGCTACGTTCTCGCCTCGATTGTCGACTTGACGGAGCGGTTGAACCTGGAAAGCAAGCTGTCGCCGGTGGGGTCCGAGAACGTCGACGTTCAGCGGCTGGTTGCCGACATCGCCGCGCGTCTCGCTGCCGTGAGTCCGAACGCCGTCGACGACGCCATCGTGACGAGCCTGGCGGAGATGATCGATGCTCTCCAACTCGACGTCGCCATGCTCTGTCGGTACGGAGCCGAGGCGGCGTGGGGTGCGCCGACGCATTACCGGGTTGCTCCAGGATTCATCGCCCCGCCCGCCCCGCACGTCGCCTCGTCGATGCCGTGGATGCTGGCCAAGCTCGAGGCCGGCCACGCCTTCTGGTTCAGGAGCGTCGACGACCTGGCGGACCCGGTCGATCGCCAGACATGCCGGCAGCAAGGCCTGCGAGCGAGTGCGGTCTTCCCGCTCGCGAGAAACGAGCACGAGGAATTGCAGACGCTTTCCCTCAGCTCGATGAGCAGAGAGCAGGAATGGACCCCGCCGATCGTGGAGCGGCTGCGACTGGTGAGCGGCATCATCAGTCAGGCGCTGGCGCGCAAGAGAGGTCAGGCCGCTCTCGACAGGGCGCTCGACGAGCTGCGGCGGCTCCGCGATCAGGCGGCGCGGACCGAACACGAGGACCTCGAGCCGCACCGCGACGTCAAGATCTCGAAGACGTGCCACTTGATCGTGTCCGAGAGCGCGCTCGTCAGGCGGGCTCTCGCGCAGGTCGAACAGGTGGCCCCGACGCCGGCGACAGTTCTGTTGCTCGGCGAGACTGGCGCCGGGAAGGAAGTCTTCGCGCAGGCCATCCACGACCTCAGCCCGCGGCACCAGCGCCCGATGGTGCGCGTGAGTTGCGCCGCGATCCCCAGCGCCCTCATCGAGAGCGAGCTCTTCGGCCGCGAGCGCGGCGCGTTCACGGGTGCGCTCTCCCGGCAGATCGGCCGCTTCGAGGCGGCCAATCAGTCGACCCTCTTTTTCGACGAAATCGGCGAGCTGCAGCCGGAAGTCCAGATCAAGCTGCTGCGCGTGCTCCAGGAACGGGTCATTGAACGCTTGGGCAGCACCCAGCCCATCAAAGTCGATGTGCGCATCATCGCCGCGACTCATCGCGATCTCGAAAAGGCCGTTGTCGACAACACATTTCGAGAGGACCTCTTCTATCGGCTGAATGTCTTCCCGATCGTGGTTCCGCCCCTGCGGGAGCGCATGGAGGACATCCCCGGGCTGGTCTGGGCATTCATCGACGAGTTCTCGCGTCTCTTCGGCAAGACGATTACCTCGGTGTCGAAGGACAGCATGGAGGAACTGCAACACTACTCCTGGCCCGGGAACGTCCGGGAGCTACGGAACGTCATCGAGCGGGCAGTCATCCTCAGCCGGGACAATCATCTGTTGATCCCGCCGCCAAAGCCGGTCGGGCGGACCTTGCCGCTGGCGGCGCTGACGCTCGAGGCGCTCGAAGTGGAGCACATCCGTTCGGTGCTGGAGAGCACGAACTGGCGAGTCCGCGGCGAGGGCGGCGCGGCCCAACGTCTGGGCCTCAAGCCAACGACGCTCGAGAGCCGTATGGCGCGCCTTGGCATCACCCGGAAGCGAGCGTCCTAGCGTGACGCGCGCTAGACGTCTGGGTCGGCTTCAAGCCGGAAATTGACCGCCAGCCGGCCCGCGTGGAGGTGCCGGAACGAACGCGTGCGATCCGACATTTCGGGGCGTCTCCAGCCCGCCGGAGACGGGTTTCGGCCGCGAATCGCCGCCGGCGGCCCGATTCAGCCCCAAAGCCCCAGAAACTCGGCCGCCCGGCAGTACGGAATGCGCAAACCGAGCGGCACGTAAGGTGCTCGCTATTTGACGGGCGAATCCGTATGTCTAGTTCCATCAGACTCATGGGCGATTCCGACAACGCCAACGATCAGAACTGGACCAGGGTGCGCATGACGGTCGAGTGGTTCGTCCCGCTCGGCCAGGCGCGGTCGATTACTTCGGCGCTCAACACGTTGATGGCTGATACCCGGACCACCCGCGGCTGCGTGCGCTGTTCGATCGCCACCGGGATGTCCGAGCAGGGGACCATTCGCTACGTCGAGGAGTGGGAGACCGAAGCCGACTTACGACGGCGCCTGGGATCGCAGTCCTTTACGTCGCTGGCTTCCTTGATCGACGACGCGACCGAACCGCCGCGCGTCGAGTTCACGCTGCCGGGCGGGACGAGAGGCCTCGACTTCGTCGAAGAGGTCCGGCGGCGCAAGCGCTGAGACCCGCCCTCCAGGAGAACCGGTCATGGTCCGAACCCACACGCTGGCCGTCGCGGCGCTGCTCGTTCTTGCCTCCTTGATTCATCCGTTGCCGTCCGCCGCCCAGGCAACCGGGTCACGCATCGCCGGGGCCGATGCCCGCGATGCCAACCTGCGAACCTATGCGGATCTGCTTCGCTCGGACCTGCGCGGGCAAAAGGCCGCAGTCATCGCCCAGATGATGCAGCTCAGCGAGGAGGAGGACGCGAAGTTCTGGCCGATCTACCGGCAGTACGAAGCCGGGCTCAGCAAGATCAACGACGAGCGGATCGCCCTCATCAAAGAGTATGCGGCCACCTTCGACGCCCTGACGGAGCCGAATGCCGATCGACTGGCGCGCACCGCTCTGGATCTCGAGGCACGCCGCCAGACGCTCAAGGTGACGTACTACGACCAGCTGAAGTCGGCGCTGTCAGCGATCACAGCTGCGAAGTGCCTTCAGGTGGAGAACCAGATTCTGCTGCTTCTCGACCTGCAGATCGCGGCGTCCCTTCCCATTATCGAATAACTCGAGACCTGCAAGCGCCCGGAGACGCCATGCGAGATCATCTGCACCGCCTGCTCTTGGCCACGGCGTTGCTGTCGCTCGGAGCGACATCGCTCTCGGCCGACCGCGTCAGACTCCGCTCAGGGAAATTCGTGGACGGCACCTTCATCGCCGCCGATTCGAAGTCGGTCCGCCTCCTGCTGGATAACGGCTCGATCGCCGAGTTTCCAGTCACGGACGTGGGGGCGCTCGAGTTCACGCCGCGCAAGACTGCTCCGCCGCCGCCCGCCCCGGACCCGGCGAGGGCGCCGGCACCGATCACGATCCCCGCGGCGACCATCCTGAACGTGCGGCTCACCCAGGCCGTCGATGTCGACGCCGCTCAAACCGGCACGACCATCAAAGCGCTGCTCGACGATCCCGTGATGATCGGCGGTCAGGTCATCCTGCCGCGCGGAGCGCCGGTGACGCTGGAAGTGGTGAAGGTGGAACAGGCCGGCAAGATGAAAGGCGCCGACCAAATCACGTTGAAGGCGAATTCAATTTCGTTCGCCGGACGCCGCTACGACATCGTGACGACTCAAGTGGAGCAGAAGAGCGCCGGCGAGGGAAAGAAGACCGCCCGTAAGGTCGCCGGCGGCGCTGGTCTCGGCGCCGTGATCGGCGGCATCGCCGGCGGCGGAAGTGGTGCCGCCATTGGCGCCGCGGCGGGCGGGGCCACCGGCGCCATCGTCGCCAGCCAGGGCACGGCCCATTTGACGCTGCCCGCGGAAACGCGCCTGCAGTTCACGCTGAGCGCGGCTGTGACGGTACAGCCATGATCGGCGGCTCGGGTGCGGCAGGTGCCGCGTACCAGTCCTTCTTGTTCACGACTTTCGGAGCTGCCGGATCGAGCACGTAGTTGGGTGACATGATCTGAACGCCGTGCTCGTTGAACAGGTCCTGAATGTGCGCGTGGAGCGTGTGCAGAGTCAGGAGTCGTGCGTCCTGCCGTTCCAGACAGACAAATAGCGCGTACCTGACGTAGAAGTCCTCGAGTCCCAACTGGAGCACGAGCGGCTTCGGTTCCGTTTTCAGACCGGGGGTGCGCTCGGCGGCCTGCAGCAACAGCGCCTCCACCTGCCGCCACGGCGCGTCATATCCGATGGTGACCACGATCTGCGTGAAGACGGCGTCGGCGGATCGCGAGTAGTCGGTGGTCGTCTGGCTGGCCACGACCGCGTGCGGGACGGTCACCTCTTCGCCCCGAAGGGTCCTGATCTTCGTCGACAGGAGGCCGAGGTGGGTCACCGTTCCGTCGACGTCGCCGATCCGCACGTAGTCGCCGATCCGCAGCGCACGCGAAAAGGTGACCACGAACCCGCTCATGATCTGATTTACGAGTCCACTCGAACCAAGTGTCAGCATGAGGCCAACCAGGACGCTGATGCCCTTGAAAGCGTCCGTCCCGCTCCCTGGCAGGTAGGGATAGGCCATGACGAGCGCAAATATCCAGATGAGGCCCACCAGCAGCCGCCGCGATGGCGCCGCCGTCTCGGGGTAGATCCAACTGGTCGTGATCCGCCCCTGCTCGACGGCCGCGAGCCAGAGACCGATCAGCCGCCCGATGAATCGTGCCACCAGGAAAATCAGCAACACGGTGAACAGTCCCGGCATGGCACCTATCGCGCCCAGGGCGAGATTCTGGACGGTGCCGAGGACGAACGTCCGCATCGAATCGCCCCACGGCTGTGTGTATGGGAACCGCCGGAGGACGAATGTCACGATCGCATAGACCACGGCGACGTCGATGGTGAGCGCGAGCGCCCGCAGCAGCCGGCGCTGGAACTCGACGAGCCGCGACGCGCGGACAGCCTCCATGTCGAGGCCGGTTTGCGTGATTGTGCGCTCCGAGATTGCGGCGAGGCGCGCCGAGACTGCGCCGCGCGCGCGCGCAACGGCCCAGATCAAGACAAGCCCGGCGAAAAGCGCCAGTAGGGCAAGCCCGCCCGAGCGCAGCAGGAGGCGTGGTGCACGCCCTTCCACCGCCGCTGCGATCGCCTGCTCCAGGCGCGACACGGCCCGGGCACTGGTTTGCGGCAGCGTTTCGCCAAGACTGGCGTCGACGTCAGGCAGGGTCAGCACCAGAACGCCGCGCGACGCAACGGTGATGAGCGATCCGCCGTCGATTGGCTGCGACTGTACCGGACCGATCGCTCCCTGAGCGACGAGGTCGGCCACGACGGCCTCGGCCGCCTGCGCGCGCTCGAGTGGCGTACGGCCGAGGACGCGCGCGTGCAGCGACACGATGGGACGATTGAAGAATGAGAAGGTCGCCGGCTGATCGGACGGTTCAGCGGCGATCGTGGCGCGGACGGATGCGATGCTGGACGTGGGTGCATCCGCCGTCGGCGTCGGCGGCTGAGCCGACAGCGGCGCCGCGCCAAGCAGCGTCACGGTGATGGCGGCCAGACATGCTGCCACGCTCGTCCGCATGCCGTGTATAAGGGTGTTCGTCCCTTTCAGCGATCGGCGGCGCCGCTCAGTACACTTCGGGCACGAACCGCCGCCGAGCGATGGCGGCTTCGTCATTGTACGCATGCTTTTTCGAGCGCCCCGGCAGCCGCACCTTCTTCGGCCGGTCGACCTTCTTGTACGGTATGAGCTTCAGCAGATGGGCGATCGTGTTCAGGCGCGCCTTCCGTTTGTCGTCGGACCGGACGATATGCCAGGGTGCGATTCGTGTATCCGTGGCTTTGAGCATCGCGTCACGCGCACGCGAGTAGTCGTACCACCGGGCGCGCGATGGCAGATCCATCGGGCTCAGCTTCCACTGACGCAGCGGATCGTTGATGCGGGCCTCGAACCGGCGTTCCTGTTCCTTGTTGCCGACCTCGAGCCAGAACTTCACGAGCTGGGTGCCACCCTCGACCAGGTGCTTCTCGAACAGCGGGCACAGGTCGAGGAAGCGATGGTACTGATCGTCCGTACAGAAGCCCATCACGCGCTCGACGCCGGCACGGTTGTACCAGCTGCGATCGAAGATGACGATTTCACCGGCAGCCGGGAAATGCTGCACGTAACGCTGGAGGTACATCTGGCTTTTCTCGCGGTCGGATGGCGCCGGGAGCGCGACCACGCGAAACACCCGCGGGCTCACGCGTTCAGAGATGGCTTTGATGGTCCCGCCCTTGCCCGCCGCGTCGCGTCCCTCGAAGATGACGATGACCCGCAGGCCTTTGGCTTTGACCCACTCTTGGAGAGCGCAAAGCTTCCCTTGCAGCTTGACCAGCTCCTTCTCAAACTCTTTCCGCTTCAGCTTCGCCATTCGCGCCTCGCACTCTACGGCTGCTGCCAGCCGCCGCCGAGCGTCCGATAGAGCTCGGCGCGCGCCCGCAACTCGGCGCCCCGCGTCTGAGCCAGCAGCAACTGCTGTTCGAACAGGTCTTGATCGGCAGTCAGGATCTCGATGTAACTGGCCAGGCCGGAGTCGTATCGCTCGCGCGAGAGATCCGAGGCGTCCTGGAGGGCCGTGACGCCGGTCTGCCGCTGCACGCGGACTTCGGCCAGCTTCTGAATCGTCACCAACGAATTGGCCACCTCGCGGTAGCCGTTGAGGGCTGCCTTCTGGTATTCGGCCAGCGCCGCATCGAACCGCGCCTGCATCGCCTCGAGGTTGCTGCGGAGACGACCGCCGTTGAACACCGGCTGAAGGAGACCGGGGGTGATCGACCCGACCAATCCCTGGCCGCCGAGAAAGGACGTCAGGTCGCCGCTCACGCCACCGAGAAACCCGGTGAGGCTGATGGTCGGGAAGAACATCGCCTTGGCCACGCCGATATCAGCGTTCGCGGCGACGAGCAGCTGTTCGGCCTCAACGACGTCCGGACGCCGCTCGAGCAGTGAAGCCGGAAGCCCGGGCGGCACGGGCGGCGGGACAGTCTCGTCAGGAGTCAGCGGACTTCGGGGAATCGCACCCGGCGACCGCCCGAGCAGGAGCGACAACGCATTCTCGACGATCGCGATCTGCTGCTCGATTTCCGGGATCGCGCTCGCGGTCAAAGCCCGGTTCGCCACGATCCGATCGAGCTCCAGGCGGTTGGACACCCCACCGTCCAGCCGGTTCCGAAAATACGTAACCGTCTGATCGTTCACATCGAGCGTTCGTCGCGAGATGTCGAGCTGCAGGTCCAGCTCGCGCAGCAGGAAATAGTTCGTCGCCACATCGCCGATGAGCGTGACGAGCACTCCGCGGCGCCCCTGATCGCTCGCCAGGACGAGGGCCAGCGCGCTTTCCCGCTCCCGGCGGATTCGGCCGAACAAATCGAGCTCCCATGAGAGCTGGAAGCCATACACACCGCTCTGATGCGCGGCGTCTTCGTCGTCGGAATTGGCCTCTTTCGAGTCAGTCGCTGTGCGTATGCCGTAGCTGGCCGTGAAATCGACTTGCGGATAGAGAAACGATTTGGCGATGCCGGCGCGGGCGCGCGATTCTTCGACCCGCGCAACCGCGACGCGCAAATCGAGATTGTTGGCGATCGCCTGCCGGATGAGTTCCTGGAGCGTCGGATCGTCGAACACCTGGAACCACGGCGCGTCGGCCATCGATTCTGCGGCCGCCCCTTCGGCGAAGCGGAACGTTGGCGGCGTCGGCATCTGCGGCCGCGCGTAGTTCGACCCGGCCGCCGCACAGCCGACGAGCGGCGCCAGCAACAACCCGCTCACGATCAGTCGGTGGACGCGTGGTTGACTCATCTCAATGGCTCGCATGGCCGTGTCCGGCCACCAGTGTCGGCGGGGGGCCGACAGGCACCGGTTCGTGCTGTTTCGCGCCTCCGATCACTCGTTCGACCGCGACGTACAGCATCGGAATCAGACACACGCCGAGGATGGTCGCGATGAGCATGCCAGAGAAGACGACCATCCCCATCACCTTGCGTCCCTCGGCGCCAGCTCCGGACGCAGTCAGCAGCGGAACAACACCGAGGATGAACGCAAAGGCCGTCATGAGGATCGGACGGAAGCGCAGCTTCGCGGCCGACATGGCCGCTTCCATGAGCGGCTTCCCGTGCTCGAGCTCCATCTTGGCGAATTCCACGATGAGAATCGCGTTCTTCGCCGCCAGTCCAATCAGCATGATCAGCCCGATCTGCGCGAAGACGTTGTTCACATAGCTCGGGCCCATGAACTGCCGTGCCAGGTAGAGCCCGAGATACGCGCCGAATGCGGCGAACGGCGTGCCCAACAGGACGCTGAACGGCAGACCCCAGCTCTCGTACTGCGCCGCCAGAATGAGGAACACGAGGAAAATCGCCAGCGAGAACACGAGAGCCACGCCGGGTGACCGCCGCTCCTGAAACGACAGATCGGCCCAGTCGAACGTGACATCAGGTGGGAGCACCGCGCGCGCGGTCTCCTCGAGCGCATCGAGCGCCTGAGTAGACGAGAACCCCGCCGCCGGAACGCCTGTCAGTTCCGCAGTGCGGAACAGGTTGAAGCGGTTGGTGAACTCCGGGCCGGCGCTCGGCCGCGTCGTCACGAGCGAGTCGAGCGGCACCATTCCGCCGGACTGACTGCGCACGTAGAACAATCCCAACTGCTTCGGGTCGCGCCGGAATTCGGGCTCGGCCTGGAGATAGACCTTGTAGACACGGCCGAAGCGGTTGAAGTCGTTCACGTAGGAGCTGCCGAGCAGCGCGCCGAGCGTCGTGTTCACGTCGGTGAGCGGCACGCCCGACTTCAGTACTTTGCTGCGATCGATGTCGGCGTAGATTTGTGGGACCTCGGCGCGGTACAGCGTGTTGATCCGGCCAATCTCCGGCCGTTTTCCCGCGGCGTCGATGAACCGCGCTGTCTGCTCGGCCAGATACTGCGGCGAACCGCCGCTGCGATCCTGGAGCTCCATCGTGAATCCGGCGCCAGTCCCCAGTCCGGGAATGGCCGGCGGTCCGAACGCCACGACGCCCGCTTCGGGTATTTCCTGTGCGAACGCCCGGTTCAGCGCGGCCACGACGCCGTTGGCGTGCGAGTCCGCGGTGTGCCGCTCCTCCCACGGCTTGAGCTGGACGAAGAAAAATCCCATGTTCGATGAGTAGGCGCCCGTCAGCAGCGAGTAGCCGGTGATCGTGTTGAACCCTTCAACGGCCTCGCTCTTCTCCAGAATCGCTTCGGCCTTCCGCATGACGGCATCCGTGCGCTCGAGCGACGCCGCATCCGGCAGCAGCGCGTTCACGAGGAGATATCCCTGATCCTCTTCAGGCACGAAGCCACCCGGGATGCGCTGGACCAGGGCGATCGTCACGTAAATCAGGATGCCGATGAAGGCGATGCTCCGGAACATCTTGCGTGCCAGGATGCCCGCGAAGCTCACATAACGGTCCGTCGTCCAGCCGAACACCCGGTTGAAGCCGTTGTAGAACGGGGTCAGCAGCGACTTCTTGCCTGTGGCCGGTTTGAGCAGCAACGCCGCAAGGGCAGGGCTCAACGTCAATGCGTTGACGACCGACAACAGCACCGAGATCGCGATCGTGATCGCAAACTGCTGATACAGCTGCCCGGTAATGCCGCCCATGAAACCCACGGGCACGAACACCGCCGACAGGATGAGGCCGATGGCGATGACCGGGCCGGAGACCTCCTCCATGGCTTTGATCGTCGCCTCCTTCGGCGCCATCCCGTGCTCGATATGGTGCATGACCGCCTCGACGACGACGATCGCGTCGTCGACGACGATGCCGATGGCGAGGACCAGGCCGAGCAGCGAGAGCACGTTGATCGAGAAGCCCAGCAGCGGAAAGAACATGAAGGCGCCGACCAGCGAGACCGGGACGGTGAGCAGTGGAATGAGCGTCGCTCGCCAGTTCTGCAGGAAGACGAAGACGACGAGAATCACGAGTGCCACCGCCTCGAACAGCGTGTGCTCGATCTCGACGATGCCCTCGGTGACGGGGAGGGTCGTGTCCAGCGAGACCAGGTAGTCCATGTCCCGCGGAAAACGCGTCTTCAGATCCTCCATGGTCGCCTTGATGCGGTTGGCGACGTCGAGCGCGTTGGTCCCGGGAATCTGGAACACGGCGATGACCGCCGACGGCGTGCCGTCGTGGCGGCCGACGGCGTTGTACAGCATCGTTCCAAGCTCGAGCCGGGCAATGTCTCTCAGGTGGACTTGCGAGCCATCCTGATTGGTGCGGACGATGATGTCGCCAAATTCCTCTTCGTTCAGCAGGCGGCCCTGCGTCCGGACCGTATAGGTGTATTCCGTGTTCGGCGCCGCCGGCGGGCCGCCGATCTGCCCCGCCGGGCTCAACTGGTTCTGCTGGCCGATCGCGTTGGCGATGTCGGGAATCGTCAGGCCGAGCCGGCCGATGACGTCCGGCCGCAGCCACACTCGCATCGCGTAGTCGCTGCCGCCGAAGAGGTTGATCTGTCCCACGCCCTGGATGCGGGCGATCGCGTCGTTGATGTTGATCGTCGTGTAGTTCGAGAGAAAGCTGCTGTCGTAGGTCCCGTTCGGCGACTTGATCGAGATGACCAGCAGCGGAAACGCGAGCGCCTTCTTGACCGAGACGCCGTAGTTCTTGACCGATTGCGGCATCTGGGGCATGCCTTGTGACACGCGGTTCTGCGTGAGCACATTGTTCATGTCCAGATTGGAGCCGACCTCGAACGAGACCTTCAGCGTGAGGGTCCCGTCGTTGGCGTTGGTCGACTTCATGTAGATCATGTTCTCGACGCCGTTGATCTGCTGTTCGAGAGGCGTCGCCACCGAGGACTCGACGTCCGTCGCGCTCGCGCCGACGAAGGTGGTCGTGACCTGAATCATCGGCGGCACGATCTCGGGATACTGGGCGATGGGCAGGCCTTGCATCGCCACCACACCGAGGAGGACCATGATGATCGAGATGACCATCGCGACGATCGGACGATTGACGAAGAACCGGGCCATGATCTACCTCGCCTCACCGCTTGGTCTGGCGCCTGCCGATTTCTCGGGCGGCGCCGGTTTGACCCCGACCGTCATGCCGTCCTGAATCCGCTGCAACCCGTCGACGACCACCCGTTCGCCCGGCTTGAGGCCGTCCTCGATCACCCAGAGGTTGTCGATGCGCTGCCCGACCTTCACGTTTCGAAACGACACCGTGCCCGCCCCGTCCACGACGGCGACGCTGTAGAGATTCTGGAGTTCCTGGACCGCGCGCTGCGGAACGAGCAGCGACCCGGCTTTGGTTTCGAGCAGCAGCTGTGCCTTGCCGTACTGACCCGGCCGGAGCAGGAAGTCGGGGTTTGGAAACGCCAGCTCGAGACCCAGCGTCCCCGTGGTCGGATCGACGGCCCGCTCCACCGTATTGATCTTCCCCGTGTGGCTGTAGACCGAACCGTCGGCGAGCGTCAGCTGAATGCCTTCGAGCGTTGGCGCGTCGCTAGGCCGCCGCTTCTCCCCGCCGACGCGACGGGCGACACGAAGATAGTCGGCCTCGGTGACGCCGACGTTGAAGAAAATGGGGTTGATCTGCGAGATGGTCGTCAGCAGCGTCGTTTCACCCCGACCGACCAGATTGCCCGGCTTGACCTGGGTGGTTCCGGCCAGACCCCCAATGGGAGAAAAAATCCTCGTGTAGCCCAGGTCGAGCCTGGCCTTCTCCACGGCGGCCTTCGCCGCTTCGACCTGCGAACGGGCCGCGTCCTGCTGCGCCCGGGCGTTGTCCAGTTCCTGCTGACTGACCGCTTGTTTGACCACGAGCGGCGTGTAGCGGTTGACGTCGTTGTTGGCCTTTTCGAGCCGGGCTTCAGCTGTCGCCTGTTCCGCTTGCGACGCCGCGAGAATGGCCTCGAGCGGCTTGCGGTCAATCTGATACAGGAGGGTACCCTGTCCCACGAAGGAGCCCTCGCGGAAGTTGACGGTCTCGAGGAAGCCCTCGACGCGCGCGCGGATCTCGACGTCTTGAGACCCCACGGTCTGACCAACCAGCTCGAGGTAGACCGGAACGTCTTTCTGAATCACGTCGGTCACCGTCACCTCTGGTGCGGCGGCCGCGACCGTTTCCGGTTTTTCGCAGGCCACGCCGAGTGCCGCCGTCAGCAGGGCGGCAGCGAGCATCGTCTTTCTCGTCAAGGTATCCATGCCCAAGTCCTTCCGTTCCTATCTGTACCGGCAACGTCAGCAGCAGCCATGCCACCTGCCGGCGCGCCCATCGATCGACAAAATGCCCACTCACGCGCCCTTCGACGCGGGGTGGCTGTTCGGTCCATCGTCTCGGCCGCCACGAACTCCGAAGGAATGGAGCACATGACGCGCGATTTCGCGGACGCCGCCGTGTGAGATGTCGGCGATTCGGTCTCACGCGACGTGGAACCCGCTCGTATTAGAAAACCTGTGGACGTGCCGTTCAGTCGGATCGATACTTTGAGCACGCCGTGTGCCAGTCGAGTGCCTCCGCGTGGGAACCGATGCGGTCCAGCCCAGGGCCGATCGGTGCGGTGGCGTCCCATTTCGACAGCGGGAATTGCTCTGGTCGCCCGGAGGCCCCTCCGACCGGTCGGAGCGCGCGTCGCCAGCACAAACTGCGTTGGCACTCCGCGGCCAATCTGCTGGTCAGGCGTTACGTGCCGTTCGCCAGTGGCATAAGGGGCGCTCCTAGAGCACCCCGCGGCGGAACACGGCGATGATGGTCACGTGGATCGTGACAGCCGTAATCTCTCTTCAGGCCGGCCAAGGTCCCGTGCCCGTCAGCGCGCCGGCGGCGTGGGTCGACGCGTCCGAGAGATGCAGCGTCTGCGACGGCAGAGCAATCGACGCTCCCGCGCGCTCGACGACCGTCAGGATGCCGAGCAGCAATTCCTGCTGAATGTCGAGAAAACGGTCCCAATCGGCAGCGCGCACGTAGACGAACACTTCGACGTCGAACGAGAAGGGACCGAGCCGCACGAACTGCGCGCGCACTGACTCGCCGAGATCGACGGCCGGATGCGAACCGAGATACGTGCGAATGGCGTCGAGTGTGAGGCGCATCTTCTCCGCCGTCGTCTCCTGACGCAGGGGCACGACGTGGTGGAACCTGAACTTGTCGCGCGCCGACAGCGTTTCGATGTTCACGTTGGCGACCTGACCGTTCGGTACGCTGAGGATCGTCCGGTCGATCGTCCGGATGCGCGTGGATCGCAGGCCGATATAGTCGACGGTGCCGGAAGTCTCGCCGAGCTTCAGAGAATCTCCGACCCGGACGGCCTTGTCGAAGATGATCGACAGTCCGCCGATGACGTTTTCCAGCGTTTTCTGCGCCGCCAGCGCCACGGCGATACCGCCGATGCCCAGACCGGCCAGTGCGGCGGTGGGATCGACACCGAAGTAGTTCAGCGTGATCAGGCCTCCGGCCGCCACGATCAGGACGTTTGCCATCCCGCGCGTGAGGCGCAGCAGGTCGGTGAACTCGCCGCTGCCCGCTTCCCTGAAACGCCGCTGCAGGACCGCTTCGATGAACTTCGTCAGCAGCACGGTCATCCAGACGGCCGCGACAATCACGAAGAGCGCAGTCGTGACCGACCAGAATCGCCGTTCGGCGAACGGCAGGTCGACGCCGGCCAGCAACCAGCGGATGCCCACCGCCAGCAGCAGCAGCCGCAGGAACCCGGGCACGGTGCCCGACTGAACAATCGGCGTGCCCCTCCGTCCCGGCCGGGCCATCACGAGAGCCATCAGCGGATTCAGCAAGCCGAACAGGCGATAGCAGGCCGGCACGATCACGATGAGGACCAGCCAGTCGAACAGCCGGACATTGCCCAGGCGGTACCTCGTCAGGATCCCGGGCAGAAACCGATCGACCGACACGAGATCGACCTCGTCGTACACCTGCGGAATCGACTCCAGCGTGCGGCGGGAAAACAGCCACATCGGTGCGGACGACCCGCGTGTCACGCGCTCGAAGACCACGTCGAGCGGTCCGTTGGCGGTGCTGATCGTTCCCGCTATGTCCTGGTCCGGCTTCAGCGGGTTCGCCAGTGCACCTTCGGGCAGATCGCTCACGTCGTTCAGCCGTGCCGGCAGCCGGCTGTCGAGGACGACGTACAGCTTGCGCGCCAGTTCGGTGGCTTCTGCTGCCCGCACGTTCAAGTACTGCGCGGCCACCTCCAGGTTTCCCTCTCGCGCGGCGCGCATGAATCCAACCAGGGTCCCGCGCGGCGTCTCGCGACCCAGGGGATCCCTGGGCGCCGGTGGTTGAGCGTTCGTCACCGCTGCGCCAGACGAACCGGGCTGCGCCGCACTGTGGCCGGCGCACGCCAGCACCAATAGACCGGCGCCGACCATGCGGAGTCCACGCGCTCTGAC
Source organism: Acidobacteriota bacterium (assembly GCA_046734915.1). Lineage (GTDB taxonomy): Bacteria > Acidobacteriota > Vicinamibacteria > Vicinamibacterales > CAVVIG01 > VFZL01. The sequence continues at coordinate 16,335 of JBKPSC010000412.1, read as the reverse complement.
GACTACGAAGCAACGGGAAGACAAATGACCTGACATCATCCTTGAAAATGATGGAGATCGCTCTTGTTCATGAACGCTGGCTGGTTGCGGTCTGTGAGGGCGCAAAGAGGCACGCCGCGTGCCAGCGGACGCCATGCCGGACGGCCGTTCACACGTGTCCTGAATGAAACGGATCAGACGCGCGCACTCGGCGTCATGGGAGGGCCGCCCGAGAGATCTCCGAGAAACTCCGAAATTTCGGATGCAACGGGCACTGGACGGCGGCATTCAGGAGTGGATCCCTCGGCTCGTCATTTGCACCGACGCAAGGCTGGGTTTGTCGATAAAAAACGCCTTTATCCAATGAAAGGAATGCGCGCGATGAGATTGCACTTCTTCGTGGTTCCGCTGGCGCTGCTGCTGGCCAGCGCAGGCACGGCTACCGCCCAGGACGTCCGCTACAACTTCGACAAGCAGGCCAACTTCGGCACGTTCAAGACCTACAAGTGGGTCGCGCTGAAGGGCGCTGCGCCGCTGAGCGATCTGGTCGACCGCCAGGTCAAATCGACCGTCGACGCGGAACTGGCCAAGAAGGGCCTCACCAAATCAGAAACTGAAACAGCCGACCTCTACATCGGGTATCAGGCGGCCGTCGATCAAGAGAAGCAGTACACGTCGTACGACACGGGCTGGGGCTACGGACCCGGGTGGTACGGCGGCGGCTGGTACGGCGGCGGAGGCGGGATGACGACGGGACAGACGTCGACGATCTACGTCGGCCAGATCGCCCTGGACATGTATGCGTCGTCGCCGCAACAGCTAGTCTGGCGCGGCGTCGCGAGCAAGACGATCGACGCCAAGGCGAAGCCCGAGAAACAGCAGAAGAACCTGGAGAAGGCTGTCGCCAAGCTGCTGAAGAACTACCCACCCGTCGCCAAGAAGTAGAGCGGCGCCGTTAATTCAGCAAGCCGGCCTGCGCCCACGTGGACTCGGGGTGTTTAACCTCCTCACCCGACAGTTCACGTGGGTGCTGCAGCCGGAACACTACTCTCGGGACACGCTCATGAGCGAGGTTGAATCTGGCGGCGGCTGGACTCGCCTGGTCCGAGGGGAATATCTCGAGATACCGGGTCTACAGCTCACTCAGCGGCAGGCACAGCGCCTCTAGGCTCGACGATCTCCACTGACCGTCCGACTGACGGACCAGCGGCGTGGCGTCAGCCCTTCACTTCTTTGTTCGGGTCGGATACTTCGAGAACATCTCCGCGACCGCCTCGTCGATCACGGCCTCGACCTTTTCAGCTTGCGCTTCGATTGGTTTGTCGATGCGCAGCCGCAAGAGACGCTTGCGGCTGCCGGGATCGAGGAACGCGACCACCAGCGTGCCAACGGAGTACTGCGGCTGCTTCCCGTTCGGATCTGCCTTGGCTTTCAGATTCACGTCAGTTCGGGTGACCGAGGAATAGGTCACCACGACATCCCCCGGCCCCGAGCTCGCCTGGGACATTCCCAGCGCCGCCAGCTCCTTATCGACGGAGCTGGTAATCTTCGCGTCGATGGCGTTGTAGAACGACGGCTGGCCCTTGGTCCACGAGTAGGTCTTGAACTTTGTGAAGTCGACGTTCTTCTCGGCCTCTGCCGTCGCGCCGTATTTCGGCGTCTGCGCCGCGACGACCGCAGTGAGAAGGACTGACATCGCGTAGACGAGAAACCGCTGCTTCATGGCTTGGTCACCCGGGGCGTCAGCTTGATTGGCGCTGCGCTGTAGTCATCGAGCACAACCGAACCATCGAGACTCGGCTTTACCCGTGCGGCGCCCGCCATGGTTCCTGAGACGCTCCCCTTCGCGTCGAAGTTCAGCTCGACAATCGTCAATTGGTACCCGGCGCGATTCTTATCCGGGTCGCTGCTCAAGAAAACCAACGGCTGGTCGGACACCAGAACCAGCCGACGGCCCGCTTCGCTGCGCTGCTCGTTGGCGTAGCGAAGATCGACCTTGCGGCCGTTGACTTCGACCATGCCGACGACCGGCAGTGGGCGAAGCGCGTTGAGGAACCTCGTGTAGCCGCCGAACTTCAACTCGTTGCTCACCCGCGTCAGGCCCGACTTGCTCATCAGCCGTTCGACCTGGATTGTTACCACGGAACTGACCGTCGTGGGGCCGGCGGTGAGGTTGGCGTCCATGGTGAGGGATAGCGGATAGTCCTCGGCTCCCTGTGCCAAGCCACCTCCGCTTAAGGCCGCTGCCAGGACCAGCACACGCACCGGCTGCATGACTTCCCTCCTGAACCTGAACGTCGAGTTAGGGTGGCATTGACTCGCAACGCCGCCCCTCGGTCTGACGCCAGCGGTCATGCAGATCCGGCGCCATCGAGTATGGCGTGCAAGCTGCAGTGCGAATTCGGGCCAGCAACCGAACGGCGCACGCATCAAATTCTGGAAGGCCGGCCTCCACCGTGTCGGAGGCTCTCCATCAGGACGGAGAACTATGCCCGAGATTCGCCCGAGTGACCACAAGCGGCGAACACCTTCATCTAGCCGCGAGATCTCCGGCGCCGAGCGCGTGGGGGTGAAGTCCGGCGCGGATAAAACGCAACAGCAAGGCGCGAGCAGCGGTCGCGATGACGCTCGAACCGGCACCAGCGCTGAGGCAATTGCCCAGGGCCTGCTCGACAACCTCCGCTGCCTGCAGGCCAAGCTGCCACAGCACGCCACCCGCAACGATTGGTATATGGCGCTGGCCTATACGGTGCGCGATCGCATGCTCGAACGCTACACCGCCACGGTGAACGCCATCAGCGCGGAGAACGCGGCCAAAGTCGTCGCGTACCTTTCCGCCGAGTTCCTGACTGGACCGCATCTGGGGAATAGTCTGGTCAACCTCGGGCTCTGGGACGCGGCGCAGAAGGCCGTGGACAGCCTTGGCCAGGATCTGACCGCGTTGCTGGAGCAGGAAGAGGAGCCAGGGCTGGGGAACGGTGGCCTCGGCCGTCTTGCCGCCTGCTATATGGATTCGCTGGCCACGCTCAACGTTCCGGCGATCGGCTACGGCATCCGCTACGAATTCGGCATCTTCGATCAGGCGATCCGTGACGGCTGGCAGGTCGAGCGGACCGACAAGTGGCTGCGATTCGGCAACCCGTGGGAGATCGTCCGCACCGAGACCACCTTTGACGTGCGTTTTGGCGGCCGCACCGAGTGGTACCGCGATTCACAGGGACACCACCGAGTGCAGTGGATGCCCGACAAGATGGTGAAGGGCGTCGCCTACGACACGCCGGTGCCCGGGTACCGGGCCGCGACGACGAATCTGCTGCGCCTCTGGAAAGCGGAAGCCACCGAATCGTTTGACTTCGATGCATTCAACGTGGGCAACTACTACGGAGCGGTCGACGAAAAGATCATCTCCGAAACCATCTCGAAAGTGCTGTATCCGAACGACGAGCCAGAGGCCGGCAAAAAGCTTCGACTCGCCCAGCAGTACTTCTTCGTGTCGTGCTCGCTGCAGGACATGATCCGCCTGCATCTCGTGCGCGGCAAGCAACTGGAGGAATTCGACGTCTACTGGGCGGCACAACTCAACGACACGCATCCGTCGATCGCCGTCGCCGAGCTCATGCGCCTGCTCGTGGACGAGTACTCGTTGGAGTGGGACACGGCGTGGGCGATCACTCAACGGACCTGCGGCTACACCAATCACACGCTCCTCGCTGAAGCCCTGGAGAAATGGCCGCTGCCACTCTTCGGCCGGCTGCTGCCGCGTCACCTCGAGATCATCTACGAGATCAATTCACGCTTCCTCGAAGAGGTCCGCGGCCGCTTTCCAGACGACGATCAGCTGCTGCGCCGGCTCTCGCTCATCGACGAGGTCGGCAGCAGGAACGTGCGCATGGCGCATCTGGCGACCGTCGGTGCTCATGCGGTCAACGGTGTGGCGGCGCTCCACAGCGAGCTCCTCAAACAGACCGTCCTCCGCGACTTCGCTGCGGTGGCGCCCGAGAAGTTCGTCAACGTCACCAACGGCGTCACACCGCGACGCTGGATGGCACTGAGCAATCCGAAGTTGAGCGCGCTCATCAGCCGGCACATCGGCGACACGTGGATCGCCGATCTCGAGCAGGAAATCGCGCGCATCGAGCCCTTGGCCGCCGACCCCGCCTTCCAGCGCGAGTGGCGGGACGTGAAAGCCGACAACAAGCGGGCGCTGGCGGCGATGATTCAGGATCGTACGGGAACAGTCGTCAACGCCGAGTCGCTGTTCGACGTCCAGGTGAAGCGCCTGCACGAGTACAAGCGACAGCACCTGAACGTGCTCTACCTCGTCACGTTGTACAACCGGCTGGTTGGCCGCGGCGAGGTGCCGACCGTGCCGCGCACAGTAATCTTCGGCGGCAAGGCCGCACCCGGATATCGGATGGCCAAACTGATCATCCGGCTGATCAACGGCGTCGCCGACGTGGTCAACCGTGAGCCGAGGCTCTCGGGTCTTCTCACGGTGATCTTCCTGCCGGATTTCAACGTCAAGAGCAGCCAACACGTGTACCCGGCGGCCGACCTGTCGGAGCAAATCTCGACCGCCGGCAAAGAAGCCTCCGGGACCGGCAACATGAAGTTCGCGATGAACGGGGCGCTGACAATCGGCACGCTCGACGGCGCCAACGTCGAGATCCGCGAGGCAGTCGGCCCGGAGAACTTCTTCGTGTTCGGCCTGACCGCCGGCGAGGTCACGGCGCGGCGCGGCGCCGGTTACCGACCTCGCGACATCTACGAGTCCAACCCCGAGCTGCGTTCAGCCATCGACGCCATTGACAGCGGACTCTTCGCCGGTGGTGATCAGTACCTGTTCCAGCCCCTCGTGAATTCACTGCTGAACCACGACGATTACATGCTGCTCGCCGACTACCAAGCGTATGTCGAGTGTCAGGAGCGCGTCAGCCAGGCGTATCGCGACCGGGACGACTGGACGCGCATGTCGATCCTGAACGCGGCACGAGTCGGACGCTTCTCATCGGATCGCTCCATCCGGGATTACTGCCGCCACATTTGGAACATTACTCCGGCCGGCGTTGGAGATCTCCGATGACGCCGCGTAACACCGCGCCGCCCATCACGGCGGAAGGCCGCCCGGCGCCCCCCGTCCGAGCCGCTGTCACGTCAGAGGTCAGCCCAGGCAGCTGCGCGCCGCTCGGAGCAACGGCCGGTACGGAGGGCGTCAACTTCAGCGTGTTTTCACGAGGCGCCGAGCTGGTCGAGTTGCTGTTGTTCGACTCGCCCAACGCGGCCAGGCCAACCCGAACGATCTCGCTCGATCGCGCGTCGCATCGTACCTATCACTACTGGCATGCGTTCGTGCCAGGCCTGCGGCCCGGGCAGATTTACGCGTACCGCGCCCATGGACCGTTCGCGCCCGAGCTTGGTCTTCGGTTCGATCCAGAGAAGGTGCTGCTCGATCCTTACGGCCTCGCGGTGGCCGTCCCGGATGCGTACTCGCGAAACGCCGCACGCCGAGCCGGCGACACCACCGCCACCGCAATGAAGAGTGTCGTCGCCGATCGCGGCCGCTACGACTGGGAGGGCGACAGTTTCATTCGCCGTCCGGCCGCGGAGACCATCATCTACGAGATGCACGTGGGAGGCTTCACGCGACATCCCAGCTCCGGATTGGCCGTGGAAAAGCGCGGCACCTACGCCGGCCTGATCGAGAAGATTCCCTACCTCCAGGATTTGGGGATCACCGCCATCGAGCTGCTCCCGGTGTTTCAGTTCGACTGGCTGGCGGCTCCCGAGGGCCGGGTGAACGACTGGGGCTACCAGCCGATTTCGTTCTTTGCGCCGCATCATGATTACAGCTCACGCCGCGACCCGCTTACGGTACTCGATGAATTCCGCGACATGGTCAAGGCGTGCCACCGGGCCGGCATCGAAGTGTTCCTCGACGTGGTCTTCAATCACACGGCGGAAGCCGGCCACGACGGCCCGACGTTGTGCTATCGCGGCCTGGGCAACGACGTGTACTACATTCTCGACCGCGATCGCGCACGCTACGCGGACTACTCCGGCTGCGGCAATACGCTCAATGCCAACCAGCCGATCGTGCGCCGCCTGATTCAGGACAGCCTGCGTTACTGGGTCACCGAGATGCACGTCGACGGCTTCCGCTTCGACCTGGCCTCGATCCTCTGTCGCGGCGAAAACGGCGAACCACTCCCGCGGCCGCCCGTGCTCTGGGACATCGAATCGGACCCGGTACTCGCCGGCACGAAGTTGATTGCCGAGGCCTGGGACGCCGCCGGCCTCTATCAGGTCGGCAACTTCGTCGGTGACGTGTGGCAGGAGTGGAACGGACGATTCCGAGACGATGTGCGCCGGTTCGTCAGAGGCGACAACGACACGGTCTCACGCCTGGCGACGCGGCTGCTGGGAAGCCCCGACATCTACGCTCACGAGAACCGCGAAGCCGAGCAAAGCATCAACTTCGTGACCTGCCACGACGGTTTCACTCTGAACGATCTCGTGTCTTACGACGTCAAGCACAACGAAGCGAATGGCGAGAACAACTGTGACGGCAGCAACGACAACATGAGCTGGAACTGCGGCGTGGAGGGCCCGACCGACGATCCGGCTGTGGAAGCGCTTCGCAACCGTCAGGTCAAAAATCTGTTGGCCGTGGAGATCCTCGCCGCCGGCACGCCGATGCTGCTCATGGGCGATGAAGTGCGCCGGACCCAGCAGGGCAACAACAACGCCTACTGCCAGAACGGAGAGAACGGCTGGTTCGACTGGCGCCTCGTCGATCGGCACGCCGACGTGCGGCGGTTCGTGAAGCTGCTCAACCTGTTTCGTCTACGGCGGGACGTGGTGGCTGATGAGTCTGCTCTCAGCCTCAATCAACTGCTCGAGCGCACGGACATTCAGTGGCACGGGGTGTCTCTCGACCGGCCCGATTGGAGCGAGCATTCACATTCGCTCGCCTTCACGGTGAAGAGCTTTGGCAGCCGGTTTCTGCTCCACAGCATCTTCAACGCGTACTGGGAACCCCTCACGTTCGAACTGCCGGTCACCGCCGGCAAGGATCAAGTATGGCGGCGCTGCATCGATACAGCGCTCGCCTCCCCTGACGATATCTGGCCCTGGGCCCTGGCGCCGTTTGTCACCGGTCACTACTACCTCGCACAACCCCGCTCGGTTGTTGTGCTCGCACTGAAACTCGCCCCTGACGACTAGCTGGGGAACGGAGATTGTCATGCCGGTAGCAGACTATGCCACGTACTGTCACATGCTCGACCGCGCCCGGGCCGGGAAGTTCGCCTACCCAGCCGTCAACGTCACGTCCATGACGACCGCCAACGCGGTGCTCAAAGGGCTGTCCGAGAGCCGCAGCGACGGCATCATTCAGGTGTCGACCGGCGGTGGCGCTTTCGCCTCCGGAACGGCGGTGAAAGACATGGCGCTCGGCGCGATCTCCATCGCGGAGCACGTGCACCGGGTGGCCGCACGGTATCCGATACACGTTGCGCTGCACACCGATCACTGCCAACCCGACAAGCTGAAGACTTTCGTGTTGCCGCTCGTCGAGGAGACCGAGCGCCGCCGCGCTGCCGGCCTGCCGAATCTGTTCAACAGCCACATGTTCGACGGCAGCTCGCTGCCGTTGCGCGAGAACCTCGATATCGCCGTGGGCCTGCGCGAACGGTTCGCGAAGAGCGAACTCCTCCTCGAGATCGAGGTCGGCGCCGTCGGCGGCGAAGAAGACGGCGTCCGCGCGACCGGCGCCGCCAAGCTCTACACCACGCCCGAGGACACACTCGAAGTGGCGCGGCGGATGAACGCCACCGGCAATGCCCCGTATCTGCTCGCGGCGACCTTCGGCAACGTTCATGGCGTGTACAAGCCCGGCAGCGTGAAGCTCAAGCCGTCGATCCTCAAGGACTGCCAGGATGCCGTCGTCAAGGCCGCCGGCGAGTCGGGGCGGTTCTACTTCGTCTTCCACGGCGGATCCGGCTCGGAGCTGCACGACATCCACGACGCGCTCGACTACGGCGTGGTGAAGATGAACGTCGATACCGACATGCAGTACGCGTTTACCCGCGCGATCGCCGATCACTGCTTCAAGAAGTACGACGGCGTGATGCGAGTGGATGGAGAAGTCGGCGACAAGAAGGCCTACGATCCGCGCACCTACCTCGCGGCGGCCGAGCAGTCGATGGCCGACCGGGTGAAGCGTGCGGCGGCCGAGCTTCGCTCCGCCGGTACGGCGCTGGCACTGGTGAAGACGTGACCGATCGCGACATCGCCGGCCAGGCCGATCCCGACTTCACGATTGCCAGGCACGGTGACTGCCAGATTCCGTCACCGATGGTCGGCGTGCGCTTTGTCACGGATCGGGAGCGCGTCATCTATCCGTCGACGCTGGATGAGTTGAGGCGCTACCAGGAAAACGGCGCCGATCCTCCGGCGTTGGAATGCGCCGGCCCGCGGGAACGGCTCTTCTTCGACCCGTCGTCCCTGGCCTGCGGCATCGTCACGTGCGGCGGTCTCTGCCCTGGGCTGAACGACGTGATCCGCGCGATCGTGCTGAGTCTCCATCATCACTACGGCGTGCGGAAGGTCTACGGATTCCGTTTCGGCTACGAGGGCCTCGTGGAGCGCTACGGGCACGAACCCGTGCCTCTGACGTCCAGCCTCGTGAACCGCATCCACGAGATGGGCGGCTCGTTTCTCGGGTCGTCGCGCGGCCCGCAGGACCCGGCGGCAATGGTCGAGCGCCTGCAGCGCCTGGGCATCAGCGTCCTCTTCGCCATCGGCGGCGACGGAACCCTTCGCGGTGCGCAGGCGATCAGCGACGAGGCGACCAGACGCGGACTGAAGATGAGCGTGATCGGCGTGCCCAAGACCATCGACAACGACGTCTCGTTCGTGCAGAAGACCTTCGGGTTCGAGACGGCGGTCGCTGAAGCTCGCCGGGCCACCTACGCGGCCCATTCCGAGGCCGAGGCGGCGCGGAACGGCATCGGCCTGGTGAAAGTGATGGGTCGCGATTCCGGGTTCATCGCTGCGTATGCGGTACTCGTCGACGGACAGGTGAACTTCTGCCTCATCCCGGAAGTGTCGTTCACCCTCGAAAAGTTCCTGACCGCGCTATGTCAGCGACTCGAGCGGCGCGGCCATGCCGTCATCGTCGTCTCGGAAGGCGCCGGGCAGGATTTGATGGATCGCCAGGAAGAGCGTGATGCGTCCGGAAACATCAGGTACCGCGACATCGGAGTGTTCCTTCGTGATGCCATCACCCGCCGCTTCCGCGAATTGGGGACGGCCATCGCGCTCAAGTACATCGATCCCAGCTACGCCATCAGAAGCGTGCCGGCCAGCGCCCACGACTCCGCGTTCTGCCTGCTCCTGGGACACAATGCCGTACATGCGGCCATGAGCGGGCGAACCAACATGGTCGTGGGCTTCTGGAACCACCAGTTCACCCACGTGCCGATCAGCCTCGCGGTCTCGCAGCGCAGGAAGATCGATCCTGAAGGAGCACTATGGAGCAGCGTGCTCGCGTCCACGGGTCAGCCGAAGGACCTGCGGTGAGGCCGACGCTGGAGCACCCGCAGGCGGTCTCCAGCGTCGCGACACACCGCACGAAGATCGTCGCGACCATCGGCCCAGCTTCGTCGTCGCCGGCGATGCTGCGTCGCCTAATCGAAGCGGGCGTCAGCGTGTTCCGCCTGAACTTCTCACACGGTACGCACGAGGAACACAGTGCGGTCGTGTCCTCAATCCGTTCGATCAGCCGCGAGCTCGGGCGGCACGTCGCCATCCTTCAGGACTTGTGCGGACCCAAGATGCGCCTGGGACCGATTCCGGGCGACGTTGTGACATGTGCGGAAGGCGAGGAGTTCTGGTTGGTCTCCGTGCCATCTTCGGACGACGCGCACGAGTTGACCTGCTCGTACAGAGAGCTCCCGGACGATCTGAAGCCAGGAGAGACCGTTCTCTTCGCCGACGGCACGGTGGCCATGACGGTCGTCGACAAGGCGCCCGGGAGGGCCAAGCTGAGAGTCACGCTGCCTGGACGTCTGCGCTCGCGCCAGGGCGTGAACCTGCCAGGCTCTGAACTGTCCGTCCGATCCTTGACCGACAAGGATCTGCAGGATCTCGACTGGACCGCGCGGCATGCGGACGACATCGATTTCGTCGGTCTCTCGTTCGCGCGCAGCGCGACGGATGTGAACGGGCTGCGCCGCGAGCTGCGGTCGCGTCACTGTCCGGCGCGCATCGTCGTGAAGATCGAGAAGCCACAGGCGGTGCAGCACCTCGAAGAGATCATCGCCGCCACCGACGCGGTGATGGTCGCGCGGGGCGACCTCGGCGTTGAGATGGACGTGCAGCGCGTGCCGGCGGTCCAGAAACGCATCATCGCGCTGTGCAATCAGGCGAACCGGCCGGTGATTACCGCGACGCAGATGCTGAACAGCATGGAGCAGTCGAGCCGGCCAACCCGCGCCGAGGCCAGCGACGTCTTCAATGCCGTTCTCGACGGCGCCGATGCGGTCATGCTCTCCGGCGAGAGCGCCGTCGGGCAATACCCGCTCGAGGCAGTTACGACGATGCGTCAGATCTGCATGGAAGCCGAAGCCTACCTGGAGGCGAACCCTCGCGCGCCGGATGGTGCGGCGGCTTCGCTCACCGAGCTGGTCGATCCGATCGCCAGGGCTGCCGTGGACGCCGCCTACTTGATGACTGAGCAGCTTGATGCCGCTCTGGTGGTCGTCGCGACGGACTCAGGCCGAACCGCCCTCGGACTCAGCAATCGCCGACCATCCGCGACGATCTTCGCGCTCACTCGGACCGAAGACGTCGCACGTGCACTCAGCCTGTGCTGGGGCGTGACGGCGTTGGTCCTGCCCGAGACGCCTTCGTCAGAGCATGTGCTGGCTTACGGAATCGAGTGGGCCAAGTCGCACGGCCTGGTGAGCGTCGGTCAACACGCCGTGCTGCTGCGCGGCGACATCGACGGCCACCCCGACGTCCAGGCGGTGCTGGCCGGGACCATCAACTGAATCGCGCGGCCAGCCTCACCAATAGTAGAGACCGCCGAACACGAACGAGTGCGTCGTGTACGGGCGGTAGGTGTAGCCGAGCACGAGAGAGCTCGGCTGGACGATGCTGTTGATGACGCTGGGATCGAACGCGAAGTCGAAAATCCGCAGCGGTTCGTAGACGTACGAGAAGGTCGCGGCCAGATGCCCGGTGAGTCGGTGCCGTACGTCCGCTCGGAAATCCTGCAGCTTGTTGTAGGTCTGCGGCAGTTGCGAGGGCGGTGGAAGTGCCGGACCGACCTCGTAAACGATGTTGCCGCGCGCGTTGGAGTAGTCATAAGAAAGGCGCGCTTCCGTGTTGGGGCCGATCCGTGGCGGATTCACATAGATCGACACGTAGTGCACCGTCTCCCGCGTGTCGGCGGTCCAGTCGCGATTGGGATCGGCCGCCGGTGCGCCGGGATTGGCCGAGCGCGATCGCTGCAGGCCCGTATATCGCTCGTAGTTGTAGGTGGCGCCGACACCAAGGCCGCGTGGGAAGGCGTAGTCGGCGCTCAGGGACACATTGCGGAACGCCGCCTCCTGCAACCCGAAATAGCTGTCGTCGAAGTCGTCGGTGCCGACGCCGCCACCCGCGCTGAGGGTCAGCGCTTCGGTGGGGACGACATCCACCTGGCCAGTGAAGCGGTTCCGCGTGCGATTCGCGAGATCGTAGTGGCGCATCGCCGGCTGCTCGCCGATATCGACCAGCGACTGCTCGTCGAGGCCAGAGCCCGTTCGGGTGCTGTACTCATAATTCGCGCGGAAGGTCGCCCACTGCGAGCCGACGGCATCGGCCTTGAGCTGCAGCACGTTCTCGTTGGTCGACTGGAATGTCCGGAAGTCGTAGCCGTTGTGGTTGTTGGTGTAGCCCACGGTAAACGCCAGCGGCCGCAGCCCTGTCCACGTGGCATCGGCGTCGAAAGTATTGCGGTCGTGGGCGATGAGATCGGGGCCGCCGGTCGGTGTCTCCGAGACCTCCGTATCGTAACTGACGTACTGGGGAATGGCAGTCTCGGGCGTGTCGTTGTTGTAGTCGTAGCGACGGAACCGGGCGCCGAATCGCCAGTCATTCCGCGGCCGGCTGACCAGGTTGACGTTGGTCGCGACGGTGTGGGCGGACGCCTCGGCGGTGGCGCGCGGCAGCGCCAGCTGCGGCAGTGCGGTATTGACGGTGAACGGCAGCAGCGCCTCGTCGTTGTTCCACCAGCCGAACGCCAGCGATCCGCTCACCTGCGTCCGCTGGGCGAGTTTCGCGTATCCGGCCGTGCTCAGCGTCTGGAGCGAGTTCGACGGCCACAGGGCCGTCCGGCCGTGACCTGGCGCTGTCGTCGAGTCGTTCAAGACGAGCGGATTGTCCCAGGTCAACGTATCGTCGATATTGTTGAACCACGAACCGCTATAGCCGGCGCGGATCATGGATTTGGCGTTCGTCCACGAAGCACCCATGTCGAAGTCGTTGGTCCGCGAGTTGTACGGCAGCGCCACTTCGTTGTCGTTGCTGAATCCGAAGTCGGCGCCCCACGGCAGTTCGCCCGAGTGTTTGGTCGTCTTGAAGTTGCCGGTCACGTCGAGCGAGGTCGTGGGCGTTGCGACGACGTGGAAGTCGCCGATATCGCGGCGCTCGCGCAAATCGAATTGCGGTGAGATGGGCGGATAGACGTTGAGATTTGCCGCCCGTTGCGCCGCGTCGTCCAGCACGAGCACGGCCTCGCCGGCGCTGACGAAGGGCGTCCGCGTGTCGACGCTGTAGAACTGCGGAATCTGATCCCAGAGTCCGCTGACGCCAAACTTGCCGATGCGTTCGTAAGTGCCGAAGTAGCGCTGGTCGCGGTAGCCGAGATTGTCGGCGCCGGCGGTCGCACTCCACTGGTTCGTCTCGCGCAGCAGCCGGGCGTTCGTAAACAACACGCCGTCGCGAAGATCCTGATACCGCTGCCACCGCGCCGGGTCCCCATCGACGCTGGACACGCGGCCTGACACCTGGAACATGTTCCAACTGGGCTCGAACAGACTCCGGGTGCTGTCGAGAAGCGGGGACACCGGCGCTGCCGGCTGCGAATTCTGGGCCTGTACCGGCACCGATACGGACAGCAGCAGCGAACCACACACGCTTGCGAGAAACAGACGTCGCATGGCACTCCCCACTCGCCTACCGCATGAAGAACTGTCCCGATGGATGGTTGGACCCGTGTATGTTCGCGTGACAGTTCACGCACGACCGGCCGAACATGCGGTTGCTCTTGTTCGTCGTGATTGCCGCGTTGTCGTAGACCGAAGCGGGGTGTCTGGTCGCGACATGACAGCGCTGGCAGAGCATCGGCATGCGAACGTTCAGCATGCGATCGTTCGACGAGCCGTGCGGATCGTGACAGGTGGTGCAGCTCTCGCGCACCGGCGTGTGCTCGAAGAGCATCGGTCCGCGCATCTCGGCGTGGCAGCTCGTGCAGCTCTCGTTGATCGAGTTGCCGGTCTTGAGTGCTTTGACGTTCGAGATTGATCCGTGCGGATTGTGGCACGACGAGCACGACAGCTTGCCCTCACGAACGGGCATGTGCGCCACGGCCCGCTCGGTCTTCACCACCTGCAGGCGGTGGCAGGTCGCGCACAACTGCGTCTCGGTCGCCTTCACCAACTGCCGCTGGAACGACTGCGGGCTGTGCACGCTGTGACAGGTCGTGCAGCTGAGATTTCGCGCTTCGTGCGTACTGCCTTCCCAACCGACGTGGTTGCCGCGGTTGTGGCAGGTGAGGCAGGTCGCCGACGCGTCGTGCGGCGCCAGCGCCGAGAAGACGCGGATCTTCGTCTTGTCGCCGGATTCTGCGTGCTCTCGTCCGGGACCGTGGCAGGTTTCACACGACCGGTTGGGGGTCGCAGCCGGCGTGCGCGGATGCTCGGACTTGCCGTGCTGCGATGACAGGATCGACTTGCCTTCGGCCTCGTGGCAGGCCGTGCACGTGTCATCGCCGGCGAACTCGGCGCCCGCCGGTTGACCCGCCGCCTGGCCTCTCTCCGGCGCCACCGTCCGCGCCACGACGTTTGCCAACGTCCGCACCGGCCCGGCCGGTTCAGCCGTGAGCGACGCGGCGAACGACCAGAGCAGGCCGCACACGGCGAAAAACAGCAACTGAGGGAATCGCAGTTTCATAACAGGTTCCGATCGGGTGGTCCGTTGTCGCCTATTCGATGGCATGGCAGGTCTCGCAATCCTGGCCAATCGCCTTTCCGTCCTTCCCCACATGTTCGTCGTCGTGGCACCTGAAGCAGCCCGGCGTATCGAGGTGGCCGATACTGCTGGCGTACGTGCCAAAGGTCACCTTCATGTCCGGAAACACACTCCGCCGATAGATGTCTTGAACGGCGCGAACAGTGCGGTCGAGATCCGGGCCCGACGCACTCGCCTGCTGGCCGGATTGAGCACTGTAGAAATCACGAAGCGAGCGTGAAATGGCCTCGAGCGCCGCTTCCTCGGACGGATGGCTCGCCTTGAGCGCCGTCAAGGCTTCCCGGCGGACGAACGGCAACGTCGGCGCAATTTCGCGGCGGGAGATGGCCAGGTCGACGGCGCGCTCTGGCGTGGCCGCGATCGCATGACCCTGACGATTGTGGCAGTCGGTGCACTCCATCCGACGTGGAACGCCACCCGCGATCTTCTCGGGTGTCGCGTCACCGACGGCAAATTCACGCACCCCCTGGTCAGGATTCGTCACTCTCACCCATGGAATCGTCTGTCGTTGCTCGTCGGTGGCGATGTACTCGACGACGTTGGCCGGATCGGCGTGCCAGTGGACGCCAGTCGATCGTCCGGCGCCGGTGGCCCCGCCGACGTGGAGACGGAGGGTCGTCACCGACTCGGTATTCGCCTCGTCGTTGCTGTACTCGAAGGTCCTTTTCATGACGTCGCCGCGGTATCGGCCGGGCTCATGGCACCGCTCGCAGGTTTCCGTCGACGACACGAGATCGTCAGGCGCAGCGAAGATCGGCCGCGGGTAGCTGCTGCGGCTGACCTCCAGCAACTGTCGCGTCCCGGCGAGCTTGGCCTTCAGGAACCCACGCGCCCCGGTTCCGATGTGGCACTCCACGCAACCCACGGCGGCATGCGGCCCGTTCTGATGCGCAACGCCCTGAGGCTTCATCGGCGTGTGGCACACCTGCCCGCAGAAGCCGACCGAGTCCATGTACTCGACGCCCTTGTACGCCCCGAGCGAGACGATCACGATGTTCACCATCGTCAGGCAGAAGACGATGATCGCGGTCGTCCGTTGCCGCGGGTCGTTGAGATCGATGCGCGGCCAGTCGACCGAGGCCGGCGGCTTGCCCGCTGCCCGCCGCCGCCGCTCGATCCAGGCGCCGAGCGGGATCAAGACCAACCCCACGACGAACACCAGCGGCAGCAGCAGGAAAAAGAGGATGCCGCGGTACGGGTTGGTGTGAAGACTAAATAGATCCGCGAGCAGAACGATAATGAACAGGACGGCGCTGATCGTCGTCAGCACCATGCCCGTAACGGCAACGGGGCTCCTGATCAGGCGGACGTCTCGCGCCATCCGCTCACTTCTTCTTCAGCGTCGCGAGATACGCGACCAGGGCGTCGACGTCCTCTTTCGGTAGCGTGTATGACCTCATCACGGGTTTGCGCGGAGCCTTGGTCTTCGCGGTCATCCCTTTGGCGTCGACAATCCAGGCGCGGATGTCGTCGGCCGACAGCGTGCTGCCGACGGCGTCGAGCGGGCCCTTCGCGTTGCCTTTCCCGGCGATGGCGTGGCACACGCTGCACTTCTGCGCCTCGTACACCTGCGCGCCCTTAGCCGCATCCTGGGCAAACACCGGGCTGCTCCCCATCCACAGCAATAAGGCCAAAAAGAAAACACCTCGACTCATAGACCCTCCGGCGATCAACGTTTCAGTTCGTATCAGGGCCACAACAGTATAGGGCTGGCGATCGAGCCAGTCCGCGGCGGTGCTGCAACACAAAGGCCGGAAACGGCGGCGCCAAGGCCCCTCCCGGCGGACACGGTCGACACACAGCGCAAATCGGCCGATCTTCCCCGGGACGGCGTGCCGATTTGGACATGACCGACGACCGAATGGTCCGCAGGGTGGCGCCTGCACCAGGGGCTGGGACCTCCAACATTCAAGAGGCGCCTCCGGAGGTGCGGAGGGGTGCTCACCCGCCCCCGCCAGCGCAACGGCCGATCGGCGACAAAGCGCCGGAATTAGCTCAAATTCTAGCTCTACGCTGCGGGGAACGTGGCTTGCTGAATCGGCCCTCGAGGCGCCGCCC
>JBKPSC010000411.1:0-3959 GCA_046734915.1 Acidobacteriota bacterium | reverse complement strand
ATCGAACGGACGGTATGTCTTGACCCAGTTGAGGAACGGAATCCAGTAGAGCAACTCGAAGCCGACTTCGCTCAGCCAGGGGCCCACGACGATGTGCTTCGGGCTGTTGGCCATCCGCTGCAGGATCTTCGGGATGGCCGTCATCTCCTGCGTGGGGATGTCACCCGTCATCATCTGCGGCAGCACGCGCGGCACGATGTAGCGCTTTGCAAATTTCTTTGCTGGTCCCCATCGAAAGAACTGCGCCGGGATGGCCACGAGTCGCTTCAGGAAGAAATCGCTGACCGTCAGCGGGCGCAGTTGCCGCTCGCGCTTCCGCGTGAGTCGCGCAAAGTACCGCACGACCTTCATCACCGTGCCGATCGGATAGAGCACGAGCCGAATCGCAAGCAGTCCGATCGATAGCCGCTCGGGCGCCAGTTTCGGCATCCTGCCGAGCTCCTCGATGGCATCGGCGAGAATTGGTGTCGCGGCGCGATCGAGGCCGTGCGGCCGCACGAACCCCTCAACGAAGCCGCGGAGCTTCCGCTCGTCTTCTTCGGTCCTGTCTACGGCGCGGACGAGCGACTGCACGTGCTCGTCGAGCGACCCGGCCATATGCAGCAACCCGCCGTTTTCGTTCAGCAGGTAATGGAAGTGCAGCGTCCCTTCCTGCGTGCCGGCGTATTCGGGCACCCGGATGGAGAACACAGGCCGTCCAACGATCCCGGACTCGATCTGCGCGCTGGTGTTGATCCCCACCGCCGCGACCGAGTGGTACATCGAATCGAAGTAGTCGTTCTTCGAGCCCTGGTCCACCGGGTTCGCTCCACCACGCGGCCACAGCACGACGTCGTGAAGCTCTGAAAAATCGAACCGCTGCCAGGGCTGCAGGTTCTCGGGATGCGGACGGATCAGGATGCCCGCCTGCCTGACGCGCGGGTCAGGGGCCTGTCGAACTGCGCGCACCCACTTGTCGATGAAGTCGGACTCATCCGGCGCGATGAACTGCGACGAGCAGAGATACAGGAAGAACGGCTTGTCGGCCGGCAGGCCGACTTTTCGGCAGAACTCCTCGCGCGTGGTGCTCGGGCGACGCGCGAACCACTGGTCGTAGACCGGCGCTCCGGTGGCGATGGCCTGTTCGGGACGAACGCCGTGCATGGTGATCGCCTCACGCCGCTGCGTCTCGTTCCAGACGAAGACGCGATCGGGGATGATGCGGATGAGGCCTTTGTTGGTGAGGTTGTCCCAGCTGTGCACGCACAAGCCGCTGCGCACGCCGAGCGATTTCGATGCCTTGATGTATTCAACCTGATCCGAGCCGATATCGACGAGCGGCGTGACCAGCACCATGTCGGGGTTCTGGCCGGCGATGAGATCGGAAATCCATCGATCGGTGGGGATCGCGCGTTCGATGACGTTCAAGGTGGCTGACACAAGGTCCAGCCCGGCGCGCGAGCGCACGAGCGGCAATGCAAGCACCCCGCGCAAGAGTGCCGGCACGCGTTCCGCCGCGCGCTGACGAAGAGCGTGCGCATCCTTGTATTCGGGCGTGCCGTAGCGCACGTAGTCGGACGCGGACCTCACGCCACGCGCCAGCCCGAGCCAGAAACGCCAGGGCGTCTTCTTGCCCAGCTCGCTGTAGGTGACGTTCGCGTGGTCGTTGGACAACTCCCACAGCAGACGTCCGTCACCGAGCTTGTCCTGCATCATGAACACGAGATGCACGTGATGCCCGCGCTGGGCCAGCTCGCGGATCGTCGAGGCATAGTTTCGGAGCGCGCCGGAATGGCGCATGGAGAATAAGATCTTCATTCCCTTCACAGCTTATCGATGGACGTGGATTCCTGGCTGTTGAAGAACCAGATGCCCGAGACCATGGTCAGCCCGATCATCACGAACGAAATCGTCATCGACGTGGGGTGCAGCTGCCCATAGCCGAGCGTGCCCCACTTGAACATCTCGACGATGCTCGCCATCGGGTTCAGCCCGATCAGCCAACGCCACTGTTCAGGGATGATCGTGAGCGGGTAGATGATCGGCGTGACATACATCCAGAAGGGCATGAAGTAGCGAATGCCCTGACGGACGTCGGGATACCGCGCCTGCATCACCGACGTCCACAGCCCCACCGACACGGTGAAGATCAGCGTCAGCAGAATCGCGAGGAAAGCCAAGAGCAGCTGCGGCCGCAGCGTGATGTACCACACGCCTTCGAGTCGCCGGTAGTAGATGACCGTGAAGCAGATCACAACGAGCAGGATGGTCAGGTAGAGCAGGCCAGGAGCGACTGCTGACAGCGGCAGAATCAAACGCGGAAAGTAAACCTTGGTAACGAGCTTGCGGTTCCGCTCGAGGCTGCGCGTCACGACCAGCAGCGATCGCTCGAACAGAATCCACGTCGTCATTCCGCACGAGAAAAAGAGGAAGTACGGCGGGCCATTCGAAGACACCCCCAGGACACCGCCAAAGAACAGCGCGCTGACGCCCACCGGAGCCGTGACGCGAATGACCAGCCAGATCCATCCCAGCTTCGTTCGTCGGTACATCGCCTTCAGTGCTTCAGCCGCGAAGTACCACCAGAGATACCGGTAGCGCCACAGTTCGCGAACCCGGTCGAGGACGCCATGCTGCTGCGGCTCGATCATCCAGAGGTCGCCGCTCACGTTCAATGCGGGTGTGCTATCAGGCGCGGACGACATCGGCCTTCCTCTCCAGACTCCATTCGAGCGTGGGATCGATCACGCCCATCCGGTGCTTCCCGGTCGCCGTCTCCTTGGCCTCTGCCCCGTACACCATGAACGTGAGCGCGCGATTGACGACGAGCGAGTGCTCCTCGCGCTCGGCGCGTATCAACGTCACACCCACGTTGATCGTGTAATTGGTCTCGGATAGCAGCGACGCCGGGATCTTGACGAGCGCCTCGTAGATGGTGTCGGGTCCGACCCACATCAGATCGGGCTGCGACGATCGCAAAACCAGGACGCCCTTGCAGAACAGGTCGAACGCACAGCGCGCCTGTGTCTTGGCGCGATAGGTCCGGAAGCGGATGCGGACGTAGACGTCCTCCCATTTCGGAGGCGACCCGATCTCCCGGCCGTCCGCCGACAGCAGCTTCACATCGACGATCTCACCGTAACGCCCCGCGTGGGCGCTGCCCTTGTTCTCGGGTTTCTCGCCAGCGGTCAACATCTCCCACGCCGCGTTCTGATACTCGGTCACCACGTCCTCGGGCTCGCCGGACCGATGCAATTGACCGTCCTTGATCCAGATGACACGGTTGCAGATGCGCGAGACCGCTTCCATGTCGTGCGAGACGAACAACACCGTGAGCCCCGTCTCCCGAGCCAGATCGCGGACTTTCTGCAGGCAGCGCTCCTGGAACTCGAGATCGCCGACGGCGAGGATTTCGTCCGCCAGCAGGATCGACGGCTGCATGTTGATCGCCACGGAGAACGCGAGCCGGAGGTACATCCCGCTCGAGAAGTACATGACCGGGGTATCGACGAAGTTCTGCATGTCCGCGAAATCGATGATGGAGTTGAGGCGCTCGGCGGCAACGGCGCGCGGAACGCCGTTGATGGCGGCGTTCATGTAGACGTTCTCGCGCGCAGTCGCCTCGTCGTCGAAGCCGGCGCCAAGCTCGAGCAGCGACACCACGCGGCCGTACCCGCGGATGCGGCCGGAGGTCGGCGCGATCACCTTGGAAATGACTTTGAGCAGCGTCGTCTTCCCGGCACCGTTCCCGCCAATGACGCCGAGGACGGTCCCGCGCTCGACCTCGAAGGACACGTCTCTGAGCGCCCAGATCTCCTGCGCTCCCAGTAGATCGCGGGCGAGCGGGATTGAAAACATGCTTCGCAGCCGCTCGAGGCGGGTTTCGGTCCCCTCGGACTTGTGCGGCCGCGGCACCAGGTATCGCTTGCTTATGCCCTCAACAACGAGGCTATGCATGACAGATGAACAGAGCTCCGCCC
>JBKPSC010000410.1:0-13100 GCA_046734915.1 Acidobacteriota bacterium | reverse complement strand
GCGGTCTGGTCGCTCAACACGTCCATGGAGAGGATTGACGCATGCGAAAACTGATACTGGTCGGACTCGCTGTCGCGGCGCTCGCCGGCCGCGCGTCGGCGCAATCGCTGACGATCTCGAGCCCCGAGTTCAAGGCCGGCGGCACTATCCCGTCGAAGTTCACGTGCGATGCCGGTCAGACCGCGCCGAACCCGGCGCTCGCCTTCACCGGCGTGCCGCCCAAGGCGCAGTCGCTCGTCCTCATCATGGACGACCCTGACGTGCCGAAGACGATGGTTCCGTCCGGCGAGTTCGTGCACTGGCTGCTGTGGGATCTGCCGCCGGACGCGAAAGGGATCGCCGAAGGCGAAGGCAAAGGCGGCATCAACGGCATGGGCCGGCCAGGTTACATGGGTCCGTGTCCGCCGGATCGCTCGCACCGATACTTCTTCAAGCTGTACGCAATCGACACGAAGCTCACCAACCCGATTAAGACGAAGGCCGAACTGCTGAAGGCGATGGAAGGCCATATCCTCCAGCAGGCCGAGCTCATCGGAAACTACGAGCGAGTGAAGAAGCAGTAGCTGGTGCCAGGCTCCGGGCTCCGGACTTCAGGGGGCTTCAGAGTTCAGGGCTTTGGCTCGCTCGAGCCTTGAGTCCTGAGCCCTGAGCCAGCCGTTAGGCAGTCTTCCGGTTCGCGTCATCATTTGGCGTCTCAGCGAGCGAGATGATGGCGCTGATGAGGACAGCGCGATTGACCGGCTTTGGAAGATGCAGCTGGAAGCCAGCGGCAAAGGCTTCAGTGGCATCTTCCCGTCGCGCGTACGCCGTGAGCGCAATCGCCGGCACGGCAATCTCCGACTCGCGAAGCGAGCGTAGAAAGGTGTAACCGTCTTCGTCCGGCATCGCGATGTCTGACACGAGGACCGCCGGCCTGACGGACAGCAGCGCCTGGCGTCCCTCCTCGGCTGAGGCGGCGGTCACGACCGTCGCTCCGACGTCCTCGAGCATCGCTTTGACCACGTTCTGCGTATCTTCGTCATCTTCGACGAGTAGCACCATGACATTGTCGAGCCGCGCCGGACGCGACGTGCGCTCGGGCGCGACCGAACGCGTCGGCGTCGCTGACGACTCGGCCAGCGGCAACTCGATCACGAAGGTGGAACCCTTGTCGTGGCCGCCACTCATCGCCTGCACGCTGCCGCCGTGCAGTCGCGCCAGGTGGCGAACGATCGCCAGACCCAGACCAAGACCGCCGTGCGTCCGCGTGGGGCCGCTGTCGGCCTGGCGGAACCGGTCGAAGACATATGGCAGGAACTCCGGGGAGATGCCAACGCCGGTGTCGGAGACCGACAGCTCGGCGTGCCCGTCGACGCTCGACAGACGAACCAGAATGCGGCCGCCCGAAGGCGTGAATTTGATCGCGTTGGTCACGAGGTTGGAGACGATCTGCTGCAGCCGATCGGCGTCGCCGCGCACGAGGACGTCGTTGACGAGGCTGGTGTCGATGATGATGCCTTTCCGTTCTGCGGCCGGCCGCAATTCGTCGAGCGCCGCCGTGATTGGCTCGACCAGCGCGATGACCTGCCGGTCGAGCTGCAGACGGCCGGCGATGATGCGTGAGATGTCCAGCAGGTCGTTGACCAGACGCGACTGCGTGAGCGCGCTTCGCTCGATGGCGTCGACGGCGCGCTGCGAGCGTGATTGATCGAGGTTGCCGGTCCGCAGCAAGCGCGTCCAGCCAAGTGTGGCGGTGAGCGGCGTGCGCAATTCGTGCGAGAGGACGGCCAGGAACTCGTCCTTCGCGCGATTGGCGGTTTCGGCCTCCTGTCGCGCGCGCCGCTCGCGGCCGACCATGTCGCCGAGCGCGCGCGCCATCGTCGCGAGCGATCGGCCCAGCTGGCGAACTTCCGATGGCCCGTCAATGCGGATCGGGCGATCGAAGTCGCCGTCCTGCAGCGCGCGGGCCGATACGGCGAGGCGCAGTACCGGCGCTGCCAGCCAGCGCGACGCGAGCAATCCCAGCACGAGACCCAGCGCTGCGAATACCGCGCCGCGGCCGACCAGCGCCGCCAGCAGATCGTCAGCCGGTGCGAGCGCCTCGGCCACGGTCAGATGTGCGTCGACGCAGACCGGTGTGGCAAATCCATCGACGATGTGCAGGCCGTGGAACGTGTCGATGCCGCGGTAGTCGATGTCGCGCCACTCCGCCGCCCCGTCGGCGCACGCGTGGCTGCTGCTCTCTGTGAGAAGCGCACCAGGCGGTGTTTCGGAGGTCGCATAGCGCGCCGGCGTTAGAAACGTGCCGGACGCATCGCGCATGAACACTTCGCCGTCGGGAAGGCTGGACAGATCGTCGAAGAACGGCCTGAAGTCGGCAATGGCGAACGACATGACGATCGACGCGCCGCCGTATGCCGCGGTCATGGCGTATCCAGGGTCGCCGTCGGTGAGGTTCTGAAGGACCGCGAGCCCAATGGGATAGGCGCGGTCACGCGGCGGGATACGGCCAGTGGTGGCCACCCGCCGACGGCCGGCGAGCAGCACCGCGCCGGTGGCGTGCTCGGTGGTTCTGAATTCCTGAAGGGCCGCGCGGGTGCAGCCGAGCTCCCACGCGACATTGCCGGAAGGCGCGGTCTCCCCGCACAGCGCGGTGATACTCGCGATGAACCGTTCGGCACGCTGATGCTGGCCGCCGACGATACGGGACACGGCCGCGGCGCGATTCTGTGCAGCGACGCGCACGCGTCCGCGCGCCTCGCGGTCGAGATTGTCGCGCACCGTCTGAAACGCGACGGTCGTCAGCGCGACCGCGGTCGCGACGATCGACCCGACGACAGCGAGCTCCAGCTGCGCGGTCAGGGAAACCGATTTCGGAGCCATTCAGGGGATCTCCCGGCGTATCGGTCCGAGACCGGTGCCGCTCCACGAAGGGGCTCGTGTCGATCGGCGACAGTGTCCGGCTGAGTTGGCGGCGTTGGTTAGGGGCGATCGAATCCTGGCGCCTGGCGCATGGCCAACTTCGTGCTTGCCTTCTGACACTGTGATCTTTGGTCCTGTTCCGACGACGATTCTGGCCATCGCCCTGACAATGGTTACGGCCGTGCTGGGTAGCGGGGCGGCGCCCGGTCCGGCAAACTGGGCGCTCGACCGCATCGATCAGCGGACGCTCCCACTCGATCATCGTCCTGTGCCACGGAATGGCGGCGCCGCCGTCACCATCTACGTCATCGACACCGGCGTTCGCGTGACCCATCCGGAGTTCGGCGGGCGCGCTCACGCCGTCGGCGATTTCACGACCGGATCACCGGGCGGCCCCGACGCCGACGATTGCGCCTTGCCGGACGGACACGGCACGCTCAACGCGAGTCTGGCCGCGGGCGCGACCTTCGGCGCCGCCCCGATGGCCGCGATACAGGCGCTGCGCGCCGCCGGAGGCGCCGAGTGCGAAGGTGACGTCAACGCCGTCATCCGCGCGGTCGAGTGGATTACCCGTCACGGCCAGCGTCCGGCTGTCGTGAACCTCAGTTTCAGATTCGCCAGTCCGGAGCTGAATGCGGCAATCCAGAGGTCGGTCGCGGCAGGGTTCCTGTACACGCTCTCAGCCGGAACCGCCGGCGACGTGACGAAGCACTGGGGCGTCGACCTGCCCCACGACGCGCTCATCGTCGCCGGCACCGACGAACACGACACCGCGATGCGCGATGACTACGGACCGGCGCTGACGATGTTCGCGCCGTCAGTGTCCGTGATGGGCGCGGGCCTTCGGCAGGAGCGGCGTGGATTCACGCCGACGCGTCAACAGAGCGGCGACTCGTACGCGGCGCCGCTGGCCGCAGGCGTCGCCGCGCGTTATCTCGAGCGCCATCCGACCGCCGCTTCACGGGAGGTTCGTCAGGCTCTGATCGATGCGGCGACGCCCGGTGTCGTTACCAATCCAGGGCGTTCGCCGAACTTGCTCTTGCATCTGGCGAACTAATCATCAGGCGTTGCCGGCGCTTCACCATTGACGCGATGTGAGCCAGCGCCCCGCCTCGGTCACGTCGGCCTCGGTGAGGCCGTGTCCCCCGGGTTGCCACGTCAGCGTGACGTCGGCGCCGGCGCGTTTGAGCAAATCGATCAGATCTTCCGTTTGTGAAGGGCTCACGTAGGGATCCTGACGACCGTTGACGACCAGGACTGGAATGTGCGCCAGCTGCGGCAGGGGGTCCGGAACGATGGGCACCATCGCCCGAATAAGCACCGCCCCGCCGAGCGACTTCGGTGACAACAGCAGCAGGCTCCCGGCGATGTTCGCACCGTTCGAAAATCCGACGGCTGTGAGCTTCGACTGATCGAAGCCGTATCGTGCCGCCGCATCGCTGAGAAAGGCCGCAAGCTCCTGCGTCCGGAATTGCAGGTCGTCCAGGTCGAAGACGCCTTCGGCCAGGCGGCGGAAGAACCGTGGCATGCCGCGCTCGAGCACCTTGCCGCGCGGACTCAGGACGCCCGCACCGGGATACAGATCTTCTGCCACCGGCAGGAAATCGCGCTCGTTGCCGCCCGTGCCGTGCAGGAGCAGCAGCACTGGCGCGGACGGAGTGGACGGCGGCTGGTAAACGTGAACGAAATCCAGATCGGTTTTGCTCATACGAGACTCGGCATCGTGATGGGCGGCAGGACGCGCTCTATATCGCCGCGCTTTGGCTCCAGCCACGGCGGCAGGACGAGCGTCTCGCCCAGCCGCGCGGGATCCTCGTCCACGCCGAATCCTGGTCCTTCGGTGGCGATCTCGAACAAAACGCCGCCGGGCTCCCTGAAGTAGACCGACTTGAACCAGAAGCGATCGATGACCGGCGTCGGCCGTGAGCCGCCCGACGCGATCTGCTCGCGCATGACGAGCTGATGTGCCTCGTCGTCCACTCGCCAGGCAAGATGGTGAACGGTGCCGACGCCCCACGCCCCGCGCCGCTCGTCGGGTGTCTCTCGCACGTCGACGAGGCCAGCTACGTCGCGGAATCCGTAACGCGTCCATCCACGCTCCGACGCCAGTTGTTCGAATCCGAGGGTGGCCGTGAGAAACCGAACCGTCTCCTGCGCGGCGTGCTCCCACACCTGGGCGCCGTACAGCCCGCGAATCTGCATGTCGGCGTCCACGCCGCTCTGCTCCCACGGCGTGAACGATCGGTTGTGGGGCGAAGCGGGCTCGACGAGGGCCAGCTTCAGGCCGTGCGGATCCACCAGCGCCAGCACGCGATCGCCGAACCGCGTCTCGATGCGGCCGACGACCGCGCCGTAGCGTTCGAGGCGCTGTCCCCAGAACTCGAGCGTGCCGACCGGCACTTCGAGGCTGACCTCGACGGCGAGACCGTGGCCCAACCTCGGCGGCGCCAGCTGCGGCCACGGGAAGAACGTGAGATCGGATCCAGGGTGGCCTTCGGCGTCGGCGAAGAAGAAGTGATAGGTCCCCGGGTCGTCCTGATTCACCGATCGTTTGACCAGTCTCATGCCCATGAGACCGGCATAGAAGTCCAGATTCTCCTGCGGTGGGCCAGCAATTGCGGTGATGTGGTGCAAGCCGTTCACACGAGCCATCGACGGTCTCCTCGCGTCACCGGTGGGACGCCGTGCCTAGTAGCGTCGCACAGTCGGCCAGTCGGCCGCTACGATCGCGAGGATTCGCGGCTGGTCACGCTGCGATGGAGCACGTCGCAGAGCGTGCGCGGATCGGTGGGCTTCACGAAGTGGTGATCGAACCCGGCCTTGCGGGAGCGCTCACGGTCTGACTCTTGTCCGTAACCGGTCAGCGCGATGAGCACGACATCGGACTGATTGCCGCGGAGGCGACGGGCGACTTCGTAGCCGTCGAGACCCGGCAACCCGATGTCCAGCACGATGGCATGAGGATGAAACTCGTCAACGGCCTTGAGCGCAGCCAGGCCGTCGTACGCGGAGCGAACCTGATAGCCCGAGAACTCGAGCAACATCGACAGCGTCGTGGCGCCGTCGAGGTTGTCGTCGACCACGAGCACACGGTACGCAGAAAGCGCCGGCAACGGGGAGTCGGTCTGGAAACTCGAGCTCATGTGAGTGACGCAGCCGGGGGAAACCCATGTTGACAGACGAACTCAGGCCCACGCAATCGCCGAATGTGTCGCCGAGCAGCCGAGCTTCGGCGTTGTGTGAAGGCCGCCTACTGCCCCAGCAAGGAGGCCAGCGGCGCAAGAACGTGCGCCTGCTCCATGTGGCTGGCGACGACCGGAGTCAAATACCAGAACCAGAACAAGGCCGCACTGAAAACGACCCGCTTCCAATGAATGATGACGCCCGCACGCTTCACATCCAACTTATCGGCGCGTCGGGCGAGTCGCCTGTAGCCTCGAAGCGCAGATCTGCACGGAAGTGCAGACCTAAATGGGCTTCAGGCTTCGGGCTCTGGGCTCCAGGTACCTTTCCTAACCAGCTAGACACACTGCTTGGTACTCAGCGCCGAGCGGCAGACAGCGTTTTACAGCTACTCAGGAACGTACCTGAAGTCCGAAGCCAGGAGCCCAAAGCCTGCCAAAGCCGAGAGCCCAAAGCCTAAAGCCCAGAGCCCAGTGTCATTCCCAGTCCAGATTCTCCGTGACCCTGGTGCCGTCCTTCCGGAACGAGTCTGCGAGCAACGCGATGCGTGATTTTGCCTTGTCCAGCTTCCATGTCCCGAGCGTGATGTTCAAGAGGTCGATGTACCACGGCAGCTTGACCGAGTCTCTTACGTAGACGTCGACGATCTCCCGGGCAATCGGCAGCGTCGTGTCCTTCGAGTCGTCGTGAACGTCGCGATTGCTGGCGTTGCGCAGCTTGGCGTACTCCTCGACGAGGAGCCTGGCGAACAGTTCGGGCGTCAGCGTGTCGCCAGCCTTGACGCCGCCTGGATCGTCAGCAGTGAACGCCGCCTGTTTGTGCATCCACTCCCAGAGAATGCTCAGGCGAATCTCGCCGGTGGCCATGTCTTCCATGAGGTACAGCACATCGTCGTTTCCGAAGAAATCGGCCGGCTTCAACGCGGCGGCCTGCATCCCCTGACCGAAGGCGTTCCCGTACTGCAGTCCGACGCTCAGCAGATCGCGGGCGCCGCGTACGGTTCGCGGCGCAGGGTCGCAGACGGTCAGACCGTCAGCATCCGCCTGTGAGTACGTCAGCGGCGGAAACGCCCGACCGAGCTGATTGTCCTGCCCGACGCGCTCCCACACCGGACGAACGATGTGGACCATCTTCCAGTGCGCGACCCATTTGCCGCTGGCGCCCTCGCGCTGCTCGCGCTCGGCGCCGGCGACCGCCCGCGCCATGCCTGCCGTCACGCCGTTCTCGGAGCCGACCGGAATGTTGGGCTCCATACCGCCCTGCCAGAGCGCGTACTGGCCGAGACGGTCTGGCGTGTTGACGGCGCGGCGCACGCGATCCTCGTAGTTCCGCATGTAGCCGAACGTCATGGTAATCGCGTCGATGTTCGGCTGAACGAACGTCGCATCCCACGCCATCGCGTCGGCGACGCTGTTGATGTAATCCCACCGGCCGGTGTTGAAGCCGATGAAATGGCGGCCGAGCGCCGCGCGGATTTCCGCCAGCTGGAAGCAGGCCTCAAGCTGCTCAACGAGGACGTATGTCTTGATGGCGCCACTCGGCAGCCCGAGTTGTCCTTCGAGCGCGTTGAGGATGTCGTTCCACAGCGCGGCCTCCTCCGCCGTCTGAATCTTCGGCAGGTAAAGGACGATCGACGACCCATCGCGCTGAAGCTGCGCGGCGTTGTTGACGACGTATAAGACCGTGTCGACGATGGATGCGGAGAATCCATGGCCATCGCGGCGCCGCACCTGCCGGTCGTCGAGGTGGAGACCGCGCGCCCGAAAGATTCGCGTCGTGAAGCGAAGCTGGGCCTCCCAGTCGCTGATGACCGGGCGGCCGAAGAAGCCTTCGGCCCATTTGTTGATTTCATCCGCCACTTCCTTCGCCACGCGGAGGAACAGGGGATCGCGGCGGAAGGCCAGCTTCAGATTCCGCTGGTTGTCGAGCGACATGCTCGACAGCTGTCCCAACGCGTCTTCGCCGTCGAACATCCAGCCGTCGGCGCCCGACAGCAGCGCATGGGCGACGTTGCGGATGCTGCGCTCGACCGAACCGTCGCGCTTGGCCGCCGGACCGGTGCCTTGAATCCACTGACGGCGCAAGTCGGGCGGAATCTCGCTGCCGACGAAATCGCCGGCGCGGGCCTGCGCGACGGTGATGCTGGTGCGGCCAATGGTCTTGTCGGGATCGAGGAAGGCGATCCGCTGCTTGGCTTTGGCCCGATCGCGCCGCCGCGCGATGCGCGCCATCATCAGCGCCTTGCGATCGTCATCCAGATGAGCGAGCGCTTCGAGCGCGTCAACGGCTTCCGCCGTGAACACGTCCGCGTAGTCGTTCGCCAGGTTGCCGCGTATCTCGAGTCGAGCCATCGCTATTTCGTCGCCGCCTTTCGTTGCTCATCGAGCGTTCGCGTGAACACGGTTTCCACGGTATCGAGCTCGGCCTTGTAACCCGCCGGGTCGATGAACGGATTCGGGTTGGCGCCAAGCTTCTTGAACTTCTCCGCCATGTTGTACATCGCCGGATGCGAGGCGAGCGGGACGTCACACGGCAGCGATCGCAGCACCTTGAAGGCGCGGATGTATTCGTCGGCGATGCCGGGATTGTCCTTGTTGTCGACGAGCACGAAGCCCGGGTTCACGCCGACGCTGCCGATGATGACCACGTCGTAGGTGCGGCCGTTCTCGGTGGCCTTCATCGTCCACGTCGTACAGCCTTTGGTGTGCCCGGGGGTGAGCCGCGCGACGAGCGTTGTCGCACCGAGGGTGACCGTGTCGCCGTCGTGCAGGACGCGATCGATCGGATGCGGCTTGCCGGCCGGCATCATGCGCTGGAGCGCAGGCACGTCCTCGGCCATGGCCATGACCTGACCTCCGGTGAGCCGCTTCAACTCCGCGTCGCCTTCCATGTGATCGCCGTGCGCATGGCTGCCGAGGATGATTTTGATGTCGCTCGGCTTGAATCCGAGTTTTTCGACGGAGCCGAGAATCACCGGCACGTTCGCCTCGTACGAGCTGTTGATCAGGATGTGGCCCTGCGGCGTGGTGATGAGAAACGACGCGAGACTCTCCGTGCCGACGTACCAGATGTTGTCGATGACCTTGTGGGGCGGGAAGGCGGAAGTCTGCTGCTCTCGAGTGCCGACGTTGCGGCGGAACAGATCCTCGAGCGTCCATGTTTTCCCGGGCGCGGGCGCCTGGCCCTGCGCAGCCAGCAGAAGTCCGAGCGCCAAACCCAGCAGCCTGGTCATGCCTGTCCTCCGCCCGGATTATATGTGCTCACCCGATCATCTGCCGCGCGAGCGCCAGCGTCCGCCACACGCCCCAGACGAGCGGGATGGTGACAGCCAGCCAGGCGGCCGCCACGAGACCCCATCGGCCGCGCCGGACGACGTGCCGCCCTGCGGATGCGGGCAAGGCCGACGGTTCCGAGGGTCGCGTGACGGCCGCCGGCGCATCAGTTGGCTCGACGAACAGTGTGTGCGGGACCGGTTTCACGGCGAGGTTACAGAAGAACCCGAGCACGAGCAGCGACGCCAGCAGGTACATCGTGATCGTGTACGCCTGTCCCGGCGCAACGCCGCGGCCAATCTGGAACTCGCGGATGTAGTTCACGAGCACCGGGCCCAGGATGCCGGCCGTCGACCATGCGGTCAGCAGTCGGCCGTGAATCGCACTGACGTGGACGGCACCGAAGAGATCGGCGAGATAGGCCGGAATGGCCGCGAATCCGCCGCCATACATCGTCAGAGCCACGCAAAAGATGACGACGAAGAGCACGAGGCCGCCGGATGCGCCGGCAAATGGAGCCGATGCGTAGAGGATCGTGCCGAACGCAAAGAAGACGCCGTAGGTCGCGCGGCGGCCGATCAAGTCCGACAAGCTCGCCCAGAAGATCCGGCCGGCGATGTTGAAGAGGCTGAGCAATCCGGCGAATCCCGCCGCGGCCGAAGCCGTGACGCGGCCGCGGAAGATCTCCTGCACCATCGGCGAGGCAATGCCGAGGATTCCGATGCCGGCGCTGACGTTCAGACAGAGGACTGCCCAGAGCAGCCAGAATTGCGGCGTGCGCCACGCTCGACTCACGGGCACGTGGCGGCCACGGGGCGCCTGCTGCGGCACGCCGGATCCGGCGGGCGGCGACCAGCCCGGGGGCGGCACGCGATAGCCGAAAGCACCAGCCATCATCGCGGTGAAGTAGATCACCCCGAGGATGAGGAACGTTTCCCAGACGCCGACGGATTGCGGCGTCGCGAAACGCCGCATCAGCAGATCCGCGAGCGGTGTGCCGATCATCGCCCCGCCGCCGAATCCCATAATCGCCAGCCCGGTCGCCATGCCCCGCCGATCGGGGAACCATTTGATCAGGGTGGAGACCGGAGAGATGTAGCCGAGCCCGAGACCACACCCGCCGATCACCCCAGAACCAATCCAGAGCAGCCAGATCTGGTGAAGGTAAATGCCGAGCGCCGAGAGGAAAAAGCTGCCGCCCCAGCAGCATGCCGCAACGACTCCCGCCTTGCGCGGCCCCTCGCGCTCAACCCAAGGGCCGAAAACCGCGGCCGATGATCCCAGCACGACGAAGAACAGCGTGTACATCCATCCGAGCGTGCTGACGCTCCAATCGCCCGGCGCGGATTGCGTGATGCCAATGGCACGGCTCAACGGCAGCCAGAACACGCTGAAGCCGTACGCCATGCCGATTGAAAGATGGATGGCCAGCGCCGCCGGCGGCACCAGCCAGCGGTTGTAGTCGGGTGGAGCGACGATGCGATCGCGGGAGAGGAGAGGCGCTGCCAAGCGGTCGGATTATGGATCAGGCAGCGCCGTTTGGCTTAGGGCTAGAGCCGGCTCGAGCCACACCAGGGCCTCGGCTCAAGGCTCAGGCCAAGAAATCTTGGTAAGACGCTCGGCGCCGAGTGCAAAGCGGTCGCGTCTAACCTGCGAAGAAAAGTACCTGAAGCCGAAGCCCACAGCCCGAAGCCTATTTCTTCTCGAACACCGTCGTCTTCCCGCCCTTGACGAAGCTGACGATGTCGTAGTGTTCGACCTGGCCGTTCGGCACCTCCATGCCAGGCGATCCGACGGGCATCCCCGGCACGGCAATGCCGGCAACCTTCGGTTTCTCACGTAGCAGACGCTTGATGCTGTCGGCAGGAACGTGTCCTTCGACGACGTATCCGCCGACGAGAGCAGTGTGACACGACGCCGATTCCGGTGGGACGCCGTAGGCGGTCTTGATGCTGGTGATGTCGTCGACGTCCATCGACTTCACCGTGAAGCCCTGGCTCCGCATGTGTTCGATCCACTTGCTGCAGCAGCCACAGGTGGGACTCTTGTAAACGGTGACCGACGGCGCGGCACTCTGCGCGCGCGACTCGCCGCCGGACACGAGGGCGGCAGTAAGGATGATGCCGGACGTTGATAGGCGATTCATGCGTCTCTCTCAGGTCTTAAGTCTTAGGTCTTAGGTCTTAGGTCTTACGCACCGAAGCCCACGGCCCCTGAAGTCCGAGCCTGGAGCCCGAAGCCCACGTTAGCACGTTCCTCCGACGTCACACGAACGACGTACCGCGGCGAACGAGTCGCTATAGGATTGTCCCGCACTCCCCGGTCCCCACAGGAGGCCTCCATGTCGCCCGATTACCGCCACGCGCTGGCGCGCAAGGTCATCTGGTCTGCAATCGGCGCGTACCTCGTCGGCATGATGGCGGTCACCATTCGCGGCGTCTCGGACACCATCGTGATCAGTCAGGTGTACGGCGGCGGAGGCAACGCCGGGTCGATCTACCGGAACGACTTTATCGAGCTGTACAACCGCGGGACGACATCGATTGACGTGACTGGATGGTCTGTCCAGTACGGATCCGCGACCGGGTCAACCTGGCAGGTGACGCCCTTGAACGGGACAATCCCGCCTGGCCGTTACTACCTCATCCAAGAGGCGGCTGGAACCGGCGGTACGGCGGACCTTCCGGCACCTGACGCGACCGGGACAATCGCGATGGCCGCTGGCGCAGGCAAGGTGGCCCTCGTCAACACGACGTCGGCGCTGTCCGGCGGATGCCCCTCCACCGACGTGATCGACCTGGTCGGCTTTGGTGCGACGGCCAATTGCTCGGAGACTGCGCCGACGAGCGCGCCGGGGAATGCGGTCGCCACGTTTCGCAATCGCGACGCGCTCGGAAACGACATCGACACCGACAACAACCTCGCCGACTTCTCGATCGGCGCCGCTCGACCGGGAAACGTCACGTCCGGCCGCGCACCGCTCGGCACTGCCGCCGCCACACCGGCCAGTGTGCCGACGCTCGCTTCGACGCTGTTGACGGTGGCAGTGATTCCGGGAGCCGGACCCGTCAGCACCGGTCTGACCGTCACCAGCGATCTGACGGCGATCGGCGGTCCTGCAGTGCAGCCCCTCGTCGACGACGGCACGAACGGCGACGTCACGGCAGCCGACGGAGTGTTCTCCCGCGAAGTCGTCGTCGCGGCAGGTACCGCGGCCGGCGGCAAGCTGCTGCCCGTGACCATCGCCGATACACAGATGCGGGCCACGAGCGGGGCTATTCCGCTGACGGTCCAGGGTACCGTGCCGCCGAGCTCGACGATGGTCATCAGCCAGGTCTATGGCGGGGGCGGCAACAGCGGGGCCGCCTATCGCAACGACTTCATCGAGCTGTTCAACATCGGCATGACGCCGGTGAACCTCACGGGCTGGTCGGTGCAGTACGCGGCGTCGACCGGCGCAACCTGGCAGAAGTCCGATCTCTCCGGCATCGTGCTTCCGGGGCGCTTTTATCTCGTTCAGGAGGCCGAAGGAACCGGCGGCACCTTGAACCTGCCGACACCGGAGGTCGTGGGGACGATCGCGATGGCGGCTGGGTCGGGCAAGGTCGCCCTCGTCAGCGGCACGACACTCCTGAGCGGCACGTGTCCGGCAACGGCGATCGTGGACTTCGTCGGCTATGGCAGCGCCAATTGCGCGGAGACCTCGCCTACTCCTGTTCTCACGAACACGACCGCGGCGATTCG
>JBKPSC010000409.1:0-7228 GCA_046734915.1 Acidobacteriota bacterium | reverse complement strand
AGCCCCATGAGGTACCCGGCCTCATCGACGAGCTCCCGGCGCTTGCCGCGCTTGCCGCGCACCAGGGCGATGTCGTCGTTCGCGGCGCGGCCGAGCTCCGCGTCAAGGAGAGCGACCGCATCGCCGCGCTGGTCGCTGGATTCAGGGCGCTTGGCATCGAGGCCGACGAGTTCCCCGATGGATTCGCGATTCACGGTCGCGGCGTTCCTGCCGGCGGCGTCGCCGACGCGCGGGGCGATCATCGGATGGCGATGGCCTTTGCGGTCGCCGGTCTGGCCGCCCGGCAGCCGTCACGGATTGAAGGTGCCGACGCCGTCGTTATTTCCTATCCGGGCTTCTTCGAGACGCTGCAACAGCTCGTCGCGTGAGAGTCGACAAGGTCTATCTGGTCGGGTTCATGGGCGCCGGCAAGACCACCGTCGCCAGGGCGCTCGCTCGCCGGCTCGGGTGGCAGATGGCCGACATCGATGAGATGATCGAACGACGAGAGCGACAGACCGTCGCCGACGTGTTCGCCCGCAAGGGCGAGGCATACTTCCGCGCCGCCGAGCGTGCTGTTCTCATGGACCAACTGGCAACACGACATCTCATTGTGGCGACAGGAGGAGGGACGTTCGTCGATCCACAGAACCGGGCGATCATCAACCAGGACGGCGCCTCCGTGTGGATCGACGTGCCGCTCGACCGGCTCATTGCACGAGTTCCGGCGGATGGCCGGCGTCCTTTGGCGGCGGATCGAGTAGAGTTCGAACGGTTGTACCTGCTGAGGCGCGCGGCGTACGAACAGGCTCAGATGCGCCTCGATGCTTCACGGGCGGGAGTCCCCGCCCTGGTTGAACAGCTCATTCACTGGCTCGAAGAGTAGGCGGACCCGCAACCCATGCGCCACCTCGTTCTCAGTGACATCCACGCCAACCTCGAAGCTCTCGACGCCTGCCTGGCCGATGCCGACATTCGCGGGTACGACGACGTCCTGATTCTCGGCGACGTTGTCGGCTACGGCGCCGACCCGAACGCTGTGATCGAACGGGTCCGTGAGCTGGAGCCGATTGCGCTCGTGCGCGGCAATCATGACAAGGTGTCGGTCGGCCTGGAATCGGCTGACGGGTTCAATGCGGTTGCGCGGGCAGCGGCGCGATGGACGACCGATGCCCTTACGCCGTCCAATCGGGAGTGGGTCGCGGCGCTGCCCCGCGGTCCGCTGATCGTCGATGACGACATCCAGATCTGCCACGGGTCGCCGGTCGACGAAGACGAATACATTTTCGGTCCGTCCGAGGCGCAGCTGGCCCTTCTCACCACGACGCGGAACATCTGCCTGTTCGGCCACACGCACTACCCGGCGGTGTTTCAGTCGCTGAACGGGACGATGGAAGGGACGCGAGTGGCAAGCGCCGTGGAGGCGGAAATCGTCCTGAGAACCGGGTTGAAATACCTCATCAACCCCGGTTCGGTGGGTCAGCCCAGGGATGGGGATCCGCGCGCGGCGTACGCCATCGTCGATGCGCCCGCCGGCCGGATTGAGATGGTCCGTCTGCCCTACCCGGTACAGGTGGCGCAGGACAAGATCAGGAAGGCGGGTCTGCCGGACCCGCTGGCGGACCGGCTGGCGGCGGGGAGGTAGCCGCGCGCTCCGTCAGTTCTTCTCTTTCGCGGCGCGCGCCTCGCGACGCTTCAACTCCATCGCATACGCATCGCGCGCGGCGCGAGATCCGAGAATCCAGCCGATAACCATCCCGACGAGCAGAACAGCCGGGATGAAGATGAAGTGCCCGGCCGTCACCGTCCCGAACCCGTCGATCGGCGCTGGAGCGACTGGATTTCAGACTCCACCTTCCCCAGCCGCTTGGCGATGGACCACAGATACACCATCAGCAGCACCCAGACGAACGCGTAGGCTGTGATGAGCAGCGGTGCGGCCGGCAGCTGCTCCGACGGGGGCAGCTGATCGATGGGCACGAAACCCTCCTGCGCCGCACCGGTCGGCGGCTGCATCGCCAGCAGCGGTACCGCTGACAGGAAGATCGAGACGAGGATTCCGAGCGTTTGCTTGAGCATGGTCATGGCTCTTCTGCCAGATAGAGCTCGTCGAGGACGGCGCGCTGACGCTCGAGCCTGAGCCGCAGCGTCATGAGGAGCGAGAACAGCAACATGAATGAGAGGACGCTGAACCAGAAGGCGCCAAACATGCCCGGTCCGAGCGTCGGCACCACACTCGTCTTCGGATGGACCGTTCGCCAGATATTTACCGACCAATACACGAACGGGACGTTGACCATGCCGAACACCGCGAGCGCGGCGCTCATCTTGTCTGAGCCCGGGCCGCCGTACCGGCGCACGAGCTGATAGCCAAGGAAGATCATCTCCAGCAGGAGCGCCATCGTCAGCTTGGCATCCCACTGCCACCAGACGCCCCAGGCCTTGCGTCCCCACAGCGGTCCCGTGACCAGGCCCATCACGCCGAAGATGACCGCGATCTCTGCCGCCGCGGCCGCTATCTGGTCAGCCCTGCGATCGCCTTTCACCAGATAGATCACGCTGTAGATGCCGGCGATGAAAATCGCCGAGAACATCACGAACCATGACGGTACGTGAAAGTAGAAGATCTTCTGCACGAGCAGCATCGTCGACTCGTACGGCGCGTTGGCGATGACAAACGGCGCCGCGGCGAACATCACCGTCGTGAGACCGAAGAGTGGAAGAAAGTATTTTCGGTTCATACCCGCGTCCTACCGGCACTGCCTGATGAGAACGCTCTCCATCTAGACGGCCTTATTCCGTCATGAGCGGCTCGAACAGCCAGAGACAAAACGTGATGAACACGACGTCGAAGCTCGTGACGATCCCGATCCACATAGTCGCCATCGACTCATCTGGAGTCGACATGAGCAATGCCGAGGTGCCCTGCACTCCGGCGATCATCACCGGAACTGTCACCGGATACAGCAGGATCGGAAGCATGATATCGCGGGTTCGGGCCCTCACGAGCATTGCCGCGAAAAGGGTTCCGACAGAGGCGAAGCCGACGGTCCCGACCAGAAGAAGCACGAGGAGCAGAAGCGGCCGGCTGAAGAGCGGGGCCTGGAACAGCAGCGCCACCATGGGCACGAGGAGCACCTCGGTCGTGAGCATGACGAACACCATGCCGAGCAGCTTGCCGACATAGATCGCCGGTCGGGGTGCGGGCGCGAGCAGCAGCGCCCGCAGCGTCTCCCCGTAGCGCTCACGTTCGAATGTCCGGCCCAGCGCCAGGGTGCCCGAGAATGCGATCGCAATCCACAGGATGCCCGAGGCGGCATCCTGTACCGGCGAGCCCTCTTTGACGAACGCAAACGAGAACACCAGGATGCAGGAAGCCGCGAAGAACAGCGTCGTGGTGATGATCTCGAAGCTCTTCGCCTCGATTGCCACGTCCTTCTTCAGGACCAGAAGTGCGACTCGGAGAAACATGGGCGATCGTCAGTGGCCGACGAGCGACCGATATCTGGCACGCAGGCCGGCACTGCCCCGCTCGTCGGTCAGCAGCCGCCCGTCACGAACGATGCCGACGCGAGTGACGAGGCCGTCAGCAAGATCCAGATCGTGGGTGGCGAGGACGACGATCCGGCCGGACGCCGCCAGCGCGCGCAACCGATCGGAAACGACCCCGACCGCGCGATCATCGAGACCGGTGAATGGCTCGTCGAGCAGAATCAGCCGCGGCTCATGAAGGAGTGCGCGTTCGAGAGCCAGCCGTTGGCGCATGCCTCGGGAAAAGCCCGATACAACATCGTCTGCACGATCTGACAATCCGGCAAGGCCGAGCGCAGATTCCACGAGTGGTGAGGGCTGAATCCCGTGAAGCCTTGCGAAGAACTCCAGGTTCTCACGAGCCGTCAACTCGGGATACAGATGCAGCTCGTGCGCGAGAAGGCCGATGCGGCCTCTGAGCGCCGGGCCGCCCTCCGCGGCAGTGCTCGTGCCGTATCGGACGGCACCCGAGCTCGGCGCAACGAGTGTGGCCATCATCCCGATGATGGTCGACTTGCCCGCCCCGTTCGGACCCAGCAGGCCGAGGATTTCTCCAGTGCCGACGGCGAACGACATCCGCGACACAGCGCGTCGCCGGCCGAAATGCCGCGAGACATCAGCCAGCTCGACGCGATCGAAGTCGACGCTCACGCAGCGACGCCTGTTCGGCCGGACGGGTCGGGAGTGCCTTCGTCTGATTCGAGAGCGCTGTAGATCCGCTCGAGCGCGCCCATGATCTCTTCGCGCCGTGCGGCATAACGCGCGGCGTCGCCTTTGCCGCGCCTCTGGCCGGTCTCCAGCCTCACCAGATCCTGGAACAGGCGCTCTCTGCGCGCGATGAGCTGTTTACGTTCGGCCTGTCGTGTCTGCGGCACGGGGCGAAGGGCGAACCACGCACCGCAGGCGGCGATGGCCACCGCCAGGGCGAGGGCGGCATAGCGGGGCGTCGGGCTGTGGTGCGGAAGACCGCTGATGGTCAACATGACCGGTTGGCCTGCTTGCACGGCCCCACCGGCCGCCGCGATGTACGTCTCACCGCCTGCCGGCATGTCCTGTTGCCGCTGAATCAGGGGTGACGTCAGGCGGGCGTCACCCACCTTCTTCACGATCACGCCCAGATGCTCCATGTTGGCTGGAAACTGCTGCTGGAGCTCGACTGTGCCGTTGGCTTGTGGCAACGCAAACGCAACCTGGACGAACGTGCCGCCCGACGCGAACGGTCCCTGCACGCGGACGCGGGTTCCCACGACGTTTGCCTGGGGCGACGATCCTTCCATCAGCGTCACGCCGAGGGCGCCGGTAGGCGCCTCGAACTCGAACGGGGCGGCAAGCTGCACCTTCGTTCGCGCGTTGTTCGTGATGTCGAGCAAGTAGTACACGCGGACCGTGTCCTCGTCTGGCTCGACGACGATGCGGGTCTCACCGGCGAGGACCACCGTGCCCGGAACCGCTGGAGCCGCTGCGTCGCGCGCCGCCTGCGCTTCTTTTTCCTTGTCGGTGGCGACGAGCATCAGCCGGATGCCTCCCTGAACGGGCGCTGGGAACTCCTGCGACTCGATGCGTTCGCCGTCGACTGTCGTGACCGCTTTGACCGTCGCTCCAGCCTGCACCGGTCCGACTTGCGCGCGGCCGCCTGAATCGGTCTTCACGGTCTGAGATTTGCCGTCGATGATGAACTCGACCGGCTGGTCTGGGAGGTTGTTGGAAAGGTCGCCGCGAATCACGCGAACGGAAATCGTCCGATCCGGAAGATCGTTAACGGGCCGCGGAATGCCCGACATCTGCTTCGGATCGGGCATCTGAAACTGAGCGTTCGCCACTGCTCCACTCAGGACCAGCGCGAGCCCGAGAGATGCCGTGGCGGCGACCCGCCAGGCGGGCGTCACAGTTTCGCTCCGCAGGACTTGCAGAACCTGGCGTCCGTGTCGTTAGCGGTCGCACAGCTCGCACACGTCCGGCCGGCGTGGCTGGCCGCCGACTGCTCGACCGGCTTCTCGCCCATCCGCTTCACGAGATCCTGCTCGATGCGGCTCCGGTAGTCGACGCCGGCGTCGAGCTGTCGAATAAGTCGCGCTGCTCGCGCGCGCAGCCGATTCGACATCTCCCTGTAATCCTCGTCCGAGACCTTTTTCATCGCGCGATCGAACTCGAGATCTTTGATGGCGCGAAGCGTCAGCGTCTTCTCGCGTTCGAGGGCGGCGCGGGTCCGCTCTCCAACCATCGGCGTTCGATCGTCCTCAGGTGAAACGAGCGGCGAAACCGTTCGCAACGTGGCGAGCGCGGCCAGGACGACTCCTCCCATCAGGATCGTCAGCAGAACGACCGCCACGAAGCCCTGTGACCGGGCCATCCACGTCATGGCCGTCGCACATGCCAGGCCGATGAGGACGAACAGCTGCCAGGGTTTGAGGCTGTTGTCAGCCGTGTCTGGGGTGCTCTCCGACACGTAGGTTCGCGCGGACGTGTCTTTAGTCGAGGTTGCGGAGCTCATCGTCGAGGCGCTCATCGAGGTTCGGATCGAGTGCCTCCCCTCGCTCAGCGGTCGCCGGCACTCCGCTGCGGCGCGACCAGCGCACTGCCACGAGTCCGATCACCATGGCGCCGCCGGCGCCCATCATGTAGGGAAAGAGCCACGCCAGTCGGTTGAAGCCGCGGTCAATCGGCGCCCCAAGCATTTCCTGGCTGCCGTACCGCCCGACGAACCACTGAATGATTTCGTCGTGCGACTTCCCCTGGTCGACGAGCGTCGCCAGCTCGCCGCGCATTTGGTGCGAGACCGGACACGGGTCCTTCCGGCATTCGCCAATAGCGGCATGCCCGCACGTTCCGCAGGTGCAGACAATCTCTTTCTGGAGCTGGCGCTCGAAGTCGTTGCGCGCGTAATGCGACGTCTGAACGTTGTCTGCGAGGGAACCGGTTGCCGCCGTGTGCTGCGCCGAAGCGCGCGAAGCCGAGCCGAGAATCAGCGCCAGCATCAGCACTGCCGTGGTGGCGGCTTCAGCAGGCAGGCGCGCCAGCGCGAACGAGAACGCGCGCTCCGGCAGGAGCGCGATACCCGTTCCAAACGCCATGAGACCGAACCCCAACCAGATCCAGTTCACGAGCGGGTTCACGAAAATCTGCAGGGTGACGTCCTGTGTGGCCGCATCGAACGCGCCGAGCACGACGTAGAAATCCTCAGCGAATGAGCGGCGAATCGCGACCTCGGTGGTCGGCGGCTCGGTTTCATGCTTGTGAAACGACCATTTCGCTGGATAGAGCGTGGCGAGCTGCTTGCCCCCGGAGAAGAGCGACAGGTGCGCCGTGACGGCTTGCTTCTGTCCGTCGTCGGTCACGGTCAGCCGATCGTGTCGAATTGTGTACGCACCGAGGCTCGTCTCGGTGCCGACCTTCACCACAGTCTGCTTCTCCTGCTTGAATCCCTCGCCGGCGAAGCCGAAGAAGATGAGGACGATGCCGACGTGGACGACGTAGCCACCGTACCGACGCTTGTTGCGGCCGACGAGGCCAATGACCGCGGTCAGCAGATCAGTTCCGGTATTGCTCTGACGCACGCGAGCACCGCGCCAAAACTCCTGTGCAACGGTACCGGCCACGAAGGCGCACAGTGCAAAGCACAGCCCCGAAATCCAGATGCGGAATCCGAGAGCGACGAACGTGCCGCCGACGACGACAGCTGACAGGACCGGCCACAGGAACGAATCGCGCAAGTTGACGA